>NZ_JBFUCP010000007.1:0-409089 GCF_056405175.1 Pedococcus sp. P1_H8
ACGCCGCGTTGTTGTGCGGGCGGCACCACACGATCGTGCACAACAAGGGCTACCACGGCGAACTCGTCGACGGCCAGGTCCGGTGGGACCTGACCCCCGGCGCCTACGACCAGTGGCTGGCCAGCCGGACAGGCCCACCCCCGGACCCAGGCCCGGACTCAGGCCCGGACTCAGGCCCGGACTCAGGCCCGGACTCAGGCCCGGACTCAGGCTCGAGTCGTGGTTTCGGAACGCCACCGGCGATCAGGACCTACGACGTGTGGGACCAGCTCGAGACCGCCGCCGCCGGGCAGACACCCGCCGCGGGTTCGACCCCCGCCCCACCGTGGCAACCATGACCCCGCCCCACAGCCCGCCGCACCCGGCGGGCCCGCCGGCATGCCCTGCGGCGGATCGGCTAGTCGAGGAACTCTTCTCCGGCCGTTCACCGGCGCCTGGAACTGGCCTGACCGGCACGTGCGCCGCCCCGACCCAGCGCCGCGTGCGAGCTCTCAGGTGCGCAGGTGGGCGACGTTGGCCCACCCGGGATCCGGGGTGACCCGAATCCGCACGTCCTGCGGCCAGGGGTCGCAGATGCTCGCCAACAGCGGGACGGCGTCCGCGGCTCCGTCGAGGTAGACGTGCAGGACGCGGACCCCGGCCTGGGACTGGTGCGCGACCACCCTGCCCGTGTCGCCGAGGGCGTCGGTGATCGAGTCCTCGAGGGTCCGCAGCGCGGCCAGGGCGTCCTCTCCCGGAAGGCCCCGCTCGGTCTGGTCGTCGTAGGGGACGACGACGGCGGCATGGGTGTCGAGCTCGGGCGCGGTCGCCGACGCCAGCGGCACCTGGGTCATGGCAAGGACCGGCCCGCCGTCGCCGTCCCCGCTCAGGATCGCCCACCCCGGCCGGCCCTGTGCGTCGGTGTTCTCCGCCTTGAGGTCGCGCACGACGGCGCGCAGGCCGGCCAGCCCGAACCCGTCGAGGGGGGCGACCATCGCGGGCGAGACCTCTCCGACCCACAGCTCCACGTCGGTCTCGCCAAGGGCGTTGTCGAGGGCGAGGAACGTCACGGTGATCCGACCGTGTTCGTCCAGGGTGGGGAAAGCCGGGTGGTGGACGCTGACGTCGACGCGATGACCTTCTCGCCGCGCGCCGACCACGACGTCGGCGAAGGCGATGCGTTGTCCGCCGATCTCGAGCTCGAGCGCCTCTGCGTCCGGGTTGGCCTGTCGCGAGTCCGCGAACTCCCACGTGGCATCGGCGGCCGGAGCGGCCTTCAGCCAGCGACGGGCGGGGGCGCGAAGGGTTGCGTCCCCCTCGGGACTCACGACGAGGCAGTGTCTGGCCGCAGACCCGGGACTGAGCTCCCAGGCGAGGCCGGGATGGATGCCGGAGACCCCACGGCTCATCTGCGCCACCAGGGCGTCGTTGCCGCCGCCGCCGATGCTGTCCTCCGCCAGGGCCCTCCCCTCGGTGGCCCACCACGACCAGAAGCCTTCGATCGACTCCTGCGCGGCCTGCGCGCTGCGGTCGTCACGGTCCTTGCTGCGACGGAAGATCCCCATGAGGACAGTCTTGCGCGTGAGCGTAGGCGAGAGGCCCGGATTCCTTCCAAGTTCAGACTGGAACGTGGAAGGAACCCGGGCCTCTCGGCCGAACCTCAGCTGAGGCGTTCGTAGATGATGGCCATGCCCTGGCCACCGCCGACGCACATCGTCTCGAGACCGAACTGGCCGTCACGGGCAGCCAGGCCGTTGAGCAGCGTCGTGGTGATGCGCGCGCCGGTCGAGCCGAAAGGGTGGCCGAGCGCAATCGCGCCACCGTGGACGTTGAGCTTGTCGAAGTCCATGCCCAGGTCGTCGGCCGACGGCAGCACCTGCGCCGCGAACGCCTCGTTGATCTCGTAGAGGTCGAGGTCGCCGATCGTCATGCCGGCCCTGGCCAGCGCCTGGCGCGAGGCCTCGACCGGGCCCAGGCCCATGATCTCGGGGGACAGGCCGGAGACGCCGGTCGACACGACCCGGGCCAGTGGCGTCAGCCCGAGCTCCTTGGCCTTGGTGTCGCTCATGACCACGACGGCCGCGGCGCCGTCGTTGAGTGGGCAGCAGTTGCCGGCCGTGATCGTGCCCTGCTCGCGGAACACCGGGTTGAGCCCCTGCAGCGCCTCGAGCGTCACGCCTGCCCGCGGACCGTCGTCCTTGCTCACGACGCTTCCATCACCCAGGGTCACGGGAGCGATCTCGCGCTCGAAGAACCCGTCGGCGATGGCCTTCTCGGCGCGGTTCTGCGACGAGACGCCCCACTCGTCCTGGCGCTCGCGCGAGATGCCACGCAGGGTGGCGACGTTCTCGGCGGTCTGTCCCATCGACAGGTAGACGTCGGGCAGGAGGTCGTGCTCGCGCGGGTCGGTCCAGGTCTCGTTGCTCGTGGCGATCTGCTCGCTGCGGGCGGCAGACCCGGCGAACAGCGGGTTCTGGTCGTCACCCGACGAGCCGCCGGCCCCGGCCCAGTTGGTGTACTGCGAGACGCACTCGACCCCGCCGGAGATGAAGATGTCGCCCTCGCCGGCCTTGATCGCGTGGTAGGCCATCCGGGTCGTCTGCACCGACGACGCGCAGAACCGGTTGATCGTGGAGCCCGGCAGTCCGTCGAACCCCGCCAGCACGGCGATGACCCGAGCCATGTTGGACCCGTGTCGACCCGACGGCTCGGCGCAGCCCCAGTAGAGGTCCTCGACAAGGCGCGGGTCGAGCTCGGGGATCTTCGCCAACGCGGCACTGATCACCTGCACGGACAGGTCGTCGGGACGCATGTCCTTGAGCGAGCCCTTGAACGCCCGCCCGATGGGCGTGCGGGCAGTCGAGACGATGACGGCTTCGGTCACGGGATTCCTCCTCGTCGAGCGGCCGCGAGATAAGCGGTCGCTTAGTCAGCCTCGATGGTATGCCGTGTGGCTGGGTCGGTGGGTGTGTCCTTGCTCTCGCTCGAGTCGGCCACGAACGGGGTCGCAGCCGGAGCCGCAGCCGGAGCCGCAGCCGGAGCCGCAGCCGGAGCCGCGGACGGGTCGGAGGCCCGGGTCTCGACGTCGGTCGGGCTCTGCGCGGCGTCGTCGGTCGGGCCCCGCGTCGCGCCGGCCCCCTGCTCGTGGCGGTCCGGCACCGGGTTGTGGGGGCGACGCAGCAGCATCGCCCAGCGACCGCGGGGCCCGCGGCTCTGGCCGGCGATCTGGGTGGCGCTCACCTCGGTGCCGGGGTCGCGCACGGCATACACCGCTGCGACCGCCACCGGACCCACGCCCTCGCCGCGGCGGGTGTCTGGTGCACGGTCGTCGGACCGCTCGCCCGACCACACGCCCAAGGCGGCATAGACGCTGGGCAGCAGCGCGGAGGCGGCCCGGGCATAGCCGGCGGGGGAGGGGTGGAACCGGTCGGCGCTGAACATCTCGTGGGGGCGCTCGGCGAACTCGGGGCCGAGCAGGTCCCCGAGCGAGACGGTGCGACCACCAGCCTCGACCACGGCGACGGTCTGGGCGGCGGCCAGGTCGCGCGACCAGCGCCGTCCGATCAGCCGGAGGGGCTGCGGGATGGGCAGGATCGTCCCCAGGTCGGGGCAGGTGCCGACGACGACCTCGGTGCCGAGGGCCCGCAGCGCCCGCACCGTCGTCTCGAGGTGGCGGACCGCCACCGCCTTGTTGATGCGGTGCGTGACGTCGTTGGCGCCGATCATGATGACGGCGACGTGGGGACGCGCCACCTGGTCCAGGGCGTTGGCGAGCTGGAGCTCCAGCCCCGACGACTCGGAGCCCACGACGGCAGTGTTGGTGAGGCGGACGGGCCTGCCGGTCAGCGCGGAGACGCCGTTCGCGATGATCGCGCCGACCGTCTGGTAGCGGTTGTCCGCGCCCATGCCCGCGGCAGAGGAGTCGCCGAGGACGATGAGCTCGACCGGCTCGCCCACGCCGGCGCCGTAGGTGCCGTTGTCGTCGGGTGAGCCGTCGAAGGGCTGGCCGACGATCCGTCGGGCGACCTTGGCCTCTGCCTTGAGCACGCCATATCCCAACGCGCCCAGGGCCCCGATACCCGCAGCGAGGCCGCCACCGCCGTAGGCAGCAGTGGCCGCGATCTTGCGTGCGCGTCGAGCCCGGCCCATCGGCAGTCCTCTCTCCTCGCTGGTCTCCCTGACGTTAACGGCTGTCCCCGACATGGTGTGCCCCCTCCCCCTCCGATGGTGCGCCGGGGGTCTGCCCAAGGGCTCCACCAACTGTGGGAGATGACACCAGCAGAGGACGTGACGCCTCCCGCCCGGCCGTGCGGGGCGATGTCCAGCATCTGAGAGGATGGGCGGGTGAAGTACGCAGAGCACATCGCCGACCTCGTCGGGAACACGCCCCTCGTCAAGCTGAACTCGGTCACCGAAGGGGTCGCCGCGACGATCCTGGCCAAGATCGAGTACATGAACCCCGGTGGGTCCGTGAAGGACCGCATCGCGCTGAAGATGGTCGAGGCGGCCGAGGCCTCCGGCGAGCTCAAGCCCGGCGGCACCATCGTGGAGCCGACCTCCGGCAACACCGGCGTCGGCCTGGCGCTCGTGGCCCAGCGCAGGGGCTACAAGTGCGTGTTCGTGTGCCCCGACAAGGTCAGCCAGGACAAGCGCGACGTGCTGAAGGCCTACGGCGCCGAGGTCGTGGTCTGCCCGACCGCCGTGGCCCCTGACCACCCGGACTCCTACTACGAGACGTCCGATCGCCTCGTGCGCGAGATCGAGGGCGCCTGGAAGCCCAACCAGTACGCCAACCCCATGGGACCTGCCTCCCACTACGAGACCACCGGCCCCGAGATCTGGGACGACACCGACGGCCGGGTGACCCACTTCGTCGCCGGCGTCGGCACCGGCGGCACCATCACCGGCACGGGCCGCTACCTGCGTGAGGTCTCCGACACCCGCGAGGGCGGTCGTGTCCAGGTCATCGGTGCAGACCCCGAGGGTTCGGTCTACTCGGGCGGCACCGGGCGCCCCTACCTCGTCGAGGGCGTCGGTGAGGACTTCTGGCCGACGGCCTACGACCCCAAGGTCGTCGACGAGGTCATCGCGGTCAGCGACGCCGACTCGTTCGAGATGACGCGCCGCCTCGCCAAGGAGGAGGGCCTGCTCGTGGGTGGCTCCTGCGGCATGGCCGTCGTCGCCGCCCTGCGCGCGGCCAAGGACCTGCCCGCCGACGCCGTGGTCGTCGTGCTGCTGCCCGACAGCGGTCGCGGCTACATGTCCAAGATCTTCAACGACGACTGGATGAGCTCCTACGGCTTCATGCGGTCCGTCGACCAGAGCACCGTCGGCGAGCTCCTGCACAAGAAGGCCGGCGACATGCCCGCCCTCGTCCACACTCACCCCACCGAGACAGTGCGCGACGCCATCGAGATCCTGCACGAGTACTCCGTGTCGCAGATGCCGGTCGTCAAGGCCGAGCCCCCCGTGATGGCGGGCGAGGTGGCCGGGTCGGTCAGCGAGCGAGCGCTGCTCGAGGCGCTGTTCAACGGCTCCGCCCACCTCACCGACTCGGTCGGGAAGCACATGGAAGCCTCGCTGCCCCTCGTCGGTGCGGGCGAGCCCGTCTCGGTGGCCCGGCACGAGCTCGAGAAGTCCGACGCCATCATGGTGGTCGAGGACGGCAAGCCGGTCGGCGTGCTGACCCGCGCCGACCTGCTGATCGCCCTGGTCGACTAGCGCTCGGGTCCCGCGCGGACAGCCCTAGCGCAGCAGCACTACCGAAGCAGCCCTACCGCAGCCGTCGTGCCATCGCCTGGTGCGGCGGCTGCGTCGCGTCCGGGTGCAGGATGGCGGCCAGCGCCTCGACGCCGTCGACGAGGCGCGGTCCGGGCCGCGCGAAGCTCGCGTTCGCATCCACAGCCCAGACAGGTATGCCGGGCGGCAGCTCGCCGTCGTCGATCGCCTTGCGTGCCAACGCGACCGAGCCCTCCAGGTCGTAGCCGCAGGGTGCGCACACGACGACCTCCGGGGCGCTCGCCCGGACGGCGTCCCAGGTCACCCGGACCGACTTCTCGCCGGCGTCCCCGAGCGTGTTCAGGCCACCGGCCAGCGTCACCATCTCGGGCACCCAGTGCCCCGGGGCGAACGCGGGGTCGGTCCACTCGAGGACCAGCGCCCGCGGGCGGGGCATGTCGCGCACGGCCTGCTCCACGGCATACAGGCGCTGGCGCAGGCTGACCACGAGCCGGCCGGCGGTGCCCTCGCAGCCGGTGGCGGCGCCGAGGGTGGTGACGGAGTCGAGGACCTCGTCGAGGGTGTGCGGGTCGATCGTCAGGACCTCGGCGCGGCAGCCGAGGTAGGCGAGCGCGTCGTCGACGACCGAGACGTCGACCGCGCAGACGGCGCACAGGTCCTGGGTGACCACGAGGTCCGCGTCGAGGGCGCCCAGGGCTCCTGCGTCGAGGTGGTAGAGGTCTTCGCCGGCGGCCATCGCGCCGGTCACGAAGGCGTCGATGTCGCGGGGCGACAGGCCCTCCGGAATGGCCGTCGTCGAGACGATGGTGCGGCTGCGCGCCTCGACCGGGGTGTCGCACTCGAAGGTGACGCCGACGACCTGGTCGCCTGCCCCGATGGCGAAGAGGATCTCCGTCGTCGAGGGCAGCAGGGACACGATGCGCATGGACCAGACCCTACGCAGGGGGTCGCAGCAGGGGCGTCGGAGGCGGGTGCGAGGGAATCGCCGCGCCTGTTTGCGCAGGTCAGGACGTTGTTCAACATGCGAATCGGACGAACCGGGCGTAGGTTCTCCCGGCGGGTGTGTTGCGCAACCACCTGACGTGAACAGCGAGGAGTGACCGATGACGACAGCTTCAGTCCCGACCGAGTCCGAAGCGGTGCGGAGCCTGATCCCGTTCAGGATGGACCGGCTGCCCTGGGCTCGGTTCCACTGGCTGGTGGTGGTCGGTCTGGGCGTCTCCTGGATCCTCGACGGGCTCGAGATCCAGCTCGTGTCCAACGCGGGCTTCCAGGACAGCCTCCACATGAGTTCCACGGAGGTCGGCTTCGCCGGCACGATCTACCTCATCGGGCAGGTCGTCGGGGCACTCACCTTCGGCCGCCTCACCGACCGGCTCGGTCGCAAGAAGCTGTTCATCATCACGCTGGCGATCTACCTGATCGGATCCGGCATCGCGGGTCTCGCCTGGACGCCGTGGTTCCTCTACCTGTGGCGGTTCGTGGCGGGGCTGGGCATCGGTGGTGAGTACACCGCGATCAACTCCGCCATCGACGAGCTGATCCCCGCGAAGTACCGCGGCCGCGTCGACATCGCCGTCAACGGCACCTACTGGGCGGGGGCGCTCCTCGGTGCCTTCGCGAGCTTCTGGCTGCTGGACACCGACCACGTCGCCGAGAACGTCGGGTGGCGGGTGGCCTTCTTCATCGGACCGGTGATGGGCCTGGTCATCATCTGGCTGCGCCGGCACATCCCCGAGAGCCCGCGCTGGATGGTGACCCACGGGCAGGGTGAGGAGGCCGAGCGGATCGTCGACGAGATCGAGGCGTCGGTGCAGGCCCAGGGCAAGACCTTGGCCCCGGTCGACGAGGACAAGGCGATGAGCATCAAGGCCAGGGAGAGCATCCCCTTCCGTGACCTGCTCCACGTCTTCGTCAAGAAGTACCCGTCGCGCACGGTGCTCGGGCTGACGATGATGATCACCCAGAGCTTCCTCTACAACGCGATCTTCTTCACCTATGCGTTGGTGCTGCAGAACTTCTACCACCTGGACAAGTCTGCGGCCGCGATCTACTTCATCCCCTTCGCCGTCGGCAACCTCGCCGGGCCGCTGCTGCTCGGGCACCTCTTCGACACCATCGGCCGGCGCAAGATGATCTTCGCGACGTACATGATCGCCGGGCTGGTGCTGCTCGTGTCGGCGTTCCTGTTCAAGGCCGGCACGCTCAATGCGACGACCCACACGATCTTCTGGTGCGTGTCGTTCTTCTTCGCCTCGGCGGGAGCGTCCTCGGCCTACCTGACGGTGAGCGAGATCTTCCCGCTCGAGGTGCGGGGTCAGGCGATCTCCTACTTCTTCGCCATCGGCCAGATCTTCGGCGCCCTCGGACCGGTCCTCTTCGGCGCCCTCGTGGGAGAGGGCAAGGAGCGCACCCCGCTGTTCTGGGGCTACGTCCTGGCGTCGGCGATCATGCTCATCGGCGGCCTGGTGGCCATCCGGATCGGCGTCGACGCCGAGGGCAAGGGCCTGGAGGACATCGCCGAGCCGTTGAGCGCGGTCAGCGACGGCGACCCGCAGCCCGAACCGGTCCGCGCGTAGGAGGGGTCCTGATGGGAGTTCTCGACGAGATGCAGCCCTACACGATCGTGGTCGGCGTGAGCGCGACCTCCAAGTCGCCCACCGCGTTGCACTGGGCCGCCGAGCTCGCGGCCCTGCGAGGTGGGCGCGTCGTGGCGGTGCGCGCCTGGCGTGCCACCCCACCGCAGACCGCGTCACGGGTCACCCCGTCGCCGATCACCGAGGACGCCGGCGCCGCGCAGGAGCAGGCACTGGCGGACCTGCAGGCCGATGTCGCAGAGGTGCTCGGGGGCGGCCACGGCGTCGAGGTCCGGCTGGTCCACGGCGGCAAGCGAGCCGGCCTGCTCGCGGCGGCTGAGCACGCGGACCTGCTCGTCGTCGACGCACCCCGACGGCTGGACCTCACGGCACTGCCGGGGTTTGCCATGCGCCTGGTCAACAGCGCGAGCTGCCCCGTGGTGGTCATGCCCCCGAGAGTCTCGGGAGCGCCCCGCACGCCGCTCGAGCGCGCCGCCGAGAGTGTGGCCCGCAACGTCACCGAGGCGGCCGGCCGCGCTGGCCGGCCGGGTCTGAGCCATCCCGCCCCACCCACCTAGGCGAGGTATGCCACGTGGTCGCCGCGCGGCATGCCTCGTGTGTGCGCGAGTTAGGTTGGCACCATGGAGAACTGGGAATCTCCGGTGGAACGGGCCATCCGTGAGGCACAGGAGCGCGGGGAGTTCGACAACCTGCCCGGCACGGGGAAGCCGCTGCGCAGCCTCGGCGACCCGGAACGGGAGGACCCGGACTGGTGGGTCAGGCAGCTGGCCGAGCGCGAGCACCTCGACCTGTCGGGCGCGCTGTCGCCGCCGCTGGCGCTGCGCAAGGAGGCGGCTGCGTTTCCCGCGTCGCTGCTCGACCTGCGCACCGAGGCCAGCGTCCGCGCCGTGCTCGACGACTACAACCACCGCGTGAAGACCGACCGGCTCCGTCCGGGCGTCGGGCCGCGCTATCCGATCTGGGCGCCTCTGGTCGACGTCGACGACATGGTGGGGCAGTGGCGCGCGCTCCGTGAGGCGGCCCAGCAGGCTGTCGGGGTCGGCCCGGATCCCGCGGACGTCAGAGCTCCAGCAGCATCACGTGGAGGCCGACCCGGCCGTGCGTCCTGGATTCGAAGGCTGCTGGGATCGTCCCGAGGATCCTGAAGCCCAGGTCCTGCCACAGCTTGACCGCGGCGGTGTTGGTCTCGACCACGGCGTTGAACTGGATCGCGGCGAAGCCCTCGCCCCGGTGCCACTCGACCATGTCCTCGGCGAGTGCCCGCCCGACTCCACGGCCCCGCGCCGCCGGGCCCACCATGAAGCTCGCCGTGCCGATGTGTGAGCCGCGCCCAGGTCGGTTGGGCCCCATCTTGGCGCTGCCGAGCAGGGTGCCGTCGTCGTCGACCGCCACCACGGTGCGCCCCGGGGCGGCCTCGAACCACAGGTCGCGAATCGCGTCGTCGCCGAGCCCCGCGGGATAGGCGTAGGTCTCACCGGCCTCGACGATCTCGCGGAAGATCGGCACGAAGGCGTCGAGGTCGGCGTCGGTGATGTCACGGATCTGCACGGCACGACCGTAACCGGAGAGCCCACACGCCGCGGGACCAAACCCTTTGTCCGGGACCAGACCTCTTGTTCATGACCAGACCTTCCGTCGGGGACTGAACCTCGGGAAGCGAAACCAGCCTTCGCTTTTCCGAAGGCTGGTTTCGCTTCCCGGGCCTGCACTTGCCAACAGGGCTGGCACGCGCGGACGCCGGGTCAGCCGCTGAGGTCGCTGGAGTCGTTGACGCGCAGCACGCTCTCCTGCGAGGGCAGCTGGTCCTGCTTGACGAGGCCGACGGGGCAGGTCATGCCGTTGGGCCCGTGGTTGCAGTAGCCACCGGGGTTCTTGTAGAGGTACTGCTGGTGGTAGTCCTCGGCGTAGTAGAACGGGCCGGCATCCTGCGCAGACCGCAGCTCGGTCGTGATGGTGCCGAACCCGTTGTCCGACAGCACCTTCTGGAACGCCTCGCGGGTCGCCTCGGCTGCCCGCTCCTGGTCCCCGGTGGTCCAGTAGATGGCGGACCGGTAGGCCGTGCCGATGTCGTTGCCCTGCCGGTTGCCCTGGGTGGGGTCGTGGTTCTCCCAGAACTCCTTGAGCAGCAGCTCCGGCGTCGTCTGCTCGGGGTCGTAGGCGACCAGCACGGCCTCGGCGTGCCCGGTCAGGCCCGTGCAGGTCTCCTCGTAGGTCGGGTTCGGCGTGAGCCCGCCCAGGTAGCCGGCCGCGGTCGTGATGACGCCGGGCAGCCGCCAGAAGATGCGTTCGGCACCCCAGAAGCAGCCCATCGCGATGTAGAGCACCTCCGTGCCCTCCGGCCACGGACCCTCGAGCGGGGTGTGCAGGACGACGTGGTCGTCGGCGATGTGGAAGGGGCGCTGCTCGCGACCTCGCAGGGCGGTCTCGGCGGTGGGCAGGGTCGTCTTGGCACGCGATCCGAATATCACGACTGGTCCAACGCGGGTCACCCCACGACTGTTCCGGGGTCGGACCTTACGACCAGATGACGTGCCGTGGTGCAAAACCGCTGGCCCCGCCCCGTTCGCTCGGGGAAGGTGGAGCCATGGTCACCATCACCCTGATCGACGACCCGGTCGACGTCGACCTCGGCACAGTGCTCTCGATCCACGTCGCGAAGGCGACCAAGCTCCCGATGCGACCGGTCGAGTCGGTCGTCGCCGAGGCGGGGGCCGGGCTGGTGGGCGACCGCTACCACGGGTCCAAGCATCGCCACGTCACGGTGCAGTCGGTCGGGGCGCTCGCGGAGGCGAGCCAGGCGCTGGGGTCCGAAGTCGAGCCCGGAGCCACCCGTCGCAACATCACCGTCTCAGGTGGGCCGGTCCCCGGTCGACCGGGGACCCGGATCCGGATGGGGGAGGCCCTGCTCGAGGTCGTCCGACCCGCGGCGCCGTGCCGGCTGATGGACGACCTGATCGGGCCGGGGGCCATGAAGGCGCTGCACGCGAGGGGTGGCACGGTGTTCCGGATCCTCGAGGGCGGGGTGGTCCGGGTGGGCGACCCGGTGGTGCGGGAGGACCCTCGGGAGGGCCCCCGGGAGGGCCACTGAGCGGAGGCTAGCCTTGCGACCATGAGCGACCAGAACAACAACCACGGCTTCTCCACGCGTGCGATCCACGCGGGCCAGGAGCCCGACCTGGGGACCGGTGCGGTCATCACCCCGATCTTCCAGGTCTCCACCTACAAGCAGGACGGGATCGGTGGGTTCCGCGGCGGCTACGAGTACAGCCGCTCGGCCAACCCGACCCGCACAGCCCTCGAGGAGTGCTTCGCCGCGCTCGAGGGGGGCGTCCGCGGGTTCGCGTTCTCGTCGGGCCTCGCGGGGCAGGACACCGTCCTGCGCGCCCTGCTGCAGCCGGGTGACCACGTCGTCGTGCCGAGCGACGCCTACGGCGGCACGTACCGGTTGTTCAACACGGTCCTGGCAACCTGGGGCATCGAGCACACGATCGCCAAGATCGCCGACGTCGAGTCGGTGCGCGCGGCGATCCGCCCCGGGCTGACCAAGATCGTCTGGGTCGAGACGCCGACCAACCCGTTGCTCGGCATCGCCGACATCACCGCCCTCGCCGAGGTGGCGCACGAGGCGGGCGCACTGCTCGTCGTCGACAACACGTTCGCATCGCCGTACCTCCAGCAGCCGCTGTCACTGGGGGCCGACATCGTCACGCACTCCACGACCAAGTACTGCGGCGGCCACTCCGACGTCGTCGGTGGCGCCGTCGTCGTGGGCCACGACATCACGGTGCCCGGCTTCGAGGACGCGGTGGATCGCGTTGCAACCCACCAGAACTCGATGGGTGCAGTGGCCGGCCCGATGGACGCCTGGCTGGTCCTGAGGGGCCTCAAGACGCTCGCGCTGCGCATGGAGCGGCACAGCGACAACGCCGAGCGCGTCGTCGACTTCCTGCTCGGACACCCTGCCGTCAGTGCAGTCCACTACCCGGGCCTGGAGAGCCACCCGGGGCACGAGGTCGCCAAACGCCAGATGAAGCGGTTCGGCGGCATGATCTCGTTCCAGGTCAAGGCCGGCGAGGACGTCGCGGTCAAGGTCTGCGGCGAGACCCAGCTGTGGACCCTCGGCGAGTCCCTCGGCGGGGTCGAGTCCCTCATCGAGCACCCGGCCCGGATGACGCACGCCTCCGTCGCGGGCACCGAGCTCGAGGTGCCGGCCGACCTGATCCGCCTGTCGGTCGGCATCGAGGACGTCGAGGACCTCATCGCCGACCTCCAGCAGGCACTCGACCGGCTCGGCTGAGCCGACCGGGCGAGCGCAGACCGGGCGAGCGGGCACAGGGCGAGCGGACACAGGGCGAGCGGACAGGGGGGAACCACATGGTGCAGCTGCTCTGTGTCGACTTCGGGTCGACCTTCACCAAGGCGGTCCTCGTCGACGGACTGGGGTCGGTCGTCGCCACGGCCTCCACGCCGACGACGATCGGCACCGACGTCCTGGACGGCTACCGCACCCTGCGTGCAGAGCTCGCGATCCACGGCCCCGTCGACGAGGTGCTCGCCTGCTCGAGCGCGGGCGGCGGCCTGCGGCTGGCCGTCGTGGGCTACGAGCGCGACGTCACCGCCCAGGCCGGCCACCGCGTCGGGCTGAGCGCCGGCGCCCGGGTGTCCCACGTGACGTCGGGACCGTTGTCGGGTGCCGATGTCGCCGAGCTGAGGCACAGCCGCCCTGACCTCGTCCTCCTGGTGGGCGGCACCGACGGAGGCAACGCCGAAGTGTTGCTGCACAACGCATCTCGCCTCGCCAAGGCCCGGATCGGTGCACCCGTCGTCGTGGCCGGCAACGCCGACGTCCAGGCCGAGGTCGTCGCGATCCTGTCCTCGACCGGGCGCTCGTTCACCGTGGCCGACAACGTGCTGCCGGCCATCGGGGTCATCGTCCCAGAGCCGGCCCGCGCCGCGATCAGGCAGGTCTTCCTCGACCACGTCATCGGTGGCAAGGGCCTGTCCAAGGGGCCGGACTTCGCGGCGATGGTGCGAGCCCCCACACCGGACGCCGTCCTGGACGGGGTCGCGGTGCTGGCCGAACATCTCGACGGCGACGTCCTGGTGGTCGACATCGGCGGAGCGACCACCGACGTCTACTCCGCGCTGCGACCGCAGGGCGAGGACGCCGGACTGGCCAAGGACGTGGTCGCCCCGCTGTGGCACGCACGCACGGTGGAGGCGGACCTCGGCATGCGGTGGAACGCCGAGGGGATCGTCGAGGCCGCCCACCGTGAGCAGGTGCCCCTCCCCACAGGCATCGAGGGGTATGCCGCGCGCCTGGTCCGCGACACGGGTCACCTGCCGAAGGACAGCGACGAGTGGGCGATGGACCTGGCTCTGGCCCGGGCCGCCGCCGTCGTGGCGGCCCGGCGACACGCCCGACCGTCCGGGCCCGGCGCCGGCGCCCGACCGTTGGCCGACGTGCAGGTCGTGGTCGGCTCCGGAGGGGTGCTCCGGCACGCCACGACGGCCGGCCGCAGCGAGGTGCTCCAGTCGGTCGCCACCGACCACGCCGGCGGCTGGAAGGTTCCTCGGGAGGCCGCGCTGGTGACGGACACGGCCTACCTGCTCTTTGCTGTCGGCCTCCTGCGTGAGCGGCACTCTGTGGCCGCTCGGGCGCTGGCGAAGGCCGTTGTCGGTGGTGGGGCGTAGCGTCGTCAAGACCGGGGTGCGTGCTGCGGGGGTAGGTGCTGCGGGGGTAGTGGCTGCGGGGAGGGGTTGCGGGGTGGAAGACAGACGCGATATAACGTGTCTCGACAAACGCGATATAACGCGAATTGGAGGACTGGAAAATGACTGGTTGTGCGAGCAAACCCCGGCCTAGGGTCGAGGCATGACCTCCCTGGCGATCGAGGCCGAGCACCTCGTCAAGCGATTCGGTGACCAGACGGCCGTCGACGACGTGAGCTTCTCCGTGCCCGAGGGGTCCGTGCTGGGCCTGCTCGGCCCCAACGGCGCAGGCAAGACGACGACGGTGCGGATGATGACGACGCTCGCCAGGCCCACGAGCGGCACGGCCAGGGTCGCCGGGCACGACGTGCTGCGCGAGCCCGACGCGGTGCGCCGGTCCATGGGCCTCACCGGCCAGGCGGCCACGGTCGACGAGCTCCTGACCGGTCGCGAGAACCTGCGGCTGATCGGCTCGCTCTACGGACTGTCGTCGGCCTACGTCAAGGGAGCCGGCGCCGACCTGCTGGAGCGGTTCTCGCTGACGGAGGCGGCCGACCGGACGGTCAAGACCTACTCCGGTGGCATGCGTCGACGGCTCGACCTCGCCGTCAGCCTCATCGCCACCCCGCCCGTCCTCTTCCTCGACGAACCCACCACCGGGCTCGACCCCCGCAGCCGTGTTGAGCTGTGGGAGGTCCTGCGCGGGCTGGTCCAGGACGGCACGACGCTGCTGCTCACGACGCAGTACCTCGAGGAGGCCGACCAGCTGGCCGACCGCATCGTCGTCATCGACCGGGGCAAGATCATCGCCGAGGGCACACCGCTGGAGCTGAAGGACCGCAGTGGCAAGGCCAGCCTGGTGCTCACCGTGTCTCGGGCCGAGGACCTCCAGACCGCTGCCGAGATGCTGCGCCAGCGCGTGTCCGAGGTGCACGTCGACGAGGCCGCCCGCCAGCTGACCGCGCCGGCCGAGGGGCTGCGCGACATGACCCGGATCGCCGCGATCTTCGAGGACAGCGCCATCGAGCTCGACGACCTCGGCCTGAAGCGGCCGAGCCTCGACGACGTGTTCCTCCACCTCACCGGCCACCGGGCCGAGGACGTTCCCGAATCCACCGACGAGGAGCAGGCGTCATGACCACCGACACGACGACGCGCAAGTCCGCGAGCGGCATCGCCCGACCGGAGATCAAGCCGACAGGCCTGCTGCGGCAGTCCCTGGCGATCACCCGACGCAACCTCATCCACATCAAGCGGATGCCCGAGATGCTGATGGACGTCACCATCCAGCCGGTGATGTTCGTCCTGCTGTTCGCCTACGTCTTCGGCGGCTCCATCGCGGTGCAGGGCTCGCCCGCCGGCTACCGGGAGTGGCTGATGGGCGGGATCATGGGGCAGACCATCGCCTTCGCGTCCTTCATCGTCGCCGTCGGCCTGACCGCCGACATCGACAAGGGCATCGTCGACCGGATGCGGTCGCTGCCGATCAACCCCTCGGCGGTGCTCGTGGGTCGGAGCATCTCCAGCCTGATGCACTCCAGCATCGGCATCCTGGTCATGTCCGTCACCGGGCTGTTCGTCGGCTGGCGGATCCGGGGCAGCTTCGCCGAGGCCGTGCTGGCCTATGCGCTCCTGCTGCTGTGGGGCTTCGCCATGATCTGGATCGGCATCCTCGTCGGGTCTGCCATGCGGTCGGTCGAGGCCGTGAACGGGCTGATGTTCACCACCATGTTCCCGATCACCTTCCTGGCCAACACCTTTGCGCCGACCGACAACATGCCGCACGGGTTGCGGGTGATCGCCGAGTGGAACCCCATCTCGTCGCTCGTCCAGGCGGTGCGCCAGCTGTGGGGCAACGACATCCCGGTGCCTGCAGATGCCCAGCTGCCGATGCACCACCCGGTCGTGACGACGCTGATCTGGACCATCGGACTGACCCTGGTCATCGCCCCACTGGCCATCCGGGCCTTCAACAAGCGCACCCAGGGCTAGCGCACCCTGGGCTGACTCACCGATGGCGTCGGGGTGCCATGGAAGGGACTAGCCTTCCGGCCATGGCATCACCGACGCTGTCTGTCACCCTCGACGACGTGCGCGCTGCGCAAGACCTGCTCAGTGGCATCGTCCGTCCCACGCCCCTCGAGTACAGCCGCGCGTTGTCCGACCGGGTCGGCGCGGAGGTCTTCCTCAAGTGCGAGAACCTCCAGCGCGCCGGGTCGTTCAAGATCCGCGGTGCCTACACCCGGATGGCCAGGCTCTCCGACGAGGAGAAGGCGCGGGGGGTGGTCGCGGCCAGCGCGGGCAACCACGCCCAGGGCGTGGCCCTCGCAGGACAGCTCCTCGGCATCGACGTCAAGGTCTACATGCCCCACGGCGCACCCATGCCCAAGCTGCTCGCGACGAAGGCCTACGGAGCCTCCATCGAGCAGGTCGGCACCACGATCGACGAGTGCCTGGTCCAGGCCCGCGCCTGGGAGGCCAGCAACGGAGCCGTCCTCATCCACCCCTTCGACCACCGCGACATCGTGGCGGGTCAAGGCACCGCCGGGCTGGAGATCCTCGACCAGTGCCCGGACGTCAGGACCATCGTGGTCAGCACCGGCGGCGGGGGCCTGCTCGCCGGGATCTCCGTCGCCGTCAAGGCTGCCCGCCCCGACGTGCACATCGTCGGCGTGCAGGCCGAGCAGGCCGCGGCATACCCCTTGTCGTTGGCGGCGGGCAAGCCCGTCGCCTTCGAGAACATGCAGACGATGGCCGACGGCATCGCCGTCGGCATGCCGGGCGATGTGCCCTATGCCCTCGTGCGCGACCTGGTCGACGCGATCGAGACGGTCAGCGAGGAGGAGCTGTCGCGGGCCCTGCTGTTCGTCCTCGAGCGCGCCAAGCTCGTCGTCGAACCCGCCGGCGCTGCCGCCGTCGCCCACCTGCTCGACCGTGCCGGTCAGCAGCAGCTCGACGGACCAGTGGTGGCGGTCCTCTCGGGTGGCAACATCGACCCCCTCCTGCTGCTGCGGATCATCCGGCACGGCATGGCGGCCGCGGGACGCTACCTGCAGTTCCGAGTGCGGGTCTCGGACCGCCCCGGCCACCTCGCCAACCTGCTCGCCGACTGCGCTGCCGTCGACGCCAACGTCCTCGAGGTCGAGCACATCCGCACGGGCACGACGATCACCGTCGACGAGGTCGAGATCGGGCTGCAGCTCGAGACCCGGGGCAGGGAACACTGCGACGAGGTTCTTCGCACCCTGCGGGACAAGGGCTACCTGCTGAAGTTCAGCTGACGGGCGACCTGCTCAGGCGGTGTAGGGCGTTGCCGACTTGACGCGGACCTGGATGGTCTTGCCGTTGGGAGCCTTGTAGGACGCCTTGTCGCCGACCTTCTTGCCGTTGATCGCAGCGCCGAGCGGCGACTTCTCGCTGTAGACCTCGAGGTCGGTGCCCTCGGCGATCTCGCGCGAGCCGAGCAGGAACTCCACGTCCTCGCCGAACATCTCGACGGTCACGACCATGCCCTGCTCGACCACGCCGTCGTCGGCCGGCTTGGTGCCCACGATGGAGTTCTCGAGCAGCTGGGTCAGCTGGCGGATGCGGGCCTCCATCTTGCCCTGCTCCTCCTTGGCTGCGTGGTAGCCGCCGTTCTCCTTCAGGTCGCCTTCGTCGCGCGCGGCCTCGATCTTCTTGGCGATCTCCGTACGGCCGGTGCCGGAGAGCTGGTCCAGCTCGGCCTTCAGACGGTCGAAGGCCTCCTGGGTCAGGTAGCTCGCGGTGGGGGTCGCGGTCTCGCTCACGGTGTACTCCTTGATTGGGTCTCCGCCGGACGCGGACGCGTCTCGGAGATGGTGGTACGTGGTACGCACAGCGGCCCGGACCCCGACCACGTTCGCAGTGGCTTCGCAGTGTCGGGTCCAGACCGCTCGGTGAAAGGACAAGACTACATCGCTGTGCTCGAAAGGGTCCATTTCGTCGAGTCTGTGGACATTGCGGCGGGCCTACTCCAAGCAACTCCGAAGTCGGCCCCAAGTGGGCCCCGCCACGCTGCTGTCCGACGGGAAACGCCCGTCCCGACCCAAGGAGACCCAGCATGCACGAGAAGAACCCTGCACCCTCAGCCCGCCGTCTGCGGATCGCGATGGCGGTGTTGCTGGCGACGGACCTCGTCGGCGGGCTCCTCGCGGTCCGCGCCGGGGTCAACACGTGGGGTGAGGCCTGGGGCCCGGAAGCCCTGCTGGCGGCGCCCGTGCCGATGATCCTCGCCCAGCTCCTGCTCGTCTGGCTCGGCACCCGCGGGCGCGGGTGGGCCGCCATCGCGGCAGCAGGCCTGCTGGCCGCGGCGTGCCTGGTCAGCGTGGTGTCCGGCTTCTTCGACGGCGGCCTGGGCAACGCCGAGCTCACCCCCGGCCTCGCGGCGTTCCAGTACTTCCTGCTGGCGGTCACGACGTCGGTCGGCGTGCTCGCCCTTGGCCGTCTGGTCTCCCTCGTGCGCCTAGGAGGGCGCGCAGCTGCGGACACTGCCGCCGACGGCGCGTGAGGCGGTGCGGACCACCACCTGCTGGTGCACCGAACGCTCCGCGGACGGGGGCACCTGGACCTCGAGCACCCCGACGACGCCGTGCGCGGTGTCCTGCGCCTGGACCGTGCACGTGACAGCCTGGTCGGGGGACCGGTGCACGTCGAAGCCGACCTGGACGGTTCGGTCGTCGAGGACCTTGTAGTCGGTGTCGGTCCACGTGACGGCGCCCAGGCTGTTGGCCAGCCCGAGCCAGACCGCGAGGGCGACACCGATGGTGCAGCCGATCGTGCCGATGACCCACCAGCGACCGGTGCCTGGTGCGGGACGGGGGAGCGGCATGGGTGACCTTCCGCGGGTGAGAGGATGGCAAACGGTTCCGAGGGTCCGACGACTCCGGACAATGATTGTCGACGATGGACGGATGAGGTTGTGCAGGTGGCTGACCGGTTGCGACTGATGGCGGTGCACGCGCACCCCGACGACGAGTCGAGCAAGGGTGCGGCGACGATGGCGCGATACGCCGCCACGGGGTATGACGTGCTCGTGGTCTCGTGCACGGGCGGGGAACGCGGCGACGTGCTCAACCCGCGGCTCAAGGGCGATCCCCACATCGAGCGCGACCTCGCGCAGGTCCGCCGCGACGAGATGAAGCGCGCCCAGGAGATCCTCGGTGTCCAGCACACCTGGCTCGGCTTCGTCGACTCCGGACTGCCCGAGGGCGACCCGTTGCCGCCACTGCCGGACGGCTGCTTCGCCCTGGAGCCGATCGAGGTGACGACCGAGGCGCTGGTCCGCGAGATCCGCCGGTTCCGTCCCCATGTCGTGACCACGTACGACGAGAACGGCGGCTACCCCCACCCGGACCACATCATGACCCACACCGTGTCGATGGCGGCCTTTGCGGCGGCCGGCGACGCCGCGGCGTACCCCCATGCGGGTGAGCCGTGGCAGCCGCTGAAGCTGTACTACAACTCGCACAACCGGGCCAAGTACGCCGCCTTCCACGACGCGCTGCTGGAGCAGGGCGTGGAGAGCCCCTATGGCGACTGGCTCAAGGACTGGGACCCGGAGAAGGCGCGCACCATCACCACCCGCGTGCACTGCGCCGACTGGTTCGACCAGCGGGACCAGGCCCTGCTTGCGCACGCGACCCAGATCGACCCGGACGGCGCCTGGTTCCGCGTCCCGCGGGAGATGCAGGTGAGCGTCTGGCCGACCGAGGACTTCGAGGCGGCCCTGTCGTACCTGCCCATCACGCCGGTCGAGGACGACCTCTTCGCGGGCATCCCCGACGCGGCCACCGGCGACGAGCTCGCCACCAGTGGCGGCCTGGAGCTCGCCCACGACGGGCGCACCGAGGTGACCTCGTGAACGGCGCCCCCTCGGCGATGGTCTCGCCCGGCCTCTGGGGCTTCGTGGCCTTCTTCGTGCTGGCGGTCGCGCTCTACCTCCTGATGCGCAACATGAACGCCAGGATGCGACGGATGTCCTACCGTGCGGAGGAGCTCCAGCGTGATGCCGACGCGCAGGCTGCGGCCACGGAGTCCCGGACGGACGGGTCGGACGGGTCGGACGGGTCGGACGGGTCGGACGGGCGTCAGCCGGATCGGTCCTCCGAGACCGGTGACGAAGGCGCGGCCGGAGAGCAGACTGGGGATCCCAGAACGTAGCGTCCCGTCCCGGGCGGGGCGCCGAGCCAGGAGGCCCCGTCATGAGCGGTCGTATCGTCCACTTCGAGCTCCCCTACGACGACGGGGAGCGGGCCCGCGCCTTCTACGGCGAGCTGTTCGGGTGGGACCTGCAGTCCTACCCGGGCATGGACTACACGATGGTGTCGACCGGTCCGACCGGCGAGCAGGGGCCGACCGAACCCGGCTTCATCAACGGCGGGATGGGACCGCGGGCCAGCGCTGGCGAGGCGCCTCGGGTGGTCATCGACGTCGACGACATCGACTCGACGCTGGAGGCCATCGCGGCCAAGGGCGGGACCGTGTCGCTGCCCAAGCAGCCGGTGGGGGAGATGGGCTTCACGGCCTACTTCACCGACACGGAGGGCAACGTCGTCGGCCTCTGGGAGAACGCGCCGTCGGCCTGACGTTCGTGCGACTGGACGTGGACGGGTCAGGCGTCGTCGACCGTTGCTTCGAGCTGCGTGACTCGAGGGGCGGTCGCCCAGCTCGCGAGCAGGCCGAGGGCCTCTTGCGACGGTGACCCTGGCTCGGCGGTGTAGGTCAGGAGGCTTTGGCCAGGATCGCCAGGCAGGGGAATGAACTCGAAGGGTAGGTCCAGGTCGCCGACGGTGGGGTGGTGAATGGTCTTGCGGCCTGTGACGTGGAGCCGGACGTTGTGGTCGGCCCATCGCACCCGGAACTCGGCGCTGCGGGTCGAGAGTTCGCCGACGAGGTCGGAGAGGTCGCGGTCGTAGGGGTCACGGCCGGCCTCGGTTCGCAGCATCGCGACAGTGTCGTTGGCGACCTTGTCCCAGTCCAGCCAGAACAGGGTCGCCTTGGGGTTGAGGAAGATGAAGCGCGCGTTGTTCGGAGGGTCGGTGACCTCTTCGTAGATCGGCGCGTAGAGGGCGCGCCCGAGCTCGTTCGACGCCAACACGTCGAGCCTGCCGTTGAGCACGAACGCAGGCGTGCCGACCATCGAGTCGATGATCCGCTGGACGGTCGGCCGGACCCGCGCGACGGGCGGCCGACGTCGTGGAGTGCGCGGTCTGCTGGCTACGCGGAGGAGATCGAGGAGGTGGCTGCGCTCGGCGTCGTCCAGCTGCAGGGCATGCACGATCCCGTCGACCACCCCCTCGGAGATTCCGGTGGCATCGCCGCGCTCGAGCCGGACGTAGTACTCGCTGGAGATGCCCGCGAGCATCGCGGCCTCCTCGCGGCGCAGTCCTGGTACCCGGCGGCGAGCGGTGTCGAAGATCGGGAGCCCGGCCTGCTGCGGCGTGATCCGAGCACGTCGGCTAGTCAGGAACTCACGGATCTGGGCGCGCACGTCACCCCGCACGTCACCGCGCACATCCGGGCCCGTTTCGCTCGTCATGCCTTCACCCTACGGACCTGGCCCTGATCGCGGTGTCGTCAAGGGGGACACTGTCAGTACCCCTCCTGACAGTGTCTTCTTCCTCGTCGTGGGCGCTGGTTCTGTGGGTGAGTCGGCGCGACCGACGACCCCCGACAGCGAAGGAAGTACGACGATCATGAAGCTCGTTTCCCTGGGTGGCCTGCAGGTCTCCCGCATCGGTCTCGGTGCGATGACCATGGCCGGCACCTACACCAGTGAAGGTGCTCTCGACGACTCAGAGTCCATCCGGACGATCCGCCGTGCGCTCGACCTCGGCGTCACCCACATCGACACCGCGGAGATCTACGGCCCCTTCCACAGCGAGGAAGTCGTCGGCCAGGCCGTGAGAGGCCGACGCCACCAGGTGGTCGTCGCCACCAAGTTCGGTCTGGTGTCCCACGCGAAGGGCGAGGTCCGCCCTCGCGTCATGGACAGCAGCGCAGGCAACATCCGCGCCGCAGTCGAGGGCTCGTTGAAGCGTCTCGGTACCGACTACATCGATCTCTACTACCAGCATCGCGTCGACCCGAACACCCCGATCGAGGAGACCGCCGGTGCCGTTGCGGACCTCGTTGCCGAGGGTAAGGTCCTCCACTTCGGGCTCTCCGAAGCCAGCCCCGAGACGATCCATAGGGCCCACGCGGTCCACCCGGTGTCCGCGCTGCAGACCGAGTACTCGCTGTGGACCCGCGACCCCGAGGCGGAGATCTTGCCGCTGCTGCGCGAGCTCGGCATCGGGTTCGTCCCGTACTCCCCGCTCGGACATGGCCTGCTCACCGGTCAGATCCGCTCCGTAGCGGATTTCGCTGACGACGACTGGCGCAAGACCAACCCTCGGTTCACCGGCGAGAACTTCGTGCGGAACCTGGCCATCGTCGACGAGGTCCGTGCCATCGGGGCCGAGATCGGCGCTACCCCGGCCCAGACCGCCCTGGCCTGGCTGCTCACCCGAGGGGACGACGTCGCGCCCATTCCGGGCACCCGTCGCGTTGCCCGGGTCGAGGAGAACATCGCTGCGGACGGCGTCGAACTCTCCGTCGACCAGATCGACCGACTCGACAATCTGGCGCCCGCCGCCGGCGAACGCCACGACGAAGCCAACATGGCCTCGATCGACCAGTGACCATCAAGACGGGCGGGTGGTCAGGAAGGCGACCGGTGGGTCAGGAAGGCGGCCTGTGGGTCAGGAAGGCGAGCCGGCGCCGTAGACCGTCATGGACGCTGCGATGTAGTGCACCGTGAACGCGGCGACGGTCAGGGTGTGGAAGATCTCGTGGAACCCGAACCAGCGCGGTGACGGGTTCGGCCGCTTGATGCCGTAGACGAGGGCGCCCACGGTGTAGAGCAGGCCGCCGACGGCGATCAGGGTGACGATGGCCGGGCCGCCGAACTTGAGCAACGGGCCGAGGTAAAAGACTGCGACCCACCCGAGGGCGACGTAGACCGGGGTGTAGAGCCAGCGGGGGGCGCCGACCCAGAAGACGCGGAACAGCACGCCGGCGATGGCGCCGCTCCACACGATGATCAGCATGGTCCGGGCGTCGTCCCGGGGCAGCAGCAGCGTGAAGGGCGTGTAGGTGCCCGCGATGATCAGGAAGATGTTGGAGTGGTCCATCCGCTTCAGGATGCCGGCGACCTTCGGCGACCAGTTCCCGCGGTGGTAGACCGCAGAGGTGCCGAACAGGAGCCAGGCGGTGACGCTGAAGACCGCGGCGGCGATGCGCGCGGGAGTCGTGGGGGCCAAGGCGATCAGGACGATGCCTGCCGCGAGGGCGAGGGGGACCATGCCGGCGTGCAGCCAGCCGCGCAGGTGCGGCTTCACCGCAGCGACGACTGACTCGATGGGTCCCTGCTGAGAGCGAGGGGCGGGTGCCGTAGTCATGCCACCACTGTAACCTACGGTCGCGTAGGTTACCTGAGCGTAGGTTGTGAGGCTGGCCTCATCGAGGGGCTCGGAGTCTGGTCGGTCCGTCACTTCCGTACCGCTGGTCGCACCAGTAGCGCCTGCGCCGTTCGCCCCACGAAGCCGTGCTCGTCGAACACCTCTGCCTGCGCGAAGCCTGCGGCACCACCACCCAGCGTGGTCTCGGCCCGCAGGCCGATCCACTCCCCATCCGGCTCCCGGACCAGGTGGCCGGTCAGCTCGGTGTTCATGAACTGCCAGTCGCGGATGTCCAGCGCGGCGCTGGCCCCCGAGGCCGAGTCGACGCACACGAGGAGCCGCTGCAGCGGTGACAGCGGCTCATCGGGCACGAGGGTCACCCGCGGACGCATCCAGACGCTGGCAGGTCCGGGCTGCGCGAAGGCGCCCTCGACCCAGGACCACTCGATCGCGTCGAGGTAGCCGGCGTGCCAGCCAGGCGGCCGACCCAGCGTGACGCCCTCGGCAGGGCCTGGAGGCAGGGCGGGCAACCCCGCCACCGGCCCCGACTCCACGCGCGGCACCAGCCACATGGCCGCCCGCGCCACAGCACGCGACGTGGCCAGGTCGACGAGCTCGCACTCCACCAGCTCGACGGACCGCCCCGGCCGCATCACGCGAGCAATGACCCGCAGCCGCGCCACGGGCACCGGTCCGAGCAGGTCGCAGGTCACCCGGGCGACCACCCGCGACCCGTCGCCCAGCCGCTGCGCCTCGCGCGCCATCAGCGCCATGGGCGGCCCGCCGTGCTGGGCCTCGGCGGACCACGGCCCCGCGGTGTGGGGCGTGGCGGTCACGGTGCTGCTTCCCACTGCCGTCTCGTCGAGCTGGTAGAAGGATCCGGGCGCGGGCGACATGGTCGCCATCCTGCCTGACCGCGCGGGGCGCACGGGGGTAGCGTGGTGCGTTGGGACCGAGTGGGTCGTGTGCAGTTCGGGAGAAGGCGAGGAGTGACCGTGGCGTTGTCCGACCTCCTGTATGCCGCGTACGAGCGGCGACTGAGCCGTCGCCTCTCCCGGGAGACCCTTCCCCGGCACGTCGGCGTGATGCTGGACGGCAACCGCCGGTGGGCCAAGGCCCGCGGCCACGGCACCAAGGAAGGCCACCAGGCCGGGGCCGACAACATCGCGGGGTTCCTGGACTGGTGCGACGAGGCGCGCGTCGAGGTGGTCACCCTGTGGCTGCTCTCCACCGACAACCTCAGCCGGCCGGCGGCGGAGGTCGTCCCCCTGCTGTCGATCATCGAGAACACCGTGAGCGACCTGGCCCAGACCAAGCGCTGGGTGATCAACCCGGTCGGGTCGTTGGACCTGCTGCCCGCCGAGACCGCACGCCGCCTCAAGGAGAGCGCCGACCTCACCGAGGGCGTCAAGGGTATGACGGTCAACGTCGCCGTCGGATACGGCGGACGCCAGGAGATCACCGACGCGGTCCGGTCGATGCTCGTCGCGCACGCCGCGAACGGCACCACGATCGAGGAGCTCGCCGAGACGCTCCAGGTCGAGCACATCGCCGAGCACCTCTACACGAAGGGCCAGCCCGATCCCGACCTCGTCATCCGCACCTCGGGTGAGCAGCGGCTGTCCGGGTTCCTGCTGTGGCAGAGCGCGCACAGCGAGTTCTACTTCTGCGAGGCCTACTGGCCCGACTTCCGGCACGTCGACTTCCTCCGCGCGCTGCGCGCCTACGCCGACCGCAACAGAAGGTTCGGCAACTAGCCGAGCTCCACGGCATACCAACTCCTGAGACGCGCATCGGGCCAACGGGCCAACTCTGGACGACATGCGACGACATGCGGCGTGGTTGCGTCGCGCGGGCCGGACACGGTCGTACCGTCCGTAGTGACGCGGGGCACCCGTCCCACGTTCGGGGAGGCCGACCTATGGAGCAGATCCAGCTCCGTGCGGAGGGCCGGAACCGGCTCCACCGCAGTGGGAGAGCCTGGTCCCGGCACGTCGTTCGCGAGTAGGCGCATCGCGCCGAGCGCGCGCTGTGCCAAGGAGAGACATTGGCCTCGAACCACGACATCACCCGTCGTACCTCCTCCAGCTCATCGCCGCGCACCGCCAGCACCCCTGCTGGCGCCGGAGCCTCTCGCGCCATGCCGGTGCCGAAGGTGAAGGGCAAGCCCCAGGCGCCCGCGTTCCGGACGTTCGTGCTCGACACCTCGGTCCTCCTGTCCGACCCGCGCGCCATGCTGCGGTTCAAGGAGCACGAAGTCGTGCTGCCGGTCGTGGTCGTCACCGAGCTCGAGGCCAAGCGGCACCACCCGGAGCTGGGGTACTTCGCGCGTCAGGCGCTGCGGCTGCTCGACGACCTGCGGATGAGTGAGGGACGGCTCGATGCCCCCGTGTCGGTGGGCGACGACGGTGGCACCCTGCGCGTCGAGCTCAACCACACGGACCCGAGCTCACTGCCGGCCGGCTTCCGGCTGGGGGACAACGACACCCGGATCCTGTCGGTCGCCAAGAACCTGTCCGACGAGGGCTTCGCCGTCACCGTCGTCAGCAAGGACCTGCCCATGCGGGTCAAGGCGTCGGCCGTCGGCCTCGAGGCGGAGGAGTACCGCGCCGAGCTGGCGATCGACTCCGGCTGGACCGGCATGGCCGAGCTCGACGTGACGACCGTGGAGATGGATGCCCTGTACGAGCACGGCCGCATCGAGAACGCCGCGGCCGCCGAGATGCCCTGCCACACCGGCCTGGTCCTGCTCTCGCCGCGGGGAAGCGGTCTGGGGCGGGTCGGCGCCGACAAGCAGATCCGGCTGGTGCGCGGCGACCGCGACGCGTTCGGGCTGCACGGCCGCAGCGCGGAGCAGCGCATCGCCCTCGACATCCTGCTCGACCCGGACGTGGGCATCGTCTCGCTCGGTGGGCGGGCCGGCACCGGCAAGTCCGCGCTGGCGCTGTGCGCCGGCATCGAGGCGGTCATGGAGCGACGCCAGCACCGCAAGGTGGTCGTCTTCCGGCCCCTGTATGCCGTGGGTGGCCAGGAGCTGGGCTACCTCCCCGGCTCCGAGTCCGAGAAGATGGGTCCGTGGGCCCAGGCGGTGTTCGACACCCTGGGCGCCCTGGTCTCCCACGAGGTCGTCGAGGAGATCATGGACCGCGGGATGCTCGAGGTCCTGCCGCTGACCCACATCCGGGGTCGTTCCCTGCACGACGCGTTCGTGATCGTCGACGAGGCGCAGAGCCTGGAGCGCAACGTGCTGCTCACCGTGCTCTCGCGCATCGGCCAGAACTCACGAGTGGTGCTGACGCACGACGTCGCCCAGCGGGACAACCTGCGGGTCGGGCGGCACGACGGGGTGGCAGCCGTGATCGAGGCCCTCAAGGGGCACCCGTTGTTCGCCCACGTCACCCTCACCCGCAGCGAGCGCAGTCCGATTGCGGCCCTGGTGACCGACCTGCTCGAGGGCCTGGAGGTCTGACCGAGGCGCTGCCGATGTGTCCGGAGGCACATCGCCCTGCTCACAGGGCGGTGTGCCTCCCCCAAAAGGATGAATCTGCTGTCACACCCGTCACAAGGGCCCCAATGGTATGGAGGCGATTGGAGTTCGTCTTCCAAGGTCGGGTAAAGTCTCGGTTTCATAACGTGCCGGGACGCCGTCTTTGTGTCTACGCAGCCTGTGGGGCTGCGCAGGGTTGGGCGACTTGGCAAAGACATCCCCCCGGCACCGATTGAGGCCACCACGTACGCGGTGGCCTTTCCTTTGGAGGAAACCGTATGAGTCAGCCCTACCAGGGTCGGCACCGCCATGGTGCGGCCCACGGCAGGAAAGCCTCTCGACCCTCCGCCCTCACCAAGGCAATCCGTCGTCCCGCCGTGACCTCGAGCGTGCTGCTGGCGGTCATCGCCACGACCGCCGCCGGTTACCAGGCCTCGGACCAGCGCCAGACCGGCGCTGCCGCGTTCACCGTCAGCACCGAGGCGATCGCCCAGGCGAACGAGCTCGCCGATGCCCAGATCGAGGACACCGCGCGGCTGGCCGCTGACCGCAACGAGACCAACGCCAGCATCGCCGCTGCGCAGGAGAAGGACCGCATCGCCGCGATCGCCGCGGCCCAGGCCGTCGCCACCGCGCGCCGCGAAGCCGCCGAGAAGGTTGCCCGCGAGAAGGCTCGCAAGGCGCTCGAGGCCAAGAAGCAGGCCATCCTCGAGAACGCCCAGAACGACCCCCGCGCCGCCGCTCGCGCGCTGCTCCCCGAGTTCGGTTTCGACCAGAGCCAGTGGAGCTGCCTGGACAGCCTCTGGATGGGCGAGAGCGGGTGGAACTACAAGGCCACGAACTCCTCGTCCGGCGCCTACGGCATCCCGCAGTCGCTGCCGGCCTCCAAGATGGCCACCGTCGGCGCGGACTACCTGACCAACCCGGCCACCCAGATCCGCTGGGGCCTGCAGTACATCAAGAGCTCCTACGGCACGCCGTGCGGCGCGTTGGACTTCTGGCAGAGCCGCTCACCGCACTGGTACTGAGCAGCCACGCTCCAGACTGACTCCGAGATCCCAGCTCTCGGCCTTCCCACCGCCCGGGGAGCCCGAGAGCTGGGATCTCGTCTCGGTTCGGTCGGCGCAGGCTGGGGTCAGCGGGGCGGGCGGGTCATGGCCAGCACGTCGAGCGCCTCGTCGAGCTGCTGCTCGGTGAGCTCGCCGCTGGCCACGTGGCCCCGCTCGATGACGACCTCGCGGATGGAGCGACGCTCCTTGATCGACTGCTTGGCCACGGCGGCAGCGGCCTCGTAGCCGATGTAGCGGTTCAGCGGGGTGACGATCGACGGCGACCCCTCGGCCAGGTCCTTGGCGCGCTCGACGTCGGCCTCGATGCCTGCCACGCAGCGGTCGGCGAGCAGTCGGGACGTCGCAGCCAGCAGCGAGGCGGACTCGAGGATGTTGCGCGCCATGACGGGCAGCATGACGTTGAGCTCGAAGGCGCCCGAGGCTCCGGCGAGTGTGATGGCCGTGTCGTTGCCGATGACCTGGGCGCAGGCCATCAAGGTGGCCTCGGGCAGCACCGGGTTGACCTTGCCGGGCATGATGCTCGACCCGGGCTGCAGGTCGGGCAGGTGGATCTCTCCGAGCCCCGACCGCGGGCCGGAGGACATCCAGCGCAGGTCGTTGCAGATCTTGGTCAGGCTCACGGCGACGACCTTGAGCGCCCCGCTGAGCTCGACGACGGCATCCTGCGCGGACTGCGCCTCGAAGTGGTCGGCGGCCTCGCGGAAGACCACCCCGGTCCGGGTGCTCACCCGCTCGATGACGGCCGGCGCGAACCCCGGAGCCGCGTTCAGCCCGGTCCCGGCAGCCGTGCCGCCCAGGGGTAGCTCGGCTGTTGCCCGTGCCGCTGCGACGACGCGTTCGGCGCCCAGCTCGACCTGCCGCGCATAGCCGCCGAACTCCTGTCCGAGCGTCACCGGCACCGCGTCCATCAGGTGAGTGCGGCCGGCCTTGACGACGTCGACGAACTGGATCTCCTTGGCCCGCAACGCTTCTGCGAGGTGCAGCAGACTGGGAGCGAGGTCGCGGTGCACGGCGAGGGTGGCCGCGATGCGCAGCGCGCTCGGGAACGTGTCGTTGCTCGACTGCCCGGCGTTGACGTGGTCGTTGGGGTGCACGGCGTCGCCGGTCGCCAGGTGCGCGATCCGGGCGACGACCTCGTTGACGTTCATGTTGGTCGACGTGCCCGACCCCGTCTGGAAGACGTCGATCGGGAACTGGTCGTCGTGCCCTCCCTGTGCCACCTCGGAGGCCGCGGCAGCGATGGCCTGGGCCATGGCGGGGTCGACCACCCCGAGCTCGGCGTTGACCTCTGCGGCGGCGGCCTTGAGCAGCGCGAGGGCGTGGATCACCCCGGCCGGCACGGGCTGGCCCGAGATCGGGAAGTTCTCGACCGCCCGCGCGGTCTGGGCGCCCCACAGCGCGTCGGCGGGTACCTCCACGTCTCCCATCGAGTCGTGCTCGGTGCGTGTGGCAGCGGCGGTGGGGTGCTCGCGGTCGGAAGCGGACGGCATACCCCCATCATGCGCGGAGCGGGGGACGGAGGCGAGGTATGCCGCGTGGCGGGCCACGCGACAGACGGCACCTAGAGCTTGCGGAGACGGATGCGACGCACGCTGTGGTCCTTGCCCTTGGCGAGCACCAAGGTGGCCCTGCTGCGGGTGGGCAGCACGTTCTCGCGCAGGTTGACCTCGTTGATCTCCCGCCAGATGCGCGCGGCGGTGTCGCGGGCCTGCTCGTCGGACAGGACGGCGTAGCGGTGGAAGTAGGAATGGGGATCGGCGAAGGCCGTCTCGCGCAGCCGCAGGAACCGCTCGACGTACCACTGCCGGATGTCGTCGAGGTGGGCGTCGACGTAGACCGAGAAGTCGAAGAAGTCGCTCACGGCCAGGCCGGTGCGGCCGTCCTCCTGCAGCCGCGGCGCCTGCAGCACGTTGAGCCCCTCCACGATGAGCACGTCGGGCTGGCGCACGACGACCCTCTCGCCGGGGACGATGTCATAGGTCAGGTGGGAGTAGACCGGCGCGCTGACCTCGGCCTTGCCGGACTTGACCTCCGCCACGAACCGCAGCAGGGCTCGACGGTTGTAGGACTCGGGAAAACCCTTGCGCTGCAGCAGGTGTCGACGCTCCAACTCTGCGTTGGGGTAGAGGAACCCGTCGGTGGTGATGAGCTCGACCTCCGGTGTCCCCGGCCAGCGGGACAGCAGCTCCTTGAGCAGGCGCGCGGTCGTGGACTTCCCCACGGCGACCGACCCGGCGACCCCGATGACGAAGGGCGTCTTCGCAGGGCTCTCGCCGAGGAAGTCGCCCGTGATCCGGTGCAGCCCGGCCGTCGCGCCGACGTAGAAGTTGAGCAGTCTCGACAGGGGGAGGTAGACCTCCTCGACCTCGGCGAGGTCGACCCGCTCGCCCAGTCCCTGGACCCGGCTCACGTCGTCGGCGTCGAGGTTGAGCGGCTGGTTCTCCCGCAGTCGGGCCCAGGCGGCACGGTCCAGCTCGACGTAGGGCGAGGGGAGGGCGCCGTTGCCGTTCGCGGGGTGGCTCACGGGCGCCATTCTTGCTCACCGAGGGCACGCCCCGGCCCGGCGTCCGCGCACAGGCCTGCTGATGGCGTGCCGGAGGCGGTCGACGGTTAGGCTGCCTCCCATGTGCGGAATCGTCGGATACGTCGGCCCGAACGCGGACGGCAAAGCGCTGGACGTCGTCATGGAGGGCCTGGCCCGCCTGGAGTACCGCGGGTACGACTCGGCGGGGGTCGCCCTCGTCACCACCGACGGGGTCTCGAGCGAGAAGCGCGCCGGCAAGCTGGTCAACCTCCAGGAGGCTCTCGACGCCGACCACCTCCCTGGAGCGACGACCGGCATCGGTCACACCCGCTGGGCGACGCACGGCGGTCCGACCGACCAGAACGCCCACCCGCACCGGGCCGGTCAGGACGGCAAGCTCGCCCTCATCCACAACGGCATCATCGAGAACTTCCACCAGCTCAAGAGCGCCCTCCTCGCCGACGGTGCGGTCTTCGAGAGCGAGACCGACACCGAGGTGGCAGCCCACCTCGTGGCCCGCGAGTACGCCACCACCGGTGACCTCACCGAGGCCATGCAGAACGTCGTGAACCGCCTGGAGGGCGCGTTCACGCTGCTGGCGGTGCACGCCGACAGCCCCGGCGTCGTCGTCGGAGCCCGCCGCAACAGCCCGCTCGTGGTGGGGCTGGGCGAGGGCGAGAACTTCCTCGGCTCGGACGTCGCGGCCTTCATCGGACACACCCGCCACGCCCTCGAGCTCGGTCAGGACCAGATCGTCACGATCACCCCCGACTCCTACTCGGTGATCGGCTTCGACGGCACGCCGGCCGAGGGCAAGCACTACGAGGTCACCTGGGACGCCGCCGCCGCCGAGAAGGGCGGCTACGCGACGTTCATGGAGAAGGAGATCTACGACCAGCCGCACGCCGTCGGCGACACCCTGCTGGGTCGCACCGACATCGACGGTCGGCTCGTGCTCGACGACATGTCGATCACCGAGGACCAGCTGCGGAACGTCGACCGGATCACGATCGTGGCCTGCGGCACCGCGGCCTACGCCGGCATGGTCGCCAAGTACGCCATCGAGCACTGGACCCGGATCCCCGTCGAGGTCTCCCTCGCCCACGAGTTCCGCTACAGCGACCCCATCGCCACCGAACGCACCCTGGTCGTCTCGATCAGCCAGTCCGGCGAGACGATGGACACCCTGATGGCGGTCAAGCACGCCCACGAGCTCGGCGCGCTGACCCTCTCCATCTGCAACACCCACGGTTCGACCATCCCGCGCGAGTCCGACGCGGTGCTCTACACGCACGCCGGTCCCGAGATCGCGGTCGCCTCGACCAAGGCCTTCCTCGCCCAGATCACCGCCTGCTACATCCTCGGCCTCTACCTCGCCCAGCTGCGTGGCGGCACCTTCGCCGACGACGCGCAGTCGGTGATGAAGGAGCTCCACGAGATCCCGGCCAAGCTCGAGGACCTGCTCGGCCGGATGGACCGGGTCAAGGAGATCGCCCGGTTCATGGCCGACACCCGCTCGGTGCTCTTCCTCGGCCGCAACGTCGGCTTCCCGGTCGCCCTGGAGGGCGCGCTCAAGCTCAAGGAGCTCGCCTACATCCACGCCGAGGGATTCGCCGCGGGTGAGCTCAAGCACGGCCCCATCGCGCTCATCGAGGCCGGGCAGCCGGTCTTCATCGTGGTCCCCGGCCCGGGCACCCCGCACGAGCTGCACAAGAAGGTCGTCTCCAACATCCAGGAGATCCGCGCCCGCGGCGCGCGCACCATCGTGGTCGCCGAGGACGGCGACGAGGACGTGGTGCCCTTCGCCGACGAGGTCATCCGGGTGCCCGCGACGTCGCCGCTGCTCGCGCCGCTGCTGACCGTCGTGCCGCTCCAGGTCTTCGCGCTGCACCTGTCCTCGGCCAAGGGCCTCGACGTCGACCAGCCCCGCAACCTCGCCAAGAGCGTCACCGTCGAGTGAGCGACCATCGAGTGAGCGGGCACTGATCCGGTGATCGTCGGAGTCGGGATCGACGTCGTCGACGTCGAGCGTTTCGGGCAGACGCTCGAACGCACGCCCGGCCTGCTCGACCGCCTCTTCACCGACGAGGAGCGCTCCCTGCCGCTCAACTCGCTCGCCGCGCGGTTCGCCGCCAAGGAGGCGCTGGCCAAGGCGCTCGGCGCGCCGGTCGGCCTCCAGTGGCACGACGCGACGGTGCGACGCGGTGACGACGGCCGCCCGCACCTGCAGATCACCGGCACCGTCGAAGCCCGCGCCGAGGCCCTGGGAGTGCACGCGATGCACATCTCGCTGTCCCACGATGCGGGGATCGCCTCGGCCGTCGTCATCGCGGAAGGCTGAGCTGTGCTGAGGGCGGGCCCGTGCTGAGGGAGTCGGCGTGCTGAGGGCGTGGTCCGCGCTGCGCGTCCGCGCGGCCGAGGAGGCGTTGATGGGAGAGCTCCCCGAGGGCGAGCTCATGGCGCGTGCCGCCGCAGGGCTCGCCGAGGTGTGCCGCGCCCGCCTGAAAGCCTCCAGGGGCACCCGCGTCGTTGTCTTCGCGGGGCCGGGCAACAACGGCGCAGATGCCTTGTATGCCGCGGCCCACCTTGCGGAGGACGGTTACCACTGCCTTGCGCTGCAAGGGAACTGGCCGTTGGCCATCGGCGACTCGGCATCGTGGCTGGCGGCCGCCGTGACGGTCGTGGCAGCGGACGGCGAGTGGGCGGTCCCGCTCGCCGATGCTGACCTCGTGATCGACGGACTGCTGGGGATCGGAGGTCGGCCAGGCCTGCCGGAGGCGGCCGTGGCGTGGGTCGACGCCATCCCCGAGTCGGCCTACGTCGTCAGCGTCGACCTCCCGTCGGGTCAGGACCCGGCAGGCGAAAGTGCCTCGGACACAGGGGTTTTCGCCGATGAGACGGTGACCTTCGGAGTGGCCAAGCCGGTGCACCTGCTCCCTGCGACCGAGGCTGCCGTGGGTCGGCTCACAGTCATCGACATCGGACTCGACGTGGACGGACCCCCCGACGTCGAACGCCTCGACTTCGCCGACGTGCGGCGCCTGTGGCCCGTCCCCACGTCCACCGACGACAAGTACTCGCGCGGCGTCCTCGGGGTGGTTGCGGGCGGCGAGGACTACACCGGGGCGGCAATCCTGTGCTGCGCGGCCGCAGTCGGTGCCGGCCTGGGCATGTTGCGCTACGTCGGCACCCCCACGCCGACCGGCCTGGTCCGGGCGGCGATCCCCGAGGCCGTGCACGGCGAGGGGCGGGTGCAGGCCTGGGTGGTCGGACCCGGCCTCGACACTGCCTCCCGGGCCGCGGGCAGCAAGGCCCAGCTCGACGTCGCCCGTGCCGCCCTGGGCTCCGACCTGCCGGTGCTCGTCGACGCCGGCGGTCTCGACCTCGTCGACGGGCGACGCGACGGCCCGACGCTGCTCACCCCGCATGCGGGCGAGCTGGCCCGGTTGCTCACCCGGCTGGAAGGCTCCGAGACCACGCGTGACGCGGTTCAGTCGGACCCGCTCGGCCAGGCGCGTCGCGCGGCCGACCTCACCGGGGCCACCGTCCTGCTCAAGGGGGCCACCACGCTCGTCGTCCCGCCCGCGGCGTCGGGTCTGCCGGTGCGCTCGCAGAACGAGGCGCCCGCGTGGCTCGCGACGGCCGGGGCCGGGGACGTGCTGGCCGGAGTCTGCGGCGCCCTGCTCGCCTCGGGGCTGACCCCGCTCGACGCGGGCAGCCTGGGCGCCCTCGTGCACGGTGTGTCTGCCGACCGGGCCAATCCGGGAGGCCCGGTGCGCGCGCTCGCCGTCGCCCACGGCATACCCGCGACCGTCGCGCACCTGCTCACGCGCTGACTGCAGGGATCTCATACAAATGGCAAGTTAGCGCCGGGTCGGGCGGCGCTAACTCGCCTTTTGCATGAGGAAGCGACGCCCCAGCCGGTGAACTCCCGCGCGCCACCCCCCGACGCACCTGCTCACGCGCTGACTCCCACGCTCGTGAAAGACTGGGCGGCGATGAGCGACACCACGAGCAGCACCCCCCCAGCCCCGGCCCCGCCGGGGCTGCCCGCGTGCGCCCAGGTGGACCTGTCCGCGATCAGCGCCAACGTCGCGGCCCTCAAGAGGTTGGCCGGCAGCGCCGAGGTGATGGCGGTGGTCAAGGCCGACGCCTACGGCCATGGCCTGGTGCCCAGCGCCCGGGCCGCCCTGCGCGGCGGAGCCACCTGGCTCGGCGTGGCCCAGCTGCCCGAGGCCGTCGAGCTGCGTCGCGCCGGGATCGACGCGCCGCTGCTGTCGTGGCTGCACGTGCCGGGTCAGGACTTCGTCGAAGCCGTCGAGCTCGGCGTCGACCTCGGCGTGTCCACGACCTGGGCCCTCGACCAGGTGCTCCGCGTTGCAACCGATACCGGGCGAACGGCGCGGGTCCACCTCAAGGTGGACACCGGCCTCGGTCGCAACGGCGCCTGGGACTCCGATCTCGACGACCTGCTGGCCACGCTGGCATCCGCCCAGGCGGAGCGCGCCGTGGAGTTCGTGGGGCTGTTCAGCCACTTCGCCTATGCCGACGCCCCGCAGCACCCGACGGTCCGGGCCCAGCAGGAGCGGTTCGAGGGAATCGTCGCCCAGGCGGAGCGCGCCGGCCTGACGCCCCAGGTGAGGCACCTCGCCAACTCGGCCGCCACGCTCACCAACCCGTCCGCCCACTACGACCTCGTGCGGCCGGGAGTCTCCGTCTACGGCCTCTCGCCCGTCCCCGACCTGGGGGCGCCCGAGGACTTCGGCCTGCGTGAGGCCATGCGGCTGGTCGCCCGCCTGTCCAGCGTCAAGGATTCCCCTGCGGGACAAGGCGTTTCCTACGGCCACGTCTACACCACCACCCAGGACACCAAGCTCGGTCTGGTGCCGATGGGCTACAGCGACGGCGTGCCGCGGCACGCCACCAGCGTCGGCCCGGTGCAGGTGGGCGGCCGCAGGTATGCCGTGGCGGGACGGGTCTGCATGGACCAGTTCGTCCTCGACCTGGGTCCCGACAGCAGTGCGGAGGCAGGGGACGAGGCCATCCTGTTCGGCGTCGGCGCTGCCGGGGAGCCGACCGCGCAGGACTGGGCCGCGGCGATCGACACGATCAACTACGAGATCGTCACGCGTGTCGGTGCGAGGGTGCCGCGGGTCTACCTCGGGGGTGAACAGTGAGCCCCACCAACCGCAGCCTCGCCGGTCTCGGGATCGGGCTGGCTGCCGCCGGAGTCGCCACCGCGGCCGGCATCGCGGCGGGCCGGGTCAGCAAGGAGCGCCACGCGCGCCTGTCCGTGCTGGCTCCCGTCGGCGCCTACGCCCACACGCCTGACAAGGAGCTCGTGGTCGTCGCGGACGACGGCGTGCCCCTGCACGTCGAGATCGACGAGCCGGCGGCCGACGCCGCGGGTCCCGACAAGCCGACGGTCGTCTTCTCCCACGGCTTCTGCCTCAGCCTCGAGAGCTGGGTCCTGCAGCGCAAGGCCCTGGTCCGCGACGGCCACCGCGTGGTCGCGTGGGACCAGCGCGGGCACGGGCGCTCCGGGCGCGGCAGCGAGGCGTCCTGCGACATCGACCAGCTCGGCCGCGACCTGCACCGGGTCATCGAGGAGGCGGCGCCCGAGGGCCAGCTCGTTCTCATCGGTCACTCGATGGGTGGCATGACGACGATGGCGCTCGCCGACCAGCACCCCGACCTGATCCGTGACCGGGTCGTCGCGACGGCGTTCGTCGCGACCAGCGCGGGTGGCGCCCAGCTGGTGTCGCTCGGCTTCGGCCAGTACTTCGGCAAGCTCGTGGGCCGCTTCGGTCCGGGCGTCCTCGACCGCCTCTCGTCGCGGCCCGGGCTGGTCCGGACCGCCCTGCGCGCCGGCCGCGACATCGAGGAGTTCCTCGTCGAGCGGTGGAGCTTCGCGTCACCGGTGCCGCCCATCGCGGTCCGGCTGACCGCCGACATGATCTTCGGGACCCCGCTCGATGTGATGGCGGACTTCCTGCCGACCTTCGACGAGCACGACAAGCGCGACGCGCTCGTGCACTTCCACGGCGTGGAGGTGTTGGTGCTCAACGGAGTTCACGACGTGCTCACCCCTCCTGACCACAGCGAGGAGATCGTCCGACTCATCCCGGGCGCCGAGCACGTGGTGATCGAGGAGGCCGGGCACATCATCATGCTCGAGCACCCCGAGGTGCTGAACGAGCAGTTCGAGGGCCTCATCGAGCGCGGGATGCGCGCTGCGGCCGAAGGCATCGAGGTCGCGCGCAAGCCGCGGGTCCGGCGCACGGTCACCGACCTGGCCAAGCGTCGCCGCGTCGCGAGGGCGCGACGCGGGCAGAGCCGTGCCTGACCTCGTCAGCCCCGACCTGCCCACCGCCGAGGACACCCGGGCCTGGGGCGTCCGGCTGGGGCAGGTCCTGCATGCGGGGGACCTCGTCGTCCTGACCGGCGGGCTCGGCGCGGGCAAGACGACGCTGACCCAGGGCCTCGCCGAGGGAGTGGGGGTGCGGGGCCCGATCACCTCGCCGACCTTCGTCATCGCCCGCGTCCATCCGTCGCTGGTCGGGGGTCCAGCGCTCGTGCACGTCGACGCCTACCGTCTGGGCGGCTTCGCCGAGCTCGACGACCTCGACCTCGACACGGCGCTGGAGGACTCCGTCACGGTCGTCGAGTGGGGTCACGGCCTGGCCGAGGACCTGGCCGAGGACCGCATCGAGGTCACCCTGTCCGGCGAGGACACCCGCCGCGTCCGCGTCGAGACCCACGGCATCCGGTGGGCCGACGCCGACCTCTCCGCGCTCGGTGGGGTCGCCTGATGCTCATCCTGGCCATCGACACGTCGACGACGGCGATCACGGTCGGTCTGCACGGTGGCGACCACGCGGTGACCGCGACGGTCCTGGACGCGCGCGGGCACACGGAACGCCTCGCCCCCCTCATGCAGCAGTGCTTCGACTCGACCGGCGCCAGGCCTGCCGACGTCACCGACGTGGTGGTCGGCACCGGTCCTGGCCCGTTCACCGGCTTGCGCGTCGGCATCACGACGGGGCTCGTCTTCGCCCACGCCCGCGCGGTCGCGGTCCACGGTGTCTGCAGCCTCGACGTGCTCGCCAGGGCCGCGGCCGGACGGGTGGGCGACGGTGCGCTCCTCGTCGCCACGGACGCCCGCCGCAAGGAGGTCTACTGGGCCCGGTATGCCGTGCAGGCAGGCCGCGCGACGCGCGTCACCGACCCGGCGGTGGACCGCCCGGCGGACCTGCCGGAAGCCCTGCGCGCGTTGCCGACGGCCGGTCGCGGGCCGGTGCTCTACCCGGACCTCTTCGAGCGACCCGTCGACGTGCTCGACGTGGACGCCGGAGTCCTCGCGGGCGCTGCCCGCGAAGGGATCGAGAACGGCTGGCCGATGCCGGTCGAACCCCTCTACCTGCGACGGCCCGACGCCCTCACGACTGCAGAGCGGGCGAAGCCGTGAGGGACCTGCGGTGGACCGACATCGAGGCGGTGACCGACATCGAGCACGACTTGTTCCCCAAGGACGCCTGGTCGCCGGGGAGCCTCTGGTCCGAGCTCGCTGCGCGCCCCCGACGTTCCTACGTCGTCGAGGAGGATGGCGAGGGAGCGGTCGTCGGCTATGCCGGAGTCGACCTCGGCGGTGAGGTGGCGGATGTGATGACCATGGCCGTCGCGCCCCGCGCCCAGGGTCGCGGCCTCGGCCGCCGGCTCCTCGAGGAGCTGGTGTCGCGGGCGCAGGCCGACCACGCGGCATACCTCATGCTGGAGGTGCGCGCCGACAACGGACCGGCCCGAAAGCTCTATGAGTCAAGGGGATTCGAGATCTTGACCGTCCGACGACGCTACTACCAGCCGGGTGACGTGGATGCCCACGTGATGCGACTGACCCTCCAGGAGGTGGCGCGGTGAGTGCCGACCAGCCGCTCGTGCTCGGACTCGAGACGTCCTGTGACGAGACAGGCGTGGGCATCGTGCGGGGCGAGACGTTGCTCGTCGACGCGATCGCCAGCAGTGTCGACGAGCACGCGAGGTTCGGCGGCGTGGTCCCCGAGGTGGCCAGCCGCGCCCACCTCGAGGCGATGGTCCCGACGATCGAACGTGCCACGCGCGAGGCGGGCGTCAGGCTCGCCGACCTCGACGCGATCGCGGTGACGTCGGGGCCCGGCCTGGCCGGGGCGCTCATGGTGGGCGTCGCCGCCGCCAAGTCGCTGGCGGTCGCGCTGGGGGTCCCGCTCTACGGCGTCAACCACCTTGCGTCCCACGTCGCCGTCGACATCGTCGAGCACGGCCCGCTGCCCGAGCCCACCCTGGCCATGCTCGTCTCGGGTGGGCACTCGTCACTGCTGCTCGTGCCCGACGTCACCCACGACATCCAATCGTTGGGGTCCACGATCGACGACGCTGCGGGCGAGGCGTTCGACAAGGTCGCGCGGGTGCTGGGACTGCCCTTCCCCGGCGGGCCGCACATCGACCGGATGGCGCGGGAGGGCGACCGGCTCGCGATCGACTTCCCGCGGGGGCTGACGACAGGGCGCGACATGGAGCGCTACCGGTTCGACTTCTCGTTCTCCGGGCTCAAGACGGCGGTGGCCCGCTGGGTGCAGGCCCGCGAGGCGGCAGGGGAGCCGGTGCCGGTGGCCGATGTCGCCGCGTCCTTCCAGGAGGCTGTCACCGACGTGCTCACCCGCAAGGCAGTCCTGGCCTGCAAGGAGCACGGCGTCAGGAACCTCCAGATCGGTGGCGGGGTGGCGGCCAACAGCCGGCTGCGCGCCATGGCCCAGGAGCGCTGCGACGCGGCGGGCATCATGTTGCGCGTGCCCCGGCCCGGTCTGTGCACCGACAACGGTGCGATGGTCGCCTCGCTGGGCGCGCAGATGGTGCTCAAGGGACGGGCGCCCTCCGACCTGGGGCTGCCTGCGGACTCCTCGATGCCGGTGACGCAGATCCAGTCGTAGAGCCGCTCAGCTGCACTTCACGAGGCCGAGGTCGGCCTTCAGGTCGAGCACTCTCGCCGCCGCGGCATCCACCTGGGCCGCGAAGGTCGGGCTGGCAGCCCGCTTGGCGGCAATCGCCCTGAGCATGGCGGGTGCCTGCGAGGCCCTGGCGGTCAGGACGATGTCGCCACCGGCCGCGATGAACCGGGTGGCGCGTTGGCCCACGGGGACCGCAGACACCGCCTTGGCGGCACCCACGTCGTCAGTGATCACGACGCCCGTGAAGCCCATCGTGTCGCGCAGCAGTCCCGTGACCACGGCCTTGGAGAACATCGCCGCGTTGTCAGGGTCCAGCCTGGGGTATCGAGCCGAGGAGACCATGACGATCGGCGCGTGGGCGGCGATCCCTGCCGCGAACGGGGCGAGGTAGGGATCGTCGGCGTCGGTCGTGTGGTCGGTGACGCCACTGCTCGTCACGTCGGTGTTGCCGGTGACGCGACCCAGTCCGGGGAAGTGCTTGAGGGTCGGCGCGATGCCGGCGGCGAGGGTCCCGCGGACGAAGGCCGCGGCATACGTCGCGTTGGTGGTCGGCGAACCGGGGGCGAAGTCGCGGCGGTAGCGTCCGATCGGCTGGTTGGCTGCGCCCAGCGACGAGGGCACGGTGTCCGCCACCGGCGCCAGGTTGACGTTCACGCCGGCGGCCGCGAGCTCGCGGGACCACTCCTCGACGTTCTGCTCCTCGCGGGCAACGCTGGAGGTGGCTTGGGTGCGGGCCGAAGGCATCCGGGTGAACCCGGGACCGCGCAGCTGTTGGACCTGCCCACCCTCCTGGTCGGCGGCCACCAACAGCCCGTGCGCGGCAGCAGTCCGCAGTCGCGTGGAGATGGTGGCCATGGATTCGGCCCCGCCGGACCATCCACCGAGGTAGATCACCCCGCCCAGCCGCTGCCTCTTGATCTGGGCGGCGAGCGCGCGGGAGCTGCCGGTCGGCTGGAGCCCGACCATGAGCAGCTGACCGGCCCGTTGGGCCGCGGTCATCGCCGCCGCGAGCTGCTCGCCACAGGTGGGGGCAGGGGTGGACGTGCTCGAGGAGCTCGATGAGGTCGAGCTCGTGCCCGATCCGGCTGAGGACCCGCCGGACCCAGTGGACCCGGGGGAGCCGGTCGAACCGGTGGACCCTGCTGGGCCTCCGGTGTTGCAGCCTGCGCTCGCCAGGAGCGCCGCGACCGCCAGGCCGACCAGGAGGAGGCGGGCGTGGCGCGCCGGATGAGCAGTCACGCACGGAACCTACCCCGCCTCCGCGGCCGCGACGAAACCCCGCACCGGACCGCCACCAACCCGCCTCTGGCAGGATCGCCACATGGCCATTCCTGTCGTCCTGGACGTCGACACCGGGGTCGACGACGCCTGCGCACTGCTGCTCGCAGCCCTGCATCCGGCGCTCGACCTGCGTGCCGTGACGTGCGTGGGGGGCAATGCGGCGGTGGACGCCGTCGTGGCCAACACCCTCACGGTGCTCGACGCGGCCGGGCGCCCCGACATCCCGGTGGCCAGGGGTGCCGAACGCCCGTTGCTGGAGGACCCGGTCGACGCCAGGCACGTGCACGGCCAGGACGGGATGGGCGACCTCGACTGGGCCAGGTCCGAACGCCGCGCCGACTCACGCCATGCAGTCGAGCTGCTCCGTGACGTGCTCCTGGAGGCTGCCGGCCACACCGACGACGCCCACCGGGTCACGCTCGTCCCACTCGGACCGCTCACCAACATCGCCCTCCTCCTGCGCACTTATCCCAGTGTTGCCAAGGGAATTCGCGAGATCGTCTTCATGGGCGGGGCGGTCCAGGTCGGCAATGCGACGGCCTCCGCCGAGTTCAACGTCTTCCACGACCCGGAGGCCGCTGCGGTGGTGCTCGATGCCTGTGCCGAGCTCGACATCCCGGTCACGATGTACGGCCTGGATGTCTTCTACGCGCCGCGGATCACCCTCGAGACCGCTCGCACCCTGGCGGCACCGGGCGGTCACGACGCGGCAGAGCTGGCCGGGCGCCTCATCGAGTTCCAGTGCGAGCGGTTCGGGTCCGCGGACGCGACGATCGGTGACGCCGGGGCCGTCTGCGCCGTCCTGGAACCTGCCGGGGTGCGCCGCGAGCGGCTCCCGGTGCGCGTCGAGCTCGCCGGCACCTGGTCTCGGGGGCGCACGATCGTCGACTCACGGGACTGGTCCGGAGGTCTGGCCCACGACCCGCACGGCCCGGCCCGGTCCACCCTCGACGTCTGCCTCGAGGTGGACGCCCAGCGCTACGCGACCCTGTGGCTCGACACCGTCAGCGGGGGGATGCGCTGATGGGGCTCGTGGTCGTCCTCGGCTCGCTCAACGCCGACCTCGTCGCCGCGGTCGAGCGGCACCCCAGTCCCGGCGAGACCGTCCTCGCCGACGGCCCACTGCACCGGTACGCGGGGGGCAAGGGCGGGAACCAGGCCGTCGCAGCCGCCGCAGCCGGCGCGCTCGTGCGGCTGGTCGGGGCGGTCGGGTCGGACGAGGCAGGCCGGGCCTACCTGCGCCGGCTCTCGTCCCGCGGCATCGACGTCTCCGGAGTCCGCATCGTCGAGGCCAGTCCCACCGGCCAGGCCTGGATCACCGTCGACGACGGGGGCGAGAACTCCATCGTCGTGATCCCCGGCGCCAATGCCCATGTCACCGCCGACGACCTGCCGGAGCACCTGGCCGACCTCGGACCGGGCGACGTCCTGCTGGTCCAGCTCGAAGTGCCCCTTCGGACGGTCGCGGCTGCCGCGCGCGCCGCCCACGGGCGCGGGGCGCGCGTGGTCGTCAACGCCGCACCGTATGCCGCCCTGCCGCGCGATGTCGTGGCCCTCGCCGACCCGCTCGTCGTCAACGAGCACGAGGCCCTCCAGCTGGCCGACAGCGATGCCGCGCCCACCTCGGTGCTGGTGACCTTCGGCGCAGCCGGGTGCAGCTGGGACGGGGAGCGGTCCGACGGCATACCCGTGGACGAGGCGGACGTCGTGGACACCACCGGTGCCGGCGACGCGTTCTGTGGGGCGCTGGCGGCGGCCCTGGCCCGCGGTGCCACCCGCGAGGAGGCGGTCAGGGCGGCGAGTGAGGCGGGAGCGGCGGCGGTGCAGCACCGCGGTGCGCAGCGGGACCCGGAACTGTCCTAGAGGACCGAGACGTGCACGTGGTCGTAGTGGTTGGCCGTGGGGCTGCCACGGTCAGCCATGCCCTGCCATGGGCCGCCGGGGTACCAGATGCGCTGACGCCAGATGAGGTACTTGATGTTCAGCGCTCCGGCGTTGGCCTGCAGGAAGCTGGCGATCTCGTTGCCCTCGGTCGTGCTGCACATGATGTCGACGGCGTGACCGGTGCCGTGGTCTCCCGGGTCGCCCGCACGGTAACCGCCGAACTGCCCGTCGAAGGCGGGGAACTGCTGCTTCACCGCGTTGATGACGGCGATCGCGTTGGGCGTCATGCCGCCGACGTTGGACAGGCCCGCGCGCGAGGTGTTGCGCGAGACGGCGGAGCTGGTGCGGGCCGGCGCCGCCGGCGTGCTGGCCTTGGGGCTCGCGGCCGGGTCGGCCTGCGCGGTGAACCCGATGACGCCGTAGCGAGTGACCCTGGCCGGTGCGGACACGGCCTCGGCTCGCGCCTCGACCGGGGGTCGAACCTGGGCCGACGTCAGCTCGAGGGCCGGGATGGCGGCCGGGGCCGCGAAGGCGGTGGCGACGCCGAGGGCTGAGGCGGCCACGCCGAGACCCTTGAGCGCAGACCGGTGGCTGGGGCGTCGCCACAGGCCCGACAGGATCGCCGTGCGGCGAGTCCTGGTGGCGCGGTGGCGGCCGGAGCCGGTGGTGTGAGGGGAAGGCATCGCCGCCGAGGATACGAGATGGTAACGGCGCAGGGCCAACTCCCGGCGTGTTCGGGCACCGCTTGGCCGGGAGTGCGTTCAGTTGCCTCCAGTTGACTCGCCGGATACGCCCCCGTTCGATCGCAACGCGCCGGCGATCCCCGGCGCGTTGACATCGAACCGTCAGGCGGGTCGGACGATGATCGCCACCTGGTTGCTGCGCACCCTCGTCAGGATCACGATCGCCTCGTTGTGCCCCTTGGCGGGCAGTCTCAGCTGGCGACGCAGCAGGTCCGCGTCGACGCTGACGCCGCGCTTCTTGATGGTCAGCCGGTCGATGCCGTGGTCGCGGAGCCAGCCACGCAGCGCCTTGACGTTGAAGGGCATCGCCTCCACCACGGCATACCGCTTGGCGAAGGGGACGTCGACGGACCGGCTCGACCCGACGTAGCCGACCCCCGCGTCCAGCTCGGCACCGTCGGTCGCGGCCGTCAGCGCTCCCACGAGACCGGCCCGAAGCACCGCCTTGTCGGGTTCGTAGAGCCAGCCGCCCACGGCGGCGAGGTTCTGCAGCGGGGGAGTGCTGCCGTCCCCGTCTGCCTCGGTCACGACCACGGCGGGTCCGGAGGCGCGCAGGAGGGCCGCGGTGCGCCCAGCCGTCCGCACCAGCGGTCCCCACCAGACGACGCACTCGACGACGTCGCCCTCCCACGACGTCCACTGCGCCTCGGCGCCCACGGGAAGTGCCGCGTGCGGGAAGGCAGGGCTGAGCTTGGCCCCGGTCGCCGGCAGCGCGCGGGCGACCTTCTGGACGCTGGTCCAGGAGGGCGAGATCTCGGCGAGGTTGAAGATCCTCCGGGTGCGGCCGCTCACGTCGGCCACGCCGGGCGTGCGCCTTGCCGGGTCGAGCCACGCCCCCACCCCGCGCGCGCCCTCACCAGAGGGCGCGGTGAACTCCTCCACCAGCCCTTGGTATGCCGTGGAGTCCGGCCAGTGCCGCAGGTTCACCGCCGCGATCCCCGCGGTGACCTCGTCGGCGTCGATGGCCCTGACCCGCAGGTCGAGCCCCGCCATCGCCATGGCGTCCGAACCGATGCCGCAGCCGAGGTCGTGCACCGTGTGGATGCCCGCGGCCCGGTAGCGCTGGGCGTGCTGGGCGGCCACCGCCAGCCGGGTCGCCTGTTCGAGCCCGTCGGAGGTGAGCACCATGCCGCGGGCGAACTCGCCAAACTTGTCGTGGGCCTTGGCACGGAGCCGGGCCTGGTTGAGGGCGGCCGCGACGAGGTCAGGGTCGAACCCGGCTGCCCGCAACCGGTGCTGCAGGGCCAGGGCGGCCGCCTCGTCGTAGGGCGGGAGGGACTGCAGCAGACCCCAGCCCTCGCCGGTGGTCAGCCGTCGCAGCAGGGCCAGATCCATGCCGGGCATTCTGTCGTACGCACAGTGCTGACCGTGCCACCCGCGGCGGCGCCAATCCATGCAAAAGGCGAGTTAGCGCCGCCCGTCCGCGGCGCTAACTCGCCTTTTGCATGAGTCAGCGCCGGCGCCATTCGTAGGGCGTGGTCGTGGAGACCTTGAGGAATCCGGAGCGCTCGAGGATCGGCCTGGAGAACTCGGTCGAGTCGCTGTTGATGTAGCGCTTGCCGTGGCGGATGGCCGAGCGTGCCCGGGCAGCGGTCAGGGCACGGTAGATCCCCCGCCCGCGGAACTCGGGTCGCGTCGCGCCGCCCCAGATGCCGGCGAACTCGGTGCCGGCGACGGGCTCGAGACGACCGGCGCTGACGATCTGGCCGTCGTGCTCGGCCACCCACATCTCCATGTCGTCGCGGGTCCGCAGCCGGTGCAGGATCTGGTCCGCATGGTCCCTGGCCTCGTCCTCGTCGTCGCCGAACACCTCGGCCTGCATGGCGCACATGGCCCGGATGTCGCCCTCCTCGGTCACCCGTCGGATGGCGACGCCTGCCGGCAGCTCGACGTCGACGGCGAGCAGCCGGGCCTCGCCGATCATGATCGACTCCGGCTCGTCGGGGGTGAAACCGTGAGCGACGAGAGCCTCGTGGAGGCCGGGGGCGCGGTCGTGGCCTCGTGACTTCCACTCGACCGCGGTGATCTCGGGCATCGCCTCGTAGTGCGCGAGGGCCTGCTCCACGAGCTGGGCGACCGAGTCCCCGGTGGCCGGTCCGGCGTCGGTGTCGAGGGTGCGGTAGGTGATGAAGCCATGCCCGCCCATGAACGTCGCGAGCACGAGCGGACCGAGCCGGGCGGTGGCCAACGACGAGGGCACCTCCCTCTCCTCGCGCAGCTGCTCGTCGTACGCTCGAAGGAGCGCGGCGCAGATGTCGCGGGAGGTTTCGGGGGAGACTTCGGGGGAGGTTTCGGCGGAGGTCTCGGGGGCGTCGGTCACCTGCCTGACCCTGCCGCCCGCAGCACCCGCCCGGCAACTGGTTTGTCGGTCTCCCACCCCTCCCTCGTCCGCTGGTGGCGAACGCGCCGACAAACTCTGGCACTCGAGTTGACCGAGTGCTAACCGCGAGCCTAGATTTGCGTTGGCACTCCGGTTCGCCGAGTGCTAACGCAGCCAGTCGGTCGATCCCCGCGACGGCGACCGCCAGGCCGTGACTGCTCCACCAAAAGCACAGTTGCACCCAGCACCACAGCACGACCTGCACCATCCACCTGTCCATCTTCGACATTCCCGAAGGGGAGGTCATCATCGTGTCGGTTTCCATCAAGCCGCTCGAAGACCGCATCGTCGTCAAGTCCGTCGAGGCCGAGCAGACCACCGCGTCTGGCCTCGTCATCCCGGACACCGCGAAGGAGAAGCCCCAGGAGGGCGAGGTCCTCGCGATCGGTCCCGGCCGGATCGACGACAACGGCAACCGCGTCCCGCTCGACGTCACCGTCGGCGACCGGGTCATCTACAGCAAGTACGGCGGCACCGAGATCAAGCACGGCGGCGAGGAGTACCTCATCCTCTCCGCCCGCGACATCCTCGCCATCGTCGGCTGAGCATCCGCACCGCGTGAGTGACGTGCCCTGTATGCCGGCCTGCCGGCATACAGGGCACGTTGCCTTCAATCCCCCTGAATCCGATTGCTAGAGAAGGACTTTCATGGCTAAGACGCTGGAGTTCAACGACTCCGCCCGCAAGTCGCTGGAGCGCGGCGTTGACGCGCTCGCGAACGCGGTCAAGGTGACGCTCGGCCCGAAGGGCCGCAACGTCGTCATCGACAAGAAGTGGGGCGCCCCGACGATCACCAACGACGGCGTGACCATCGCCCGTGAGATCGAGCTCGAGGACCCCTACGAGAACCTCGGTGCCCAGCTCGCGAAGGAGGTCGCCACCAAGACGAACGACATCGCGGGTGACGGCACCACGACGGCCACCGTGCTCGCCCAGGCCATGGTCAAGGAGGGCCTGCGCAACGTTGCCGCAGGTGCCGCCCCGGCCAGCCTGAAGCGCGGCATCGACGCGGCGGTCCAGGCCGTCAGCGCCAAGCTGCTCGAGACCGCTCGCGAGATCGAGGGCAAGGAAGAGATCGCCCAGGTCGCCGCGCTGTCCGCCCAGGACGAGACGATCGGGTCGACCATCGCCGAGGCCTTCGACAAGGTCGGCAAGGACGGTGTCATCACCGTCGAGGAGTCGTCGACGGCGACCACCGAGCTCGAGTTCACCGAGGGCATGCAGTTCGACAAGGGCTACATCTCGCCCTACTTCGTCTCCGACGCAGAGCGCATGGAGGCCGTGGTCGAGGACGCCTACATCCTCATCAACCAGGGCAAGATCTCGGCGATCGCCGACGTCCTGCCGGTGCTGGAGAAGGTCGTCAAGACCGGCAAGCCGCTGCTGATCATCGCCGAGGACATCGACGGCGAAGCGCTGTCGACCCTGGTGGTCAACAAGATCCGCGGCACGTTCAACGTGGTTGCGGTCAAGGCGCCGGGCTTCGGCGACCGTCGCAAGGCGATGCTGCAGGACATGGCGACCCTCACCGGTGGCCAGGTCATCTCCGAGGAGGTCGGCCTCAAGCTCGACCAGGCCGACCTCGACGTGCTGGGCCAGGCCCGCCGCGTCGTCGTCACCAAGGACACCACCACGATCATCGACGGCGCCGGCAACTCCGACGACGTCACCGGCCGGGTCAACCAGCTCAAGGCCGAGATCGAGCGCACCGACTCCGACTGGGACCGCGAGAAGCTCCAGGAGCGCCTCGCCAAGCTCGCCGGTGGCGTCTGCGTCATCAAGGTGGGTGCCCACACCGAGGTGGAGCTCAAGGAGAAGAAGCACCGCATCGAGGACGCCATCTCGGCGACCCGCGCGGCCATCGAGGAGGGCATCGTCGCCGGTGGCGGCTCGGCCCTCGTCCACGCCTCCACCGTCATCGACGACCTCGACCTCGAGGGCGACGAGGCGACGGGTGCGCTCATCGTCAAGAAGGCCTCGGCCGAGCCGCTGCGCTGGATTGCCGAGAACGCCGGCATGGAGGGCTACGTCGCCGTCTCCAAGGTGCGCGAGCTCACCCCGGGCAACGGCCTCAACGCCGCGACCGGTGAGTACGGCGACCTGATCAAGGCCGGGGTCATCGACCCGGTCAAGGTCACCCGCTCCGCGCTCGTCAACGCCGCCTCGATCGCGTCGATGGTGCTCACCACCGACACGCTCGTCGTGGAGAAGAAGGAAGACGAGGACGGCCAGTCCGCCGGCGGCCACGGTCACGGCCACGGTCACTGAGTCACCCGGCATACCTCACGAAGGCTCGTCCCCACAGCGGGGACGGGCCTTCGTCGTGTCGGGGCGGCATACGATGCGCAGAGCGGGTGGCGCAGAGCGAGGTGGCCCATGGCGGATCGGTTCGCCGAACCCCCCAGCTTCGACGAGTACGTCGTGGCCCGGGGCGCCGACCTGCTGCGGACCGCGTGGCTGCTGGTCGGTGACGACCGGGGTGCCGAGACCCTCGTCCGCGCCACCCTCGCCCGGAGCTGGCCGCAGTGGCACCACCTGTCCGAGGTCGGCGCCGGGTCATACGACGCGGAGCTGCGCAGGGCGTTGATGGCGGGCTACCTGCGGCGTCGGCCGCTTCGTCGCGGCCACGACGACCGCGCCGAACCCGTGGGGCCGCGAGGCACCGCCTCACCCCCTCCCACCAAGGCGGACGTGCTCGCCGCGCTCGCCGGGTTGTCCCGTCGCGAACGCGCGACGCTCGTGCTGTGGTCCTTCGACGGCCTGAGCGAGGCCCAGATCGCCGACGCCCTCGACGACGGCGTCGCCGCGGTGCACCGACACCGCGTGCATGCTCTGGCGACCGTGGGCGCGCTCCTCGCCCTCGACGAGGAGGGACTGCGTGCCACCCTCGCGGCCCTGCCGCCCCAGGACCCCTCCGTCAACGGTCTCGTCGACCCTCCGAGGTCGTATGCCGGGTGGCTGCGTGGTGTGCGCGGGTGGGCTCTCGCCGGGGCCGGCCTGGCGGTGGTGGCCCTGGTCGGGGGGCTGGTCTCGCGAGGTGGGGACGGGGTGGCCCCGACGCCGCCGCCCTCGGCACCGGTCGCGCTGGCCTGCCGGACCTCCTTCGGACCGCCGTCACCGCCCGTCGAGCGCAGCCAGCCGCTCAGCCAGACCGTCGCGGCCGTGCTGGTCTGCGCCCAGACCGACGAGGGCTCGGTCTGGGCTGGCTCGCTGCCGCCCGATGCCCCCGTGAGCGTGCCACCGGCCGTCGACGCCCTGACGCTGCAGCCACGCACCAGTGGCGTCGAGTGCGCTGCCCTCCCGCAAGGACCAGCCTTCCGGATGGTGTTGCAGGGCAAGGACGGCAGCATGACGACCTATGCCAACGAGGGTCTCGCGTGCAATGGCTGGCCGGCCCTGGCGAGCTACTACGTCGCGCTGGCTGAGCAGTCGGCGGAGGAACGGTCCGGACCGGGAGAGACCGGCGCCGGCTTCCTTGGGTGCCCGTCCCTCCTCGCCAGGCCCCCGGCCTCGCCCGTCGCCGCTGCACCGAGCCTGCCCCGGGGGACCGTCCTGGAGAAGGCCACGGCCTGCCTTCACCCACGACCCACACTCACGACGGTGCCGCGGTACCGCGCCATCCGGGTCAACGTCATGGGGGGACCACAGCTCGCCCAGCTCAACGCCGACCTCGCCAGGGCCGGGTCGAGCGCGGTCCCCGGCAGCTCCTGCACGGCCGGCAGCTCGCTCTTCGTGGTGCGGGGGATGACCGGAGACGGCCGGCTCGTCGAGCTCAGCAGTGTCTGCGCCGACCGGTTCACCGTCGACTGGAAGGCGAGGGACTCCTGGCCGGTCAGCACGCAGACGCGCGACATGCTGCGTGCCCTGCTCGTCGTCGCCGACTGAGCCACCGGCTCAGGCGTCGGTGACCACGGTCAGTCGCTGACCGGCATACCCGACGGTCTGGCCGGGACGCACCTGGGCGCCGCGGCGGACCTCGATCTCGCCGTCGACGGTGACTTCGCCGAGCTCGATGACGGACCGCGCCATGGCGCCGTCGTCGACGACGCCCGCGAGCTTGAGCAGCTGCCCGAGCCGGATGGACTCGTCACGGATGGGGACTTCGACGGGGCTGCTCACGCAGCCGAGTGTAGGTCGCTCAGCTGGCGGCCGGGACGGCGTGGCCGGCGTAGTACGCCTCGCGCTCGTCCTCGGTCATCGCGCCCCAGACGCCGTAGGGCTCGCGGACCCGCAGCGCGTGCTCCCGGCACTGCTTGAGGACCGGGCAGGCCAGGCAGACTTCCTTGGCCTGGGTGTCGCGGGAGCGGCGGGCTGGCCCACGTTCGCCCTCGGGGTGGAAGAAGACCTCTGGGTTGATCTGGCGACACGAACCGTCGAGCTGCCATTCCCACAGGTCGGCAACCGGTCCTGGAAGCCGTGACAACTCAGCCATGTCGTCCCTCTTCTTCCTGCGGCACGGTGCCGCACGTCTCGGACGCTACCGCCCTGTGACCTGCGGAAACAGGGCTGGAACGTAAGGACTTGTTCAAGGCCGCGCAGAGGGATGCGGGTTGTCCCGCATGCTGGACGGTGCCGGCGCAGTCCGTCTTCGGGCGGTTCGGGAGGTCGGTCAGGGGGTGGGGTCGGCGCCCGTTACGATTGGGCAATGAGCCTTGGTGTGGACCTCGATGACCTTCGGCGCCTGCAGGAGTCCGCTCCCGCCCCAGCCCCGGAGTCCGCTCCCGAGCCCGAGGAGCACGACCCCTTCGGCAAGCTGGGCCTGACCTACGACGACGTCCTGCTCCTGCCCGGTGAGACCGACGTGATCCCGTCCGAGGTCGACACCACCGCACGCCTCACCCGCGAGATCTCGCTGCGCACCCCGCTCATCTCGAGCGCGATGGACACCGTGACCGAGTCGCGGATGGCCATCGCGATGGCCCGCCAGGGCGGCCTGGGCGTGCTGCACCGCAACCTCTCGATCGAGGACCAGGCCTACCAGGTCGACCTCGTGAAGCGGACCCAGACGGGGATGATCAGCAACCCCATCACGATCGGTCCGGACGCCACCCTCGAGGAGCTGGACCGGATCTGCGGCGAGTACCGCGTCTCCGGCCTGCCCGTCGTGGCTCCCGACAACACCCTGCTCGGCATGATCACCAACCGCGACCTGCGGTTCACCCCCGTCGCCGAGTGGGCGACCACCCGGGTCCGCGACGTCATGACCCCGATGCCGCTGGTGACGGGCGCGGTCGGCATCTCCCGCGAGGACGCCACCGCCCTGCTGCGCCAGCACAAGCGCGAGCGGCTGCCCCTCGTCGACGGCCAGGGCCGGCTCGCAGGTCTGATCACCGTCAAGGACTTCGTGAAGTCCGAGCAGTTCCCCGACGCCAGCAAGGACGACCACGGACGCCTCATGGTCGGGGCCGCCGTCGGCTACTTCGGCGACTCGTGGGAGCGGGCGACCACCCTCATGGAGGCCGGGGTCGACGTGCTCGTCGTCGACACCGCACACGGGCACGCCCGCCTCCTGCTCGACATGATCCGCCGGCTCAAGGCCGACCCCGCCACTGCACACGTCCAGGCCATCGGCGGCAACGTCGCCACGCGCGCGGGTGCCCAGGCGCTTGTGGACGCGGGCGTCGACGCGGTCAAGGTCGGCGTCGGTCCCGGTTCGATCTGCACCACGCGCGTCGTCGCCGGGGTGGGCGTGCCGCAGGTGACGGCCATCCACGACGCGTCGCTGGCCTGTCGCCGCGCGGGGGTGCCGGTCATCGGCGACGGTGGCCTGCAGTACTCCGGCGACATCGCCAAGGCGCTCGTCGCCGGCGCCGACACGGTCATGCTGGGTTCTCTGCTGGCCGGGTGCGAGGAGAGCCCCGGTGAGCTGATCTTCGTCAACGGCAAGCAGTTCAAGTCCTACCGCGGGATGGGTTCGCTCGGCGCGATGTCGTCGCGCGGCAAGAAGTCCTACTCCAAGGACCGCTACTTCCAGGCCGACGTCACCAGCGACGACAAGATCGTCCCCGAGGGCATCGAGGGCCAGGTGGCCTACCGCGGCCCGGTGTCCGGTGTCGTCCACCAGCTCGTCGGCGGCCTCCACCAGTCGATGTTCTACGTCGGTGCGCACACCGTCCCCGAGCTCCAGGCGCGGGGCAGGTTCGTCCGCATCACCTCGGCGGGCCTCAAGGAGAGCCACCCCCACGACATCCAGATGACCGTCGAGGCCCCCAACTACAGCGGGCGCTGACCCAGCCGAGCCAGCAAGCCGAGGTATGCCGGGTGGTGGCCACCCGGCACACGTCTCCTACGCGTTCTGGTCGATCCGTGTGCAGGGGGGTCGTCCTAGCGTGGTCGTGCCCTCGMCGCGCGAGGGCACCGGGCCCGGAGGTGGACCATGCGCACATCCCACCGGCGACTCCTGACCGCACTCTCCGCGGTCGCCCTCGCCACGACCGCTCTGACCGGCACCGCGGTGGGGGCCACCCAGCGCACCCAAGCCGCCACGACGGGTGAGCTGACCGCGATCTGCCACGACCTGTGGGACGGCGTGTTCGCAGCTCCCAGCAGTGAACCGTTGGCCGCCTGCCAGTGGGACATGGCCCTGATCGGTGCCAACGACGCGACCCGGGCGCTGGCGGACGGCTCCGGCGTTCGCGTCGGCATCATCGACTCGGGGATCGACTTCCGCCACCCGGACATCACGCCCAACCTGGACCTCGCCTCGTCCTGCTCGTTCATCCGCAGCGACGACCCCGCCATCCTCGCGGGGCTTGCGGAAGCCGCCGAGGCCGGCAACGGCGACTGCACCAACAAGACCGCTGTCTATGACCGTTCGGGCCACGGCACGCACGTGGCTTCCGAGATCGCGGCCCCGGTCAACGGCATCGGCATCGCCGGGATCGCGCCCAAGGCCACCGTCGTCGCGCTCAAGGCCTGCACGATGCCGGGCTACTGCTTCGCCTACGCCGTCGCCGATGCCCTGCGTGCCGCGGGGGACCGGCAGCTCGACGTGGTGAACCTGAGCCTGTTCGCCGACCCCTACCTCTACTACTGCGGGAACGACGCCCAGCAGCGGGCGTTCGCGGCCGACATCGCCTCGGCCGCGCAGTACGCCCGCCAGCGCGGCGTGCTCATCGTGGCCTCGAACGGGAACGAGCAGGCTGACCTCAGGCACCCGGTCCTGGACGCCATCTCTCCCGACGGGCCCGACGACACCCCCATCGAGCGGGTGGTTCACAACAGCTGCCGGGTGTTGCCGGCTGAGCTGCCTGGCGCCGTGACGGTCTCGGCCACCGGCCCGGTCGGCTACCCCGGCTACACGAGGAACATCGCGGACTACTCCAGCGTGGGCGGCGACGTCGCGGCGCCGGGTGGCGACTACTTCTCGGCCACCGGAACCGTCCAGGACGCGATCCTGGGTGCCGTGCCCCCGGACAGCGACATCTGGGCGGGGTTCGACCCGCTCGAGGCGGTCTTCCCCGGGATCACGGTCATCGACAACGGGGCGACCTACGTGTACCTCAACGGCACCTCCATGGCCGCTCCGCACGCGACGGGCGTCGCGGCGCTGATCGTCCAGCGCCACCCGGGCTGGTCGCCCAGCGCCGTCAAGGCAGCGCTGGAGCGTGGCGCGACGACGATGGCCTGCCCCGCGGACTGGCAGCCGCTCGGGCCCGCCGACGAACGGCTCAGGTGCTACGGCGGCTCTGACGGCTGGACCTCCTTCTTCGGTCACGGCCTGGTGAGCGCCTCCGCAGCAGCCCGCTCCTAGCGTCCACCTCACCCGCCCGTGTGGGGCGGGCATACGCAATCTGGGTGAGTCGCGGGGCGCGCGGGCAACCTAGGGTGACGACACGAGCGCTTCCGCGTTTCGAGCAGGGGGATCGCCAGATACGTCGTTGCAACCGGCCGGCCACGGTCGCTGTGACGATAAAGGGCGTCCCGTCGCCGGCCGCCCCCTCACTCGGCGACGGGACGTCAAGCGCGCACGGGTCTGGGCGCCCGATAGCCTTGCGCGGTGACTGAGATCGAGATCGGCCGAGGCAAGCGCGGCCGTCGGGCCTACTCCTTCGACGACATCGCGGTGGTGCCCTCGCGGCGCACCCGCGACCCGGAGGACGTGTCCGTCGGCTGGCAGATCGATGCCTACCACTTCGACATCCCGGTCATCGCGGCGCCGATGGACTCGGTGATGTCCCCCGACTCTGCCATCGCGCTCGGCAAGCTGGGCGGTCTGCCGGTGCTCGACCTCGAGGGCCTCTGGACCCGCTATGACGACCCGACCCCGCTGCTGGCCGAGATCGCCACCCTCGACCCCGCCCTGGCGACCGCACGGATGCAGGAGATCTACTCGGCCGAGATCCAGCCGGAGCTGATCACCGAGCGGCTGCGCCAGGTCCGCGAGGCCGGAGTGACCGCAGCCGGTGCCCTCAGCCCGCAGCGCACCCAGCAGTTCTGGAAGACCGTCGTCGACGCGGGGGTCGACCTGTTCGTCATCCGCGGCACGACCGTCAGCGCCGAGCACGTCTCCGGCCGCGCCGAGCCGCTCAACCTCAAGCGGTTCATCTACGAGCTCGACGTCCCCGTCATCGTCGGCGGGGCCGCCTCCTACACGGCAGCCCTGCACCTCATGCGCACCGGCGCCGCAGGTGTGCTCGTGGGCTTCGGCGGGGGAGCCGCGCACACCACGCGACGCACCCTCGGCATCCACGCGCCGATGGCGAGCGCGATCGCCGACGTGGCCGCGGCCCGTCGCGACTACCTCGACGAGTCCGGCGGTCGCTACGTCCACGTCATCGCCGACGGCGGCATGGGCGACAGCGGCGACATCGTCAAGGCTGTGGCCTGCGGCGCCGACGCCGTGATGCTCGGCGCTGCGCTCGCGCGCGCCACCGATGCCCCGGGTCGCGGGCACCACTGGGGGTCCGAGGCACACCACCCCGAGCTGCCGCGTGGCGAGCGGGTCGAGGTCGGGGCCCTCGCACCACTGGAGCAGATCCTCTTCGGCCCCGGCCGCACCGCCGACGGCAAGAGCAACCTCATCGGGGCGCTGCGCCGGGCGATGGCCACGACTGGCTACTCCGACCTCAAGGAGTTCCAGCGGGTCGAGGTCGTCGTCGCCCCCTACCAGCGGAGCTGAGCACCCGCCGCTCTTCTCCGCAACCTGAGCACCCTATGCGGCGCCCAGGTTGCGGACAGCGGATGTGGGCAAGGTCGCCAACTTACTGCTGGTAACCAAGGGTCCACGGACCTAGGCTGCGTGCATGGCTCCGGACCTGATCGCCGACCCCGAGACCGATCCCACCGCGACGTATGCCGTGGACCCGGCTCTCGCCCGACGGCTGGCTCGCCGGGTGGTCGCGGCCCCACGAGCTGCCCAGTTCGTGAGCCACACGCCGCTGACCGGGGCGCCGTTGGCGTCGCTGCCGGTGTCGACCCGTGAGGACGTCGCCGTCGCGGTCGACGCCGCACGCTCGGCGCAGCGGTCGTGGGCGCGCACGCCGATGGAGCTGCGCGAGCGGATCTTCCTGCGCTACCACGACCTCGTCCTCGAGCGTCAGGTCGAGCTGCTCGACATCGTCCAGCTCGAGTCGGGCAAGACCCGTCGCCAGGCGTTCGAGGAGGTCGCCGACGTCGCCCTCGTGGCGCGGCACTACGCCCGCTCCGCGGCGGCATACCTGCGTCCGCGGCGCCGGGCGGGGCTCTTTCCCGTGCTCACCCAGAGCACGGTCCACCACCACGCGCGGGGGGTCGTGGGCATCGTCAGCCCGTGGAACTACCCGCTGTCGCTCGCGATCACCGACGCGATCCCCGCGCTCATGGCCGGCAACGCGGTCGTCCTGCGCCCCGACCAGCAGGCGTCGCTCACGGCGCTCCAGGCCGTGCAGCTACTGACCGAGGCGGGGCTGCCCGAGTCGGTGCTGCAGGTCGTCCTCGGCGACGGCCCCACCGTCGGGCAGGCGGTCGTCGACCTCACCGACTACGTCTGCTACACCGGTTCGACGCAGACCGGTCGAGCGGTCGCGTCCTCCGTCGCGGGCCGCCTCGTCGGCTACTCGCTCGAGCTCGGCGGCAAGAACTCGATGTACGTCGCGGACGACGCGGACCTCGGCAAGGCGGTGGACGGGGCGGTCCGCGCCTGCTTCTCGTCAGCGGGACAGCTCTGCATCGCCATCGAACGACTCCTCGTGCACGAGTCGGTCGCCGACGAGTTCACCAGCAGGTTCGTCGCGGCCGTGGAGGAGATGCGGCTGGGGGCCGAGCTGGCCTACGGCAGCGACATGGGTTCGCTCGTCTCGGCGCAGCAGCTCGAGCGAGTGGCCGCCCACGTCGACGACGCCCGCGCCAAGGGGGCCCGCGTGCTCACCGGCGGGCGGGCGCGCCCCGACGTGGGTCCGTACTTCTACGAGCCCACCGTGATCGAGGGCGTCACCGCCGCGATGCAGCTGCGCGACGACGAGACGTTCGGCCCCGTCGTGTCGATCTACCGCGTGCACAGTGACGAGGAGGCGATCCGGCTCGCCAACGACACCGACTACGGCCTCAACGCCGCGGTCTTCACCCGCGACGTGGCGCGCGGACGCCGCATCGCGACGGCGATCCAGACCGGCACCGTCAACATCAACGAGGGGTATGCCGTCGCGTGGGGGAGCATCGCGTCCCCGATGGGTGGGATGAAGCAGTCGGGCGTGGGTCGCCGTCACGGCAGCGAGGGCATCCTGAAGTACACCGAGTCGCAGAACGTCACGGCGCAGTACGTCCTGCCGATCGCACCGGTCGGCGGCATGGGCGAGGAGACCTACGCCCGACTGATGACGAGTGCGCTCACGGTGCTCAAGGCCCTGGGTCGTCGATGAGGCATGGTCGTCGATGAGGCGGGGTCGTCGATGACCCCGAGCGCGCCGGGCAGCGACTACGACGTCGTGGTCGTCGGGTCGGGCTTCGGTGGCTCTGTCGCCGCGCTGCGACTGGCAGAGAAGGGCTACCGGGTCCACGTCATCGAGTCGGGCCGGCGGTTCCGTGACGAGGACTTCGCCAAGACGTCGTGGGACGTGCGCAAGTACCTGTGGGCGCCCAAGCTGAAATGCTTCGGGGTGCAACGGATCCACCGACTGCCGGACGTGATGGTCCTGGCCGGCGCCGGTGTCGGTGGCGGCTCCCTGAACTATGCGAACACGCTCTATGTCCCGCCGGCGTCGTTCTTCGCCGACCAGCAGTGGAGCGACCTCACCGACTGGGAGACCGAGCTCGCGCCCCACTACGACCTGGCCTCGACGATGCTGGGCGTGGTCACCACCCCGTGCCACGGCGTCGTCGACGACGTGATGCGGCTGGCCGCCCGCGACATGGGCGTCGAGGACACCTTCCGCAAGACGCCCACCGGAGTCTTCTACGGCATGCCCGGCAAGCGCGTCCCCGATCCCTACTTCGGCGGCGCGGGACCAGATCGCACGGGGTGCACGGAGTGCGGCAACTGCATGGTCGGCTGCCGCGTCGGCGCCAAGAACACCCTGGTCAAGAACTACCTCGCCCTCGCGGAGCGGCTCGGGGTCACCATCGAGCCGATGCGCACCGTCGTCCGCGTGGCACCGCGCCGCGGAGGCGGGTATGCCGTGACGCACGAGGCGAGCGGCGCGTGGGTCCGGCGGGCGCGGCATACCGTCACTGCGGACCAGGTGGTCCTCGCCGGTGGCACGTGGGGCACCCAGAAGCTCCTGCACGCCATGCGGCAGACCGGAGTGCTGCCGCGGCTGTCCGGCCGGCTGGGGCAGCTGACGCGGACGAACTCCGAGGCCGTCAACGGGGTGATGATGACGAAGGTCAAGCCGGGGATGGACTTGTCCAAGGGGGTGGCCATCACGTCGTCGTTCCACCCGGCTGCAGACACGCACGTCGAGAACGTGCGCTATGGCAGGGGCTCCAACGCGATGGGACTGATGGCGACGGTGCTCGTCCCGGGAGGGCAGCTGCCGCGGCCCGTCCAGTTCGTCGTCGAGGTGGTCAGGCATCCCGTGACGTTCCTGAGGTCGCTGTCGCAGTACCGCTGGAGCGAGCGGACGGTCATTGGCCTGATCATGCAGACCCGCGACAACTCGCTGCACGTCAACGGCACCTCGAGGCCCTTCGGCGGCCGGGGGCTGACCTCCCGCCAGGGACACGGTGAGCCCAACCCGACCTACATCCCGGCCGGACAGGAGGCGATGAAGGCGATCGCCGTCCGGCTCAGCGAGGCCAGCGGGTTGCGCGCCTTCCCCGGCAGCAGCCTCGGCGAGATCGTCAACATCCCGCTGACCGCGCACTTCCTCGGAGGCGTGACGATCGGCTCCAGCCCGGAGCGTGGCGTGATCGACGGCTACCACCGGGTCTGGGGCTACCCCGACCTGCACGTCGTCGACGGCTCGGCGGTGTCGGCGAACCTCGGGGTCAACCCGTCGCTGACCATCACGGCGCAGGCCGAGCGCGCGATGTCGCTGTGGCCCAACAAGGGCGAGGCCGACCCGCGTCCCGCGCAGGGTGAGGGCTACCGCCGGCTCGAGGCCGTGAAGGCGGCCAACCCCGCCGTGACCCGCTACAGCCACGAGAGCGCCGCGATCTGACGGCAGCTCCGGCTGGGCGGCGCTGGCTGACCGATGCGACTCACCAGCTCTGGGGACCGCTAAGACGGCGGGCGACACAAACCCCTGCCTTGTGCCGACCACCGTCTCAGGTGGTGTGGCTGGAGACGAGCCGGGGGGTGGGTCTCCAGCCACACCACCCAGACAACGACCCCGCTGAGCAGGGGTTACGCGGCGCCGAAAGATTTCTCCGGCCGGTGTCCTTGGTCACACTGAGTCCTCGTTCGGTCGCCGCCCGATGACGCGCGCGGGGGCCCCGACGCGGAGGGCAGATCCACCCGCGTCGACCTCGTCAGCGGGTGTTTGCGGATGGTCGAGTGCATTTGGGGCCGTCCGCCCCACGCTGCTGTCTGGACTCCTGAGGGGCGCAAGACCCGGCTGGAGGCAGGACGATCTGTTGCTTCACGCCCGCCTCGACGGGAAATCTGCCACGCCCGGTCCGGAGCCAGAACCGTTGTCGAGGGTGCGGTCAAACGCCGAGAGGGCAGACCAGAACCCGCTCGGATCGGCCTCGAAATCGTCTCGCGCGTACACCACCCACGGGGACAAGTCCACGGGTTCCCAGGTCTCGGACGGTGACTTGCCGGGCAGGTCTGCGCTGTGAGCAACCTATGCCTCGTCGGATCCACCCAGCCGGGTGGTGGATAACTCCCGGGGGGGAAATGACCATGTCCTTTCTGCGCACTGAGCGCGCCGTGCTCGACCACTACCTGCCAGGGCTCGATGGGTTCCTCGAGGGCCAGGAGCTGAGGGACCTCGAAGCGCCGGGGAGCAAGGCGATCGCCGCCTTCCGCCACCACGGCGGGCCAGGGCTGCTGGTGCCGGCGGAGCACAAGGGGCTCGGCGTCACGGCCCTCGAGGCCGTGCGCATCCAACGAGCGATTGGCTCGCGATCTCCGTCACTGGCCGTGGCCACGACGATGCACCACTTCTCCGTCGCCAGTCTCGTCGCACTCTCCGAGACGTCGGCCGGATTGGAGTGGATGGTCCTGGAGGCCATCGCGACGAACTCCCTCATCGTGGCCAGCGGCTTCGCCGAGGGCCGGACCGACGGAGGCATCCTCAGCCCGACCATGCAGGCCCGCCAGGACAGCGACGGCATCCACATCAGCGGGATCAAGCGCCCCTGCAGCCTGGCCCACTCGATGGACCTGCTCACTGCCAGCGTCCGCGTCCCGCGCACCACGGGAAGCGGCGACCAGCTCGCGGTGGCCCTGATCCCCGTGCCGTCGCCGGGACTCGAGGTCTCACCGTTCTGGAGCACGTTCGCCCTCGCCGGGGCGGAGAGCGACCAGGTCGCGCTGACCGACGTCCTGGTGCGCGAGGAGATGCTCGTGCGCACCGAGGTCGAGCCCGGGCAGCTGCTCGACGATGTCCAGACCAGCTCGTTCATCTGGTTCGAGCTGCTGATGATGGGCTCCTACCTCGGAGCGGCTTCGGCGCTCGTGGAACGCGTCCTGGACAACGAGCGCATTCCCGAAGCCGAGCGGCTGCGGCTCTACGTCGACATCGGTGGGGCAGCGCAGGCGGTCGAGAACATCGCCCGCCAGCTGCCCGAGCGTCAGACCAGTCGAGACCTCCTGGCCGAGTCCCTCATCGCCCGGTATGCCGTGCAGGCAGCCATCGCTCGTGTGGTGCCCACTGCGGTGGAGCTGCTCGGAGGGATGAGCTTCATCAGCTCTGACGACGTGGCCTATCTCAGCGCCGCCGTCAACGGACTGGGTTTCCACCCGCCATCGCGAGCAAAGATGGCCGGCCCGCTGCTTGCGCACCTTGCCGGCGCCCCCCTCGAGATCGTCTAAAGGAGCAGCACATGTTGGTTCACCGGAAAACCGTCCTGCTCACCGGCGCCACCGGCGTGGTGGGCCGCGCCCTCATCGACGAGCTCAGCATCGATCACCGGGTCATCTGCCTTCGGCACCGGACGCCGGTCGCGGACTGGCGGGTGCGCGAGGTGCACGGCGCCGTGGGTGCCGACCTCCTCGGCCTCAGCCCCGCGATCTATGCCAACCTCTCCGGCCGCGTGGACCTGGTCCTGCATGCTGCCGCCACCACCAACTGGAAGGTGGAACCGGAGCAGATCCGCCAGGCAAACGTGTCGGGCACGGCCAACGTGGCGCAGTTCGCCCACGATGCCGCCGCACCGCTGATGTTCGTGAGCACCGCGTTCGTCGCCGACCCGCCCTCCGACACCGACGAGCGGTTCGCGGGTGCGCGGACCTACATCCGGTCCAAGATCGAGGCCGAGCGGATAGTTCGTGACGCGAGTGGCGTCATCATCCGCCCGTCGGTGGTGATCGGTGACACCCGCACCGGGCGGATGAGCGCCTTCCAGGGGCTGCATCGCGTGGCCGGTCAGATCGCCCGCGGGATGGTGCCGATCATCCCGTGCTCCGCGACCTCCCTGACGGACGTCGTTCCGCTCGACGTGCTGGGCGAGGCGATCGGTCGACTGGTCCGCGGTGGAGTGCACAGCGGGGAGTACTGGATCACCGCAGGCGACCAGGCACTGACCGCCGGCGACATGGTCGCGGCCAGCGTGCAGCTGGGCAACGCCCTGGGCGCCGCGCCGCCCACCCCCCGCTTCATCGATGCCGAGGCGGTTGACCGATTGCTGCTGCCCTTGCTCGACGAGGCCCTGACTCCGGCTCTTCGCAAGGTGTTCCTCGAGATGCTCGAGAACACCTGGCTCCTGCAGGCGCCGAGGCCGCTGCCGTCCTCGATGGCGGAACTCGGGATGGCCGACCGGATGGACCACGGCGTGCTGCTCAGGGCCTTCTCCCGCTCGATCGCCTACTGGGCCAAGGCCAAGGGGCTGGACCCCGAGCCGGCTGACTTCACGCTCGAAGAGGAACGCGCATCGTGACCGCAGTCGCGGCGCCCCCAACCCTCGAGGAAACCGTGCTGCGGCAGTACCGGGACCACCTTGGCTCCGGTCGGGCAGCCGTGGGGCAGTTCCTCGGCGGGATGGCGGAGGAGCTGTCCGAGGGCGCATGGATCACCGACACGACTGGTAGGCGCTACCTCGACATGGGTGGGTACGGCGTCTTCATCCTCGGGCACCGCCACCCTGGCGTGGTTGCGGCGGTCGAACGCCAGCTCCACCGGCACCCGCTTGCCACCCGGACCCTGTTCGACCCGGTGACCGCGCAGGCAGCGGAGCTCCTGGCCAGCGTGACCCCTGACGGCCTGGACCTGGTCCACTTCGTCAACTCGGGCGCGGAGGCGACCGAAGCCGCCATCAAGCTCGCCAGGGCGTCCGGTCGCAGCAAGCTCGTCACGACGACTCGCGGATTCCACGGCAAGACGATGGGTGCCCTCAGCCTCACCGCGAACGACGTCTTCCAGGCGCCGTTCCGACCGCTGTTGGATGCGTCGGTGGTGCCTTACGGCGAGGTGGACCCGCTGCGGGCCATCCTGAGCGAGCACCCCGGCGAGGCGGTCGTCATCCTCGAGCCGGTGCAAGGCGAGGCCGGTGTGATCGTGCCGCCAGCCGGCTACCTGCGTGCGGTTGCAGAGGCCTGCCGGCTCCATGACGCGATGCTGGTCGTCGACGAGATCCAGACGGGGCTCTGCCGGCTCGGGACCTGGTGGGGCTGCGACGCCGAGGAGGTCGTCCCCGACGTCCTCCTGGTCGGCAAGGGGCTGTCAGGGGGCGTCATGCCGGTCGCGGCAATGGTGGCCACCCGCGAGGCCTACGCCCCGTTTGCCAAGGACCCTTACCTGCACACGTCAACCTTCGCCGGCTCACCGCTGGCCAGCGCAGCCGCCGCCGCGGCGGTCACCGCCATGATCGAGGAACGCACGGCTGACCGCGCCCGAGACCTCGGCGCCAGGCTGCTTTCCGCGATCCGGGACGCCTGCGAGGTCGCCATTCCGGGGCTGGCGACCGTGCGAGGGCGCGGGCTGCTCATCGGCGTGGAGTTCGCTGATCCCGGCCTGGTGGGCGAGGTTGCCCTCCAGCTGATCGAGAACGGTGTCATTGCCTGCCACTCGCTCAACTCCTCACACGTCCTTCGCTTCACACCACCGGCGCTGCTCGATGACGCGCAGATCGCCTACTTCCAGCACGCGTGGACCACATCACTCGCCGAACTCACCAAGGGGACCTGACCGATGCGATCAATCACACTGCACCTGCACGCACCGCACGTCGCGCCAGATGACGCGTTCGCGCGTCTCGCGGACTTCGAGCGATATCCAGAACTGGCCGACACGGTCCAGAGGGTCGCCATCACGGAGCGCAAAGCCGACGGCACGGTGCTCTCCGAGTGGCTGGTCCGGTTTCGCAACGGGTTGCTCGCCTGGAGGGAGGAGGACACCATCGACCCCGAGTCCCGGACGATCTCGTTCGTGCAGACCGCCGGGGACTTCGACGACTTCCGGGGGAGGTGGGAGGTGCGGCCCGACGACGAGTCCGGCTCTGTGGCGACCTTCGAGGCGACGTTCGACCTGGGCATGGCCAGCCTCGAGGCAATCCTCGATCCCATCGCCGAGGCCGCGCTCCGGTCCAACATCACCCTGATCGCCCAGGGCCTGCTCGGTGGACCCTCGGTGGTGGAGCTCGACCCGCGATGATCGCCGTCGATGAGGCGGCTGCTGAGGCGAGCAGCTGCCTGCGCCTCTACCGCCGGCTGGCGTCCGGGGTGAGCGTGATCTCGGTCGCCGACGGCGGGCAGGCCCGGGGCATGACGGCGTCGTCGGTGACCTCGGTGTCCCTGGACCCGCCGCTCCTGCTCGTGGCGATCGCCAGCACCTCGGCGACCCTGACCCACATCCTGCGTCAGAAGTCCTTCGGGGTGAACCTGCTGAACCAGGACAGCCGGTCGGTGGCCGAACGCTTCGCGACCCGTCGTGCCACCGAGCTGGACTTCCTGCCGCGCCCGGTGCTCGGGGTGCCGGTGCTGGCGGATCCGCTTGCCTGGGCGGTGTGCCTGCTGGAGGACGAACGCCCTTGCGGTGACCACCACCTCGTCATCGGCCGCATCGTGGCGGCCCACACCAGCCCGGGCCGGCCGTTGGTCTGGCACGACAGCGCCTTCGCCGAGCTGCTCGGCTAGGACCGGCCCGCGACGCCCGTCGCGGCGTTGGGCTGGTCGCGCCACGAAGCCCACAGCGCGGCATACGGGCCATCGGCGGCGACCAGCTCGTCGTGCGTGCCGATCTCGCTGACCACACCGTCCTCGACCACGGCGACGCGGTCCGCGTCGTGCGCGGTGTGCAGCCGGTGGGCGATCGCCACCACCGTGCGGCCCTCGACCACGGCCGCCAGCGAGCGTTCGAGGTGGCGGGCAGCGCGCGGGTCGAGCAGCGACGTCGCCTCGTCCAGCACGAGCGTATGCGGGTCGGCGAGGACGAGCCGGGCCAGGGCCACCTGTTGCGACTGGGCCTCCCCGAGGGTGTGCCCACCGCTGCCCACGACGGTGTCGAGGCCCTCGGGCAGGTCGGCGGCCCACTCGTGGGCGTCGACGGCGCGCAGGGCCTCGTCGAGCTCGTCGCGGGAGGCGCCCGGCCGGGCCAGCAGGAGGTTGTCGGCGAGGGTGCCGACGAACACGTGGTGCTCCTGGGTCACCAGCGCGACCTCGCCGCGGAGCCGGCCGAGGGTGAGGTCGACCAGCGGCACGCCGCCCACCGCGACGCTGCCCTCGCGCGGACCGTCGATGCCGGCCATCAGGCGGCCGAGCGTCGACTTGCCGGCGCCCGACGGGCCCACGATGGCGAGGCGTTCGCCCGGTCGCAGGTCGAGCGACACCCCGCGCAGCACGTCGTGACCGGGACGGTAGGCGTAGCGCACGTCGTCGACGGCCAGGTCGGAACCTGACGGCTCCTCGCCGGTGGCGACGCGGTCGGGCGGCACGTCGCCCACTCCGATCACCCGGGCCAGGGACGTCGCGCCCACCTGGATCTCGTCGAGCCAGCCCAGCACCTCGTCGAGCGGGTTGGTCATCTGGTGGATGTAGAGCGTCACGGCCGTCGCCGCCCCGGCCGTGATGTGGCCGTCGATGGCCAGCCAGCCGCCCCAGAGCACCGCCCCGGCGGTGGGGACGTAGTAGCCGAAGACCACCGCCGGGAACCAGTGCAGCCGCAGGCCCAGGGTGTAGCGCTCGGCGTTGAAGCACTCGCGCAGCGCCTCGTGGAACCGCGCCCGCCGCGTGTCGGTGAGCGACAGCGCGTCGATGGTGCGGGCTCCGTCGACGGTCTCTGCGACGACGCCGTTGAGCTGGGCGTAGGTCGCCCGCTCCCACAGGTAGCCGTCCGAGGCGTGGCGCAGGTAGCGCCTGGTCGAGAACCAGTAGAACGGCAGGCCGAGCAGGATCGGCAGGGTCGCCAGCGGCGAGGTGAAGAGCGCTGCCACCGTCGTCATGAGCACCGTCATCGACGCGACGAACAGCGACGGGATGCCGAACCGCACGACGTGTGACAGCGCCTCGACGTCGTTGGTCGTGCGCGCGACGAGGTCGCCCGTGCCGGCCCGCTCGACGGTGGACAGGGGCAGGTTGACCGCGCGCCCGACGAACTGCTCGCGCAGCTGGGCGAAGATCGTCTCACCGAGGATGAACGACCAGCGCCGGGCGGCCCACGTCAGCGCCGTCTGGGCGACGACCGCCGCGGCGAGGCCGATCGCGATCCTGTCGACGGTGCCGGTGTCGCCACGGCCACCGCCGACGACGTCGACGAGCCGTCCGACCAGCCAAGGGGCGGCGAGGGCGGCGAGCGCGGCCAGGGCGTGCAGCCCGAGGACGCGCGTGACCAGGCCTCGGTGCTCGCGCACCAGGCCGCGGGTGTGCTGCCAGACCCCGGCCATGTCGGCGATGGGCAGCGTGCGACGGGCATGGTCGGTGATCACTGGTCGTCCTCCTCTCCGCGGATCACGATGTGTCGGTATGCCGGGTGGGCCAGCAGCTCGCGGTGCGTGCCGGTGGCGATGGCGAGGCCGTCCTCGAGGAGCACGACCTCGTCGGCCTGCCCGAGCAGCAGCGGGCTGACGGTCGTGAGCACCGTCGTGCGTCCGCGACGGCGGGCCGCGAGGCGTCCGGCGATCCTGGCCTCGGTGTGCGCGTCGACCGCGCTGGTCGGCTCGACCAGGACGAGGACCGGCGCGTCGGTGAGCAGCGCCCTCGACAGGGCGAGCCGCTGACGCTGCCCGCCGGAGTAGGAGCGGCCGCGCTCCTCGACGGTGCCGTCGAGCCCGTCGGCCACCGCGTCGAGCACGTCGAGCGCGCTGGCGGTGGTGAGGGCCGCCATCACCGCGCGGTCGGAGTCACCGCCGAGCTGCTCGCGCAGGACACCGGTGAACAGTCGCGGGTCGGGCTCGCTGACGACGATGTGGCGGCGCACGTCGGCGATCGACAGGTCGTCGAGCCGGGTGCCACCCCAGGTCGTCTGGTGCGGGCCGGGACCGTGCCGACCGAGCCGGTCGGCCAGGGCGGACGACTCCTCGGGCCGGGCCGAGACGATGGCCGTCAGCAACCCGCCGCGGATCACGGTGCCGGAGAGCGGATCCACGAGGTCGGCGTCGTCCGCGGGCACGGCGGCGGTGCCGGGCCGAGAGGCGTCGTGGTCGGGCTGGACCGCCATGACCCGCAGCATCTTGCCGGCCGCGATCTGCGCCCGGATGCCGCGGTCGACCACTTCGATCGCTGTCTGCAGCGGCATGGTGAGGAAGGCGGTGTAGCCGTAGAAGGCGACGAGCTGACCGGCCGTGATGTCGCCGGTGACCGCCTCGCGGGCGCCCAGCCAGGTCACGAGGACCACGAAGATGCCGGGGATGAGGACCTCGGCCGAGTCGAGGGCCGCCTGGATGCCCGCCACCTGGAAGCCGCGCTCGCGGACCTTGGCGGACTGCTGCTCGTAGCGGCGCAGGAAGGTCTGCTCGCCACCGATGCCGCGCAGCACGCGCAGTCCGGCGACCGTGTCGGCGCCGAGCGTGGTCAGTCGTCCGGCCTCCTCGCGCTGCCGGGCCTGACGGCGCTGGAGGGGGCGCACGATGAGACTGAGGCTGGCCAGCATGACCGGGCCGCCCAGCAGCACCAGCCAGCCGAGGGCGGGGGAGGCCGCGAGCAGGATCGCGCCGACGACGGCATAGCTGACGACCGCGCCGGAGAACCGTCCCATCACGTCGTAGAGCCCACCCAGGCGCATCACGTCGTTGGCGAAGACCGCGACCACCTCGCCGGAGGGCATGGTGCGGGTCAACGCAGGCCCCGCGCGCTCGGCTCCCTGCGCCGTGAGCTGGGCGCCACGGTAGGACGCGAACAACCAGTTGTAGACGGCGAAGTAGTGCCGGATCGCCGCCGTGACCGCGCAGATCGCTCCGAGTCCGATCAGCACCAGCGACCAGCGGACCAGGCCACCGAGGTCACCCGGGACGATGCCGTCGTCGACGCCCTTGCCGACCGCGGCGGGCACCAGCGCGATCGCCAGCATCCACGCCATGCCCGCCAGCATCCCGAGCACCTGGGTGCGCCACTGCTGCCGACCGACCCAGAGCATGAACCGCGCGGTGCTGCGGGTGTCGGGTCGGCCGGGGTCGGGAAACGGGATCGTCTGCATCAGGGTCCCCACGGTAGGGCGCACCCCCGACGCTCCGACACCGATTTTCCGTCCGCCCGGTCAGTGCTCCTCCAGGCGTCCCGTAGCCTGACCCGGTGCTGCGAACCGCCCTCAAGCCCCGGTGGCTGGGCCTGTTCGCCCTCCTGCTCGTCATCATCGCCGCCTGCACCCAGCTCGGGCTCTGGCAGCTGCACGTCGCCCAGGACAAGGGCCTCGCCGACGCCCTCCGCGAGGCCCACGAGGCACGCCCGGCCCTCATCGACAGCGTCGTCCACCCGCACGAGGCCTTCCCGAACCCCCAGTCCAACCGTGCCGTTACCGCGATCGGCACGTATGCCGCGTCCGACCAGTTCCTCGTCGGTCCCCGGCGGCTCGGGGGACGGACCGGCTACTGGGTCGTGACCCCGCTCGACGTGACCGAGACCGGTGCCCGGCTTGCGGTGGTGCGGGGCTTCGTCACCGACGTGACCCGACCGCTCGAGCCACCGGCCGGCCCGGTCGCCGTCGACGGCTCGCTGGCGCCGGGGGAGGCCCCCGCCGCGGCGCCGACCGGAGTGCCGCCCTGGCCGCGTCCGGCGCGCGGCTCGATCGACTTCTCGCTGCTCGTCAACGAATGGCCCGGCGAGCTCTACAACGCCTTCGTCTTCGCCCAGACGGAGAGGAGCGCCACCGGCGTCGCCATCCCTGCCCCGGCGGGCCTCGGACGGGTGCCACCACCCGAGGTGACGGGCGGGCTGAAGTGGCGCAACGCGGCATACGCGCTGCAGTGGTGGATCTTTGGCGGCTTTGCCGCGTTCATGTGGTTCAGGATGGTGCGAGAGGATGCCCAGCATGACCCAGCCCTCGAAGGAGACCCAGAGCGTGAGTGAGCCAGCCAGCGGGAGCGGCATCAAGGACGTCGAGGCGGCCCGCAAGGCGCTGGGCTTCTTCAAGGTGATGGCGTTCGTCGTCGGCACGGGGTTGTTGATCCTCGTCGCCGAGATGGTGCTGCGCTACGGCTTCGACAACCACGTGCTCGACTGGTGGCCGCAGCCGCACGGGTTCATCTACATCGTCTACCTGGTCGCCACGGCAAACCTGGGTTTCAAGGTGGGCTGGTCGCTCGGCCGGATGGTGCTGGTCATGCTCGCCGGAGTCGTGCCGTTCCTGTCCTTCTGGGCCGAGCGCGTGGTCGCGAGTGAGACCGAGGCGCGGCTGGCAGCAGCCCGCCGGTAACCTGTGCGCGTGAGCGACCCCGCAGCCGCCGACGTGGTGACCCAGGCCCAGGACGACGACCGCGTCGAGGCCCCCGACGCCGAACGGTCGGAGGAGCCGGCCACGCCCCTGCAGGCGCGTCCGGTGCTCGTCGTCGACTTCGGCGCGCAGTACGCGCAGCTGATCGCGCGGCGCGTCCGTGAGGCGAAGATCTACAGCGAGGTCGTGCCGCACACCATGAGCACGGCAGAGCTGCTGGCCAAGGACCCGGCGGCCATCGTGCTCTCGGGTGGTCCTTCTTCGGTGTATGCCGATGGCGCACCTGAGCTCGACCGCGCCGTCCTCGAGGCCGGGGTGCCGGTGTTCGGCATGTGCTACGGCTTCCAGGCGATGTCCCAGGCGCTCGGCGGCACCGTGGCCCACACGGGGCTGGGGGAGTACGGCGCGACCCCGGCCGAGATCTCCGACACCGAGTCGACGCTCTTCAACGGCCAGCCCCTGGAGCAGTCGGTCTGGATGAGCCACGGCGACTCGGTCACCGAGGCGCCCGCCGGCATGGCGGTCACCGCCTCGACCGCCGGTGCTCCTGTCGCGGCCATCGAGGACGACCGGCGCAAGCTCTACGGCGTGCAGTGGCACCCCGAGGTGATGCACTCGACCTTCGGCCAGCGGGTGCTCGAGAACTTCCTCTATCGCGGCGCGGGGCTCTCCGGTGACTGGACCGCCGCGAACGTCGTCGAGGAGCTCGTCGAGTCGATCCGCGACAAGGTCGGCGACTCGCGCGTGCTCTGCGCCCTGTCCGGTGGCGTCGACTCGTCGGTCGCCGCGGCCCTCGTGCAGAAGGCTGTGGGCGACCAGCTCACCTGCGTCTTCGTCGACCACGGCCTGCTGCGCTCCGGTGAGGCCGAGCAGGTCGAGAAGGAGTTCGTGGCTGCCACGGGCGTCGACCTGGTCGTCGTGGACGCGCGCGAGCGGTTCCTGTCGGCGCTCGCCGGGGTGTCCGACCCGGAGGAGAAGCGCAAGATCATCGGGCGCGAGTTCATCCGCGTGTTCGAGCAGGCTGCGCGTGACGTCGTCGGCACGCGCGGCGACTCCGACCACCCGGTGGAGTTCCTCGTGCAGGGCACTCTGTACCCCGATGTCGTGGAGTCCGGTGGTGGCACCGGCGCGGCCAACATCAAGTCGCACCACAACGTGGGCGGGCTCCCTGACGACCTGCAGTTCAAGCTCGTCGAGCCGCTGAGGTCGCTGTTCAAGGACGAGGTCCGCCAGGTCGGGCTCGAGCTCGGGGTGCCCGAGGCGATCGTTTGGCGCCAGCCGTTCCCGGGCCCCGGGCTCGGCATCCGGATCGTCGGCGAGGTCACCGGCGAGCGCCTCGACATCCTGCGCGCGGCAGATGCCATCGCCCGTGAGGAGCTCTCGGCGGCAGGTCTCGACCGTGACATCTGGCAGTGTCCCGTGGTGCTGCTCGCCGACGTTCGCTCGGTGGGCGTGCAGGGCGATGGCCGCACCTATGGCCACCCCGTCGTGCTCCGTCCGGTGTCCTCCGAAGATGCCATGACCGCAGACTGGACCCGAGTGCCCTACGACGTGCTGGCCAAGATCTCGACCCGGATCACCAACGAGGTCCGCGAGGTCAACCGCGTCGTGCTCGACGTCACGAGCAAGCCGCCGGGCACCATCGAGTGGGAGTAGTGCGTGCGGCCAGGTAAGGCGCGCGGCCTGAGCACGGCCAGCGTCAACGACGCTGTGAGCCGGGCTGTGATGCGCTACGTCCTCATCGGGCCGCCGCTCAAGCTGCTGACCGGCCTGCACGTCGAGGGTCGCGAGAACGTGCCGCGCGACGGCAGCCTCATCGTCGCGTCGAACCACCTGTCGTTCATCGACTCCATCGTCATCCCGCTGGCCTCGGGTCGGCAGGTGCACTTCCTCGGCAAGGCGGAGTACTTCCAGGGCTCCGGGTTGCGGGGCGCGGCCGTGCGGTGGTTCCACTCGACGGCTGGGACCATCCCCGTCGACCGATCCGACCCGCGCGCTGCTGCCGCGTCGCTGGAGATGTCCGAGGACGTGCTGCGCCAGGGGGAGGCGTTCGGCGTCTATCCCGAAGGCACTCGCTCACCCGACGGCCGCCTGCACCGCGGCCGCACCGGTGTCGCACGAATGGCCCTCTCGACCGGGGCAACGTTGTTGCCGTGCGCCGTTATCGGCACCGACCACGTCCAGCCGTCCGGCTCCAACGGCTTCCGCCCGGCGAAGGTCACGGTCAAGTTCGGTATGCCGGTCGACGTGGCCGGATTGTCCGCTCGCTTCCAGAAGGCAGCTCTGCTGCGCGCGATCACGGACGCCACGATGGACGCGATCGGTGAGCTGTCCGGACAGGAGCGCTCAGGCCTCTACGCCTCCGACGTCAAGGCGGCCATGGGCGGCTGAGCCCTCCGGCCGGGACGGATGCCGTGGCACCGGCCCCGGTCGGAGGACACCTCGCACCCAGGTGGGTGTCAGAGGCCGAAGGCGTACAGCTTGTTGTTCGGCGTGCTGAAGCCGAAGTTGCTGTAGCCCGAGCCCCAGAACACCTGGCCGTTCGAGATGGAAGCACCCGAGAGGCAGCCGCCCCCGCTCTTGAACGTCCACTTGATCTGGCCGGTCGCTGCGTCCATGGCGTACATCCAGCCCTCGGGGTCGAGGGAGCAACCGAACACCACGCCGTTGGCCGTCGTCACGGGGCCGGACGTGCCGCCACCGTGTGTGGGTCGGGTCTCCCAGAGAACCTGGCCAGTTGTGGCGTCGAGCCCGGTCCACACGCCGTCAGTGGAGCCGTGCCACGGGACCAGGTTGCTGTTGGCGTTGGCCGTGTAGACCCGCTTGCCGTCGACCGCCGAGCCCCACTGGAGCCCGCCGGCGGTGCCGCCGGGGCCGGCCTGGGTCACCCACAGCACCTCACCGGTGTCGGCCTTGACTGTCCAGTACTGGCCGCTCTTCTGGCCAGCGCCCACGACGTCGAGGTTCTTGCCGCGGGCGTCCTTGACAGTGAACAGCGCCGGTGCCTGGCCGAAGTCGTAGTCGGGGCCCGCAGGCTCGGGACAGTTGACCCCGTCACCGAAGAACGGGATGCACCCGACCGTCCAGGCGTCGAAGTCGATCGCCCGGGTGCGCCACTTGATCAGCCCGGTGTTCAGGTCGAGGGCCAGAATCGAGTCGAAGTAGTCATCCGGTGGGAGGCAGGCGGCACGCTGCTCGGACGTCGAGGCGGCCTCGACGCACTGGAGGACGGAATCCGGCACGTCGTAGTTGTTGCCGGTCGCGATGTAGACCGAGTTGCGCTTGGTGTCGATCGCTGGCGAGCTGCCCCACACCGCGTTGCCGGGGTAGCCCACGGGTGCTGTGTAGGTCTTCCAGAGCAGCGCCCCGGTCTGGAGGTTGAGCGCCGCCATGCTGCCGCGGAACGAGCAGCAGGGATAGGTGCCGCTCGCGGAGAGGGCCTCCTCCTGCGAGGCGACACCGACGTAGACGACGCCGTTGTAGATCGTCGCCGACTGGGTGATGATCGCGGCGAAGTGGCTCTCCACCTGGGTCTTCCACAGGAGGGTGCCGGTGTCCTTGTCGATGCCCATGACGGCACCGCCGCCGCCGAACGGTCCCTGGTTGCCGATGACGAGGATGCCCTCGGAGATGGCGGGCGTCGCTCGCGCCTTGTCGCCGGGGATGCCGGTGTACGAGGAGATGGTCTTGGCCCACACCTGCTTGCCGGTCGCGCGGTCCACGGCGTACAGGTTGCCGGCCCAGTCGGGTACGTAGACCCGGCCGCCCTCGACCGCCGGTGTGGCCGACACGTCGCCCCCGGTGGTGAACTGCCAGACCTGCTTGAGGTTTGCCACGTTGGCTGCCGAGATCTTGCTCTCGCTCGCCGCGAACCTCGTGTTCTGCCGGTCGCCGCCGGCGGAGCTCCAGGTATTACCACCCGGCGAGGCGACTGCCGTTCCTCCAACCATGAGGCCTGCCACGGAGGCCAGGGTGACCAGGACCTGCATTCGGCGTCTTCTCATCGGATGTCCTTTCCGGGTGGTGACCCGGGCGCCGTCGACCGGGCCAATCCATCAACGCTAGACGCCTGGGCACGGGCGGTCCATGGCACGAATGGGTCAGCCGCACATCAGGAACACGTCACTGGAGCCACGGGAATGCTCTTCAGCACCAAGGACATTCGCGGTACTGCGCTGTTTGCATCTGCTGTTGGACGGATCAGGGTGGCATGGTGTCTGCGTGAGCGGACCGTTGGGAGCGGGCGACCCGCAAGCCTCGGGCGGATTGCTGGGCAAGCCGCGTGGGGAACTGGGCCGGGCCCTGGTCCTCGCCATGGTGACGTTGCTCGTGTGTGACGTGGTCGGTGGCTTCATTGCCGTCGCAACGGGCGTCGACACGTGGGACCACGCGTGGGGCTTCGACACCGAGTCCACGGTGCCGCTCCCGGTCGGCGTGGTTCAGCTCGCCCTGGCCTGGTTGGCCGGCCGCGAGGTGCGGCCTCCCGTTGGTCTCATCGCGGCCGTGCTACTCAGCACGTTCTGCCTGGCCAGCCTGTTGTTCGGGTCGTTGGATGGTGACCTCAAGGGCAACATCGCGTCGGCTGGGTGGTGGTCCTGGGGGGTGGTCTGGGGATTTGTGCTGCTTTTCGTCACTGGCGGGGTCGGTGTGCTCGCCACAGCCCAGGCGAGGCGGCTTCGCCGGCATCGCTGATGGTCCGAAAATGCACGTTGGCGGCTCAGGTGTCACGCCGTTGGGGAGCTCAACCGTCTTGAGGACAGCTGCCATGGCGACCACCTCCACTCGCCCACCGCGGGCAGCTGTCAGCTGCCCGCGGAGTCCACCAGCTGCAGGTACTGATGCACCTGCTGGATCGCGACGGACCCTTCCCCGGCGGCAGATGCCACGCGCTTCACCGAACCCGAACGCACGTCGCCCACCGCGAAGACTCCCGGCATCGACGACTCGAACACGAAGGGCGCCCGGGCCAGCGACCAGCCGTTGCTCGCGGCCCCGGTCACGACGAAGCCGTAGCGGTCGCGGGCGACCTTTTCGGGCAGCCAGTCGGTGTGCGGCTTCGCGCCGATCAGGATGAACACCGCGTCGGCAGGCAGAGTCTCGCTGGTGCCTCGCCCGGAGTCGTGCAGGGTGAGGCTCTCGAGCTCTCCGTCGCCCGTTCCGTCGACGATCTCGGTTCGGTACCGGACGTCGATGTTGAGCTGTCCCTCGATCTCCTCGATGAGATAGCGCGACATCGTCTCGGCGAGCGTGGTGCGTCGCACCAGGATCGTCACCTTGCGTGCGTGCGCGGCCAAGTGGACAGCCGCCTGTCCGGCCGAGTTGCCGGCCCCGACGACGAAGACCGTGCGTCCGGTGAACCGTTCCGCCTCCGAGGCGGAGGCGCCGTAGAAGACACCTCGTCCGACCAGCTCGTCGAGGGAGGGGATGCCGAGGCGGCGGTAGCTGACCCCCATGGCGAGGACGACGGCGCCAGTCGCGATCTCCGCACAGCTCGACGTGGTCAGGTACAGCCGGTCGGCGTCGCTGCGGATCGCCTGGGTCTGGCACATCTGCAGGAACGTTGTCCCGAACACCCACGCCTGCTGGTGCGCCCGGGTGGCGAGGTCGGCACCGGTCACTCCGCGCTGGAAGCCCAGGTAGTTGCGGATGAGCGAGCTCGACCCGGCCTGCCCGCCGATCGTCTCGCGTTCGATCACCAGGGTGCGCAGCCCTTCCGAGGAGGCGTACACCGCCGCGGCGAGCCCGGAAGGCCCGGCGCCCACAACGGTGACGTCGTACTCGCGGGAGCCCTGCAGGCGGGTGCGCGCGCCGTACGCTTCGGCGATCTCGACGTTGGTCGGGTCGACCAGAACCCGCCCGTTGCGCTGGACGACGACGGGAACGCCTGCGTCGGCCTCGCGGACCTCGTCCAGGATCTGCCTTCCCGCTGGCGAACCTGTGGGGTGGAAGACGAAGGGCACCCGGTTGCGGCTGAGCAGGCTGCGCAGCTCAGAGGCGCGGGCGTTGCCCGCCTCGGCGACGATCGTCAGCTCCCTCGACAGCGACGCGTCTGAGCCGACCCACTCGTGGAGGTTCTCGGTCACCGTCCGGTGGAACAGCTCGTCGGCTGCCCGCCAGGGCTTGATCAGGTAGTAGTCGATCTGCCCGAGGCCGATGCCCTGGCGCAGCGGGTGGGCGGTGGCATCCATCGCCCACTCGCCCCACGAGATCAGGAGGAGCCGTCGTGAGTGGGGGAACAGCTCCCTTGCCTGGGCCAGGAGCTCGCACCCCGTGCCGTCGGGTAGCCACTGGTCGGACAGGACCAGGGCCACCCGCTCGCCTGCCTCCCGAAGGGCGGTCAGCTGGTCCAGCGCCGAGGTGGCCGCCCGGGCGGTCCGGATCTGGTAGGCCCGGCCGTATCGGTCATTCAGCTCCCTGCCCAGGAGCTCGATGGCGTCCGGGTCGTCGTCGACAGCCAGGATGACCGGACGTCGCTCGGGTGGGTCGACGTCGCGCGGAGCCGGAAAGAGGGCCACGGCCCCATTGTGACGTCATGGATTCGTTAGAGACGAGCCCCGGCTTTCTTGGGACACTGAGTTCATGACCGAGTCCTTGACGCTGCCCGAGGCCAGCGAGGCGGTTTCGCGCTACGCGTGGGGCGAGGCGTTCCAGATCTTCGCGGCGGCCGACGCTGTCGCGCCGCTGGGTCCCGATGAGCTCGACCAGATGGCCGAATGCGCCTGGTGGATCGGCAAGATGCGCCACTGCATGGCCCTTCGTGAGCGCGCCTACGAGACACACCGGAAGCAGGGCAACCCGCGCCGGGCTGCTCACGTGGCGATCGACCTTGCCCAGCACTACGGCGACCTCGGTGAGCGCGGCACGGCCACGGCGTGGCTGCAGAACGCCACCCGGCTGCTCGAGGGAGAGCCCGAGAACGCCGAGCACGGGTGGCTCAGCTTCGCGCGCAGCATCGCGGCCCGCGACGATGGCGACCTCGATGCGGCGGTCAAGTGTGCCGAGGAGGCTGAGGCCCTGGGCGCACGTCATGGCGACAAGGACCTGTTCGCACTGGGACACGCTTTCCGGGGCATCGGCCTGGTGTACACCGACGACCCCGACCGAGGCCTGTCCATGGTGGAGGAGGCGACAGAGGGCGCCGTGGCCGGGGACCTCGGTGCCCGGGCGACCGGAATGATCTACTGCATGATGATCGCGGTCAACGCCCAGGTTGCAGACTGGCAGGCGGCGGGTCGCTGGACCGAGGCGGCCACGCGATGGTGCGATCGGCAGGCGATCAACGGCTTCCCCGGTGTCTGCAGGGTCCACCGCGCCGAGATCCTGCGCTTGCGAGGGTTCCTGTTCGAGGCCGAGGAAGAAGCTCTGACAGCCACGACAGAGCTGGGCTCCTTCAACCTGATGTTCTCCGCGCTCGCCTTCCGGGAGCTGGGCGAGGTCAGGCTCAAGATGGGTCAGATCGACGCCGCTGAGGAGGCCTTCCGACAGTCCGAGGAGATGGGCGTGACCCCGCAGCCGGGTCTTGCCCGGGCCCTCGTCCAGCGGGGTCGCCCGGGGGCGGCCGCCACGGGCCTGCGGCGGATCCTCGGCAGCAAGGGCATGGGTGCACTGGAGCGAGCAAAGCTTCTGCCCACTCAGCTCGAGGTCGCCCTGATGCTTGACGATCTCTCGACGGCGCGGACGGCCGCGATCGAGCTGGCCGAGATCGCCGCGAACCACCGGACGCCCGCCTTGCGGGCGATCGCCGACGCCGGCGAGGCCGCGGTCCTCCTCGCCCAGGGCGAGCTCGCCGAGGCCGAGAGGGTGGCACGCAACGCGCACCGGCTCTTCACCGAGATCGACCTGACCTACGAGGCCGCCCGGGTTTCCTCCCTGCTCGGTCGCATCCACGAGTCAGGGGGCGACCTGGGTCGTGCCCGGGCACAGCACGAAGCCGCACTGGAGACGTACGCCAGGATCGGTGCCGTGGTGGACGCCGCGGATGAACGGGCGGTCCTCTCCACCTACGACGTCGCCTAGGTGCTTCAGTTTCACTCGGCACGGGCGGCTTGGATTGGCACGGGCGGCTTGGATTGGCACGGCGGCGGCGTGGTACCGGGACCTACCCAAGGTCGGCCAGCGCCAGGTTCTCGTCGGCTCGACGCTGCAGCACTGCCCGCTCTGCCTCGTTCCTGGTGCGGGAGGCCGCTTCGGTGAAGGCCTCCGCTGCCTCGGCCTGCCGACCGGCCCGCTCGAGCAGGTCGCCGCGCACGCTCGGCACGAGCGGCGAGTCGCCGAGCTGGTCGGCAGGCACGTCCCCGAGCACGGCGAGTCCGGCTCCCGGGCCGAACGCCCGGCCGTGGGCCACCGCGCGGTTGACCTCGACGACCGGTCCCGGGGCCGCCTCGGCGAGGATGTCGTAGAGCCTCGCGATCCCACGCCAGTCGGTGTCCTTGGCCGTCTTGGCCCGGGCGTGCTGCGCGGCGATCGACGCCTGGAGGAAGTACTTCCCGACCGGCTTCCCCCGCGCGGCGAGCACCTCGGCCTTCTGCAGCGCGGCCAGACCACGCCGGATCAGCAGCTGGTCCCACCGGCTCCGGTCCTGAGACTCCAGGAGCACCGGCACGCCGTGCTCGTCCAGCCGCGCGCCCATCCGGGAGCCCTGGATCTCCAGCAGCGCCTGCAGTCCGAGCGCCTCGGGCTCGTGGGGGGTGAGGTCAGCCAGCATCCGGGCCAGTCGGATGCCCTCCGTCGCGAGGTCCGGCCGCATCCACTGCTCGCCGGCGGCGGCGGCATACCCCTCGTTGAAGATGAGGTAGATGACGGCCATGACGTCGTCGAGGCGCTTTTCGCGGTCCGGCCCGGTCGGCAGCTCGAAGTCCACGCGGGCTTCGTAAAGCGTCTTCTTCGCTCGCGAGATCCGTTGGCCCATGGCGGATTCGGCGACCAGGAAGCCCCGGGCGATCTCCCCGGTGGTGAGGCCGCCCACCAGACGGAGGGTCAGCGCCGCCCTCGATTCCGGGGTGAGGGAGGGGTGGCAGGACAGGAAGATGAGGCGCAGCACATCGTCCTCGATGTAGTCGGCCTGGGCGTCGAGGTCGGGCACCTGCTCCTCCTCTCCCGCGACGTGGGCATGCTCGAGTTCCTGGGTCTTGCGGCGCAGGTTGTCGGCGCGACGGAAGTGGTCGATCCCGCGACGCTTAGCGGTGGTCATCAGCCACGCAGCGGGATTGGTCGGCACGCCCGCGGTCGGCCACTGCTCCAGGGCGGCCACGAGCGCGTCCTGGGCGAGGTCCTCGGCGAGCTCGACATCGCGCGTCATCCGGGTGAGCGCGCCGACGAGTCGGGCCGACTCCGCGCGCCACGCGGTGACGACTGCCTCCGCGGTCGTGGTCTCGGCTGACACGTGCCGAGCCTACGAGACCGGGCGCCGCGCTTCGGGTGGCGCCCGGTCTCATGAAGCCCTTGGTATGCCGCGGGGGTCAGGCGTCGGCCGCCTCCGGCGGCGCCTCCGAGATCTGGCGCAGGGTGGCGACCATGCTGCACTCGGGCCAGTACTTCGCGTGCAGGTCGGCGAACTCCTGCTGGCCTGCGATGGCCTCCTCGAGGGTGTCGTACTGCAGGAGGGCCCACCCGCCGACGACCTCCTTGGCCTCGGCGTACGGGCCGTCGACGCGCGAGGTCTCGCCCTTGCGGACGACGAAGTTGACCGCGTCCTCCGTGCCGTACAGGCCGCCCCCGTCGAGGAAGGCACCCTTGGCGGCCTGCTCGCCGATGTAGCCGTCCATCGCGTCGAACAGCGCCTGCGGCGGCGCGCCGATTCCTTCTTCCATCCTCACGAATCCCATGAAACGCGGCATCTGACCTGGTCCTTTCGGGGTGGGTTGTTGCTCTGTCGCACGTACGTCGAACGGCGAACGGCCTCTTCGACATCGGCTCACGAATGTTTCTGTTCACGAATACTGCTTGAACCCGGTACGCCTACAGGGTGGCAGGCCCCCGAGGATCTCGATCGGCTGCAGACCTCGCCCGAGTGCGTCTACTTGATTGCGGTTGGTGGGTTTCCGCGGGACCATCGGGGTGAAGGCGCTGTTGGACGACGAGGCATCCGCCGGCGCCGGGGGAGGGGATCATGGGCGATGGGGACCCAAGCACCACTCGCGAATACATGCGTGGAGACGCGGCTGCCTGGTTGGTCGATGCCGCGGACGGCACGTCGTGGACGCTGCCGGAGGACCTGACGGAGTTGTCCGTGGGTCGGGAGGAAACCGCTGACCTCTGGGTCGACGACCCGAATGTCTCGCGGCGACACGCGACGCTGCGCCGCTACGGCGGGTCGTACGTCTTGGCAGACGAGCGATCGCGCAACGGGACGTTCGTCAACGATCACCAGATCCAGGCCGCGACGTCCTTGCAGGACGGCGACCGCGTGAGGGTCGGAGCGACCACGCTCGTCTTCCGACAACCCGGGGCCAGTGGGGGTCGACAACCCGCGGCCAGTGGGGGTCGTCAACCCGCGGCCAGTGGGGGTCGTCAACCCGCGGGCAGCGAGTTCCGCCAACCGCCTCCGTCCACGGCGCCGCGGGCGAGGCCACGACGCCGAAGAATGGGGAAGGTGCTGGCCATCTCGGCGGTGGTCAGCGTCCTTGGCATCGTCGCGAACTCACTGACCACGATCTTCTCGCACAGCGGCAACCAGTGGTTCCGCTGGCTTCTGGCCCCGGCGGCGACTGTTGTCTTCGGCATGGCAAGCGCCGTGGTGGGCGAGTGGGGTAGCGCGGCGGACGAGACCCAGACTCTCGGCGAAGAGCCCTCCGAGGGATGGCGTCCACCTCCGGCGCCACGGCGTAGCGGCGGTCGGGCCATGGCGGGTGTCCTCACCGTCTTGTTGGTGCTCGGAGTCGGCGGGGTGGCGGTGACCGCAGGTGTCCGCGCCGTCGTCGGACAGTTCAGCAGCGTGAACCGACTCTCGGGAGCCCCCGTGGTGGGAGGGAACAGCAAGGTTCGGCTCACCGTCAGCCAGGTGCTTCAGGGCACCCGCAGCACCTCGGTCGAGCTCACCGGACTCGGCTCGGGCACCCAGGTGGTCCAGCTGCCCGCGGGCTTTGCACATCTCACCGCCGCGGATGGCACCACCCTGGAGGTCGATGTCCTGGGAAGTCACTGGTCGCCCACGCTCACGCCGGGCGTCCCCCAACGTGGAACGCTCAAGTTCGATGGTCGTTTCGACGACACGGTCTCGTCCGTCACGCTGAGCTTCACGTTCGGTGACGCAGTGTCGGTGAAGAAGATCCCGCTCGTCCCTCCGCCGTCCTGACCCGCGGGCGGTCGGGCGGTGCGGGCCTAGCGGACTCAGCGGGTCGTGCCGGCTCAGCGGGCGCTGCGCCAGATGCTCGGTGCCAGCTCGTGGTCGCGTTTGAAGGCGCGGCTGAACGCCTCCTCCGACTCGTACCCCACCCGCGGTGCGATCGCAGCGACGGGCAAGGTCGTCGTTCGCAGCAGGTCCTCCGCGACGTGCATCCGCCAGCCGGTGAGGTAGCGGATCGGAGCGAGCCCGAGCACCGAGCGGAAGCGTTCGTCGAGCACGGTGGACGAGACGGTGGCCTCGCGCGCGAGGTCGGCGAGCGTCCACTTGCGGCCCGGGTCGCCGTGGATGGCCGCCATGGCGGGCGCGACGACGGGGTCGCGCAGGGCGGCGAGCCAGCCGGTGTCGGTCGCGGGCGCGTTGGCCAGGTGCAGCTTGAGCACCTCGCGCAGCAGGAGCTGCGGGATGTCGGTCGGCGCGGCGATGCGGTCGTGGGCGACCTGGCTCGTCTGCTGGAGGACGAGGTCGCTGCTGGCCTTGACCCACTTGCGAATCGGTCCCTCCGGTGGGGTGACGACGAACACCGGCGGAAAGACACCCAGGCTCGGGTCGAACAGCCGGTCGTCACACGCGAGGAAGCCACACACGAGCTCGCTCCGGGCACCCCCGAGGCCATGGACTATGTGTGGCAACGCATTCCACGGCGGCGGGTCGATGAGCTGCATGACCGGCACGATCTCGGCCGTCTCGTGCCCGCCCATCCGGTGCTGGTCGTTGTAGGGCAGCACGATGACGTCGCCCTCGTGCGCCCAGACCCTGTGCGACCCGGCCTCGATCCAGCAGCTCCCCGAGACGACGACGTGGAAGATCACGATCTGCGCGGCACCGGGAGCCAAGACCGCGGCCAGGTCCTGCGACGCCATCGACTCGTACGCCCACGCCTCGGTGTACTCGCTGTGCAGGAAGATCGCGCCCGACAGCTGGACCTTGGCCAGGGCAACGGAAAGGGCGGCGGATCGATCAGCTCCCGCGGCATCCCGGTCATGGTCGGCGCGCCCGATCGTCATGAGACTGAGTGTGTCAGCACGAAGTGCAAAGAAGCCTGAAGGAGATGGCCATGCAGCTCGACCAGCTGGAGGTGGTGAGGTCCCGAGCCGACCGGTTCAACGCGACCACGTTCTCGCAGTGGATCAACGGACCGAGCGGACGCGTGTTCCGGTTCGTCGCCGGCGTCGCGTGGCTCGCCTTCGCGGTGACGTTCCGCGAACACTGGTGGGGGATCGCGGCAGGGGCGTTCGGCCTCCTCCCGCTCACGGCAGGCAGCTTCGACATCTGCTGGATCAGCGCTGCCCTGGGCGGGCCGCTCCAGGGCAAGACCATCCGCCGGAACGCCGCGTTCAGGGGCCGTTGACGGCCTCGAAAAGCGGCGGGAGACTGGGGCTCTGGGGCAAGGAGGGTCCAATGTCGTGGAACCTGACCGGTAGCTATGTCGAGACGTGTTCGTGCGAGCTCATGTGCCCGTGCAACCTGTCCCTGGATCACGGAGCCACCTACGACTTCTGTCGCGTGACTCTCGTCTTCAACGTCAAACAGGGAGCGGTCGACAGCACCGACATCTCAGGGTGCAAGGTCGCCCTGATCGCGGATACGCCCAAGGTGATGACTGAAGGCAACTGGCGCGTAGGGGTGTTCGTCGACGCCGCGTCGGACGCGCAGTTCGAACAGCTCGTGCAGGTCTTCAGCGGCCAGCTCGGTGGGCCGATGGCGGGACTCGCGCCGCTGATCGGTGAGATGTTGGGCGTCGAGCGGGCCACCATCGACATCGAGGACGACGGGCTGCGGCACAGCGTCCGCGTCGGCGACGTCATCGACTTCGAGATCGGGGACATCGTGCCGTTCGGGGTTGAGTCCGGCGAGCCGGTGAAGTTCTCCGGGATGTTCCACCCCGCTGGTTCCGACCTGACCATGGCCGAGGCAAAGCGGTCGAGGATCAACGCCTTTGGCATCGAGTACGAAGGGAAGACCGGGCTCTCGAAGTCCGACTTCGCCTGGACCGCCTGAGCGCATGACCGACTTCGGGTCGGCGACACCGGCAGCCTCCGCGACATTCGCCGCCTCGGCGGCCACCTCCACCCGCGGTGACCTCCGTCCAGCGCTCGCGGCCAGCCGCACCCACTGGGGGTTGGTCGTCGTCCTCTTCGCCCTCGCCGGCGCCGCCTGGTGGTGGACGGTCCAGCAGATGAGCGGCATGGACAACGGCCCCTGGACCGGCCTCGGCACCTTCGGCTGGTTCCTCGGCGTCTGGGTGGTCATGATGGCGGCGATGATGTTCCCGTCGGTCGCCCCGACGATCGCGCTCTACGCCCGCATGAGCGGGAAGTCGCGGCTCAAGCCCCTCGTCTTCACGACCGGCTACCTCCTGACCTGGCTCGGTGCCGGCGTCGTCGCCTTCCTCATCGGGATGGCGGCAAGCCGGGCCGCCGGGGGCGAGCTGGCGTGGGATCACGCCGGGCGCTTCGTCGCGGGAGCCATGCTGATCGTCGCGGCGGGCTACGAGCTCACCCCGCTCAAGAACGTCTGCCTCGGCAAGTGCCGCAGCCCGCTCGGCACCCTCCTCGGCTCCTGGCGCGGCGGCTGGTCGGGGGCGCTGCGCATGGGAGCAAAGAACGGCGCGTGGTGCGTCGGCTGCTGCTGGGCCCTGATGGCGTCGCTCTTCGCGTTGGGCGTCATGAGCGTGACCTGGATGGCGATCGTCGCCGGGTTCATCGCCGTCGAGAAGATCCTGCCGTGGCGCCGCACCGCCACCTACGGCACAGCCCTCGTCCTCCTCACCCTGGGCGTCCTCGTCCTCACCGCCCCCGACGCGCTCCCCGGCCTCACCGTTCCCGCGCCCGCGATGACCACGATGGGCTCCTGAACGCCAAGGCGACGGCGCGGACGTGACCTGCCGCGCGGCATACCTCAAAGCCCTGGGTATGCCGCGTGCTCGCGGCCGCGCCGCGGGCGGTTAGGGTTTGGGGCGTGCTGAGGACTACGGCGGCGGTGGTCGCGGGCAAGGCGGCGCGGGCGGCTTCCCGCCTGCGCGGCGGTGGCTCGGCGCTCCCGGGCCTGGTGGCCGAGCGGATCGACCCCGGGTTCCTCGCGCACGCTCTGGCCGGTGTGCCCGGCGGGATCGTCGTCGTCACCGGCACCAACGGCAAGACCACGACCACGAAGATGCTCGTCGCGGTGCTGCGTGCCCACGGACGCACCGTCTTCACCAACCCGACCGGCTCGAACTTCACCCGCGGGGTGATCTCCTCGATGCTCGGCGAGCTGCCCGTCCGCGGCCGGCTCAAGGCCGACATGGCGGTGCTCGAGCTCGACGAGGCGCACGCGCTGAAGTTCGCTGCCGCCGTCCGGCCGACCCATGCCTTGCTGCTCAACGTCGCTCGTGACCAGCTCGACCGCTTCGCCGAGATCGACCACACCGCCAAGCTGCTCGCGTCGCTCGCCGAGCAGGCCACGGTGGGGGTGGTGCTCAACCTCGACGACTCGTTCGTCTCACGGATCCGTGACCGGGTGGCCGACGGGGTGGCGGTGCACTACTTCGGGGTCGACGCGTCGATCGCCGACCGGCTGCCGGAGCTGCAGGAGCAGGACGTCCGGTTCGACGACGACTTCGTGGCGCCGGTGGCCGGGCCGCAGGACGGGCTGCTCAAACCCTCGGACGAACGCACTTTCGAGGTCGTGTTCGGTGCTGGCGGCGCAGGGGGTGCTGGCCACGGCAGCGTCGGGCCGCTGGAGCTCCAGCAGCGCGGGCTGGCGGCGATGATCAACGCCACGGCTGCCACGGCGACGGCCCGGATGCTGCTCCGCGACGCCTTCGACCCTGCCGTTGCGGCCGAGGCGTTGCGGGCGGTGACGCCACCGTTCGGTCGCGGCGAGGTCGTCATGGTCGACGGCCAGCCCCTCGAGCTGGTCCTGGTCAAGAACCCGGCCGGCTTCACGGTGGCGCTCGGCACCTACGGCTCGACCCCGGTCGCGACGATGATCGCGATCAACGACAACTACGCCGACGGTCGCGACGTGTCCTGGCTCTATGACGTGAGCTTCGAGAGCCTGCGGACCCGCGGCGTCACGATCACCAGCGGCGTGCGTGGCTACGACATGGCGCTGCGGCTGCAGTACGACGACGTGCCCGTGGCGGGCGTGGAGCCCGACCTCGACGGAGCGCTCGACGTGTTCCTCGCCAGGCACCCCGACGGGCCCAAGCGGATCTTCTGCACCTACACCGCGATGATGGCGCTGCGCCGCACCCTGGCCTCCCGCTACGACCTGCCCGACATCGGCGAGGAGGCGTCATGACCACCTCGGGGGACTCCGCGGCATACCCGCAGGACGTGCACATCCCCGGCGAGCCGGCGGGTTCGGCGCGGGTGCCGGACGCCGACCGTGCGGGCAAGGGCGCGATCCACGTGGTGCACCTCTATCCGCGCGAGATGAGCATCTACGGCGACCTCGGCAACACACGGACGCTGGCGGCGCGGATCCGACGCCACGGGTACAGCCCCGTCGTGCACCAGCACCACCCGGGCGGCGAGTTCCCCGAGGTCGCCCATCTCGTGGTCGGAGGCGGTGGTCAGGACTCCGGTCAGGTGCGGGTCGAGGCGGACCTCGAGCAGATCACCTCTCGGCTGCGAGCGCTCGCCGATGCCGGGACGCCGATGCTGATGATCTGCGGGATGTACCAGCTGCTCGGGAACGCGTTCATCACCGTCGACGGCAAGCGGCTGCCCGGGCTGGGCATCCTCGACGTCACCACGCAGGGCAATGCCAAGCGGATGATCGGGCCGGTCGTGCTGACGACCGAGTTCGGTGACGTCGTGGGCTACGAGAACCACTCAGGGTCGACGACTCTCGGTGCGGGGCAGGCGCCGTTCGGGACGGTGCGATCCGGGTTCGGCAACAACGGCACCGACGGCACGGAAGGTGCACGGACGGCCAACGTGTTCGGCTCCTACCTGCACGGACCGATCCTGCCCGCCAACCCGGTCTTCGCCGACGCGTTGATCGGGCTCGCCGCCGAGCAGGCGACCGGCCGCCCCTTCGAGCCGCAGGCCCAGGACGACGTCATCGCCGACGAGGCACGCAACCGACAGGTCCGAAGGCTCGTCAAGCGCTGATCGGGCACCCTTCCAGCTGCGACGTGTTGCCGGCAGGTCGTCACCGGACCCCCCAAACCGGCCCTCCGTGACCACCAGGTGGCAACAAGTCTGAGGCCTCTGCGACGTGTTGCCGGGAGGTCGTCAGCCGACCCGCCAAACGGGGGTCCCGTGACCACCGGGTGGCAACAAGTCGGGAGGGGAGGCGCGGCATGCGGCCCGAGCCCGGTCAGGACGAGAAGTCGTCGCCGGCCTCGAGCCGCAGCCGGATCAGCTCGGACAGCGCGATCGACTCGCCGTCGCGAGCGCCCTCGCCCACCTGCAGGGGTGGGTCGCTCGGGTCGACCTCGACGCCGCGGAACCGGGCCAGCGGGCGTGGGGGCACCAGCAGCACGTAGTAGCGGCCGTCGGAGTCGACGGCGATCGAGCGGTCGATGCGGAGGTACCAGCCACGCACCCCTGTGCTGTAGCGGCGGGGACCGCGCCAGGTGCGCGCCGACAGCTCAGTGGTGGCCAGGCCCCGGTCGCGGGCGGTGCGGACGAACTCGTCGAGCAGCACCTGCGCCTTGGCCGATTCGCGGGCCCGCCGTTGCTTCTGCATGCGCACGTGGTAGTCGGCGCGCTCGCCGGCGTCGTTGGCCTTGCTCACGTCGGCTCCCCGGCGGGCAGACTCGTCGTCCACCGGCCCACCCTCGTCATCCACCGGCCCACCCTCGTCAGCCACCGGCACCATCCCCGACCTTGTCCGCGGCGGCAGACCCGGCAGCCGAGTCCTCGACGTGCGTGCTCTTCGGGCTGACCGTCCAGGCCGCCCACCCGATGGCCCCCAGCGGGATCTCCATGAGGTGAGTGAAGCACGAGAAGAGGACCACGCCGGCGAGAGCATCGGCGGGGTGGGCGCCCCAGGCCACGAGGGCCGCAACGGTGCCGCTCTCGGTGATCCCGAGGCCGCCAGGGGTCAGGCCGACTGCCGTGAGCAGCCGGCCGATGGCATAGGCGGCGAAGAGCTGACCGTAGAAGAGGTCGACGTGCGTCGTGTGCATGCAGACCAGGAACAGGAGGTAGTAGACGCCGAAGAAGCCGACGAGCCCCAGCGTCATGCTGAGCCATCCGGTGCGCACCACGTCGTTGATCCGCAGGCGCAGGTCGATGACGAGCGACTTCACGCTCATCGTGCGGCGTCGCCAGAGCCGGCCGATGACCTTGTCGATGCCCTGCCCGATCGCGATGGCGGCGCGCTCCGAGGCCAGGATCGACACGAACACCGCCAGGATCGCGCCACCGGTCAGGCCCCCCGCCAGGGCGGCGTCGCCCAGCGCGCGCGGCACGTCGGCGTCGCGCCCGGCGAACAACGCGAAGATCGCGATCAGCGGCAGCGCCACGCGGGACAGGACGTTCCAGACGCCGGTGACGATGGCGGACGTCGAGATGTCGCGTCGCGAGAAGCCCCACGAGCGGCAGATCGTGTAGGTCGCCGCCAGACCGGCCGCGCCGCCGCCCGGCAGCAGGTTGCCGACCGAGGAGCCGGCGACGTTGACGATGAGCGCCTGCCAGTGCTTCAGGCCGGGCAACGAACCAGTGAGGGTGAACGTGTAGCAGTAGAGCCCGACGATCACCCCGGCGAGCAGCAGGGCGAACGTCGTCGGCGGCACCTCCGACAGGACCGCCCACACGTCGGACCAGTTGGTCTTGGCCAGGCGCGGCAGGACGTAGACCAGCAGCAGCGCGGCCAGGGCCAGGCCGACCCCCGCCTGCACGACCGTTCGCACCCGCGACCGGGGCTTGCGGGGCTTGGCTGCCGCGTCACTGCGGGCTTCCACCGGCTCGCTCGTCACGACAGCCCCTCGAAGATGTCGTGCGACATCGGCAGCCCGGCAGGTCGGGCCGGGTCGATGAACCACTCGCGCCCGAACACCAGGTCATAGAGCGGCCGCGGGATCCGCAGGAACGCCGCCAGCGTCCGGTCCGCCCCGCCCTCCGCGCTCGACTGGGAGGCGTGGGCGCGCATCGAAGCCCGCTTCGCCACGGCATACCGGCGCACGTCGATGCGGTGCGTGATCGCGGACCGGGCGCTGAACGCACGGGTGAACGCCGCCAGGTCGAAGTCCGGCGGGAATCGGTAGACCTTGGCCGCGAGGCGGACGGCGCGCGCGATCGTGTCACGCGGGACCGTCGCCTCGAGCACGCGTGGCGTGCCCGCGAGGTATGCCGCCCGCTCGCCGACCTCGTGCACGCGGACGTGGTCGCGGTGTCCGTAGCCGCCGTTGCGGTCGTAGGTGGTCAGCACCGAGGCGTCCTCCTCGCGGAGCACCTCGGCCAGCCGGGAGGCGGCCTCCTCGAGCGGCGCCTGGATGAAACGGACCCGCTCAGGCGGGTCGGGGAGCAGCTCGGGACCCATGCCGCTGTCGGCGTAGCCGAGGTAGACCACGCGGGCGACCCCCAGCGCCGAGGCCGAGCGGCGCAGCTCTTCGAGTCGGCGCGCAGCCAACCCGCCGTCGGCAACGAAGGTGTCGGCGGCGAGCCCGAGGGCGCCGTCCGTGGCCACGACGACGACCACTCGGTGTCCCTCCGCAGCCGCCCGCGCCAAGGTGCCCGAGGTGAGCAGTGCCTCGTCGTCGGGGTGGGCGTGGAAGGCCACGAGCGTGTGGCTCCGGGTGTGGGTCATCACGGGCCATCCTGACGCATGGCAGGCTCAGGTCCGTGAAGGTGGCCCTGCTGACGGACTGTTACCTGCCCAGGCTGGGCGGGATCGAGGTCCAGACCCACGACCTCGCGGCCCAGCTGCGCGACCGCGGGCACGAGGTCGAGGTCTTCACGGCGACGGTCGGTGAGCACGGCCAGCGGCACGGTTTCGTCGAGGACGTCGACGACGTGCCGGTGCACCGGATGGCCATTCGGCTGCCGTGGGAGCTGCCCGTCAACCCGTTCGCACCGCCCGAGGTGCGGCGACGGCTGCAGGCCGGTGGGTTCGACGTGGCCCATGTCCACATGGGGGTGGTGAGCCCGTTCGCCACCGATCTGGCCGGGGTCGCGCTGGGGCTGGGGATGCCGACCGCGATCACCTGGCACTGCCTGATGGAGCGTTCGCAGCCTGTCTTCCGCGCCTTGGGCCACGCCCGGCGGTGGGGCGGCCGGGGTGCGGCCCTCTCCGCGGTCTCCGGTGTCGCGGCTGCGTCCGTGCAGCGGGTGGTCGGTCGGGCCAACGAGGTGCGGGTGTTCCCCAACGGCATCGACACGAGTGCGTGGGCGCCGCCACCGCGCGCTGCCCGCGCGGCCGACGCCCCCATCGAGGTGGTGGCGGCCATGCGGTTCGCCGCGCGCAAGCGCCCCCTGGCCGTCCTCGAGGTCGCGGCCCGGGCCAAGGAGCTCGTCACTGCGGCGGGCGGAGGCGGCTCCGTTCCGCCGATGCGCCTCACGCTGTTCGGCGAGGGGCCCGAGCGCGGCCGGCTCGAACGCTTCGCCGCCCACCACGACATGACCGACTGGGTCACGATGCCGGGCCGCGTGGGGCGTGACCAGCTGCGCGAGCGCTACTGGGACAGCGACATCTACCTGACTCCCGCCCGCCTCGAGGCCTTCGGCATCGCCGCCCTCGAGGCGCGAACCGCCGGGCTGCCGGTCGTCGCGCGGCGCGACACCGGTGTCGGGGACTTCGTCGTCGACGGTGTCAACGGACTGCTCGGGGCAGATGACGACGCCCTCGCCCGGGGACTGGCCAGGCTGCTCACCGAGCCCGAACTGCTCGCGGGCATCACCGAGACCAACCGCACCGTCGCGCCGGCCCAGGACTGGCCGTCGGTCGCCGCCCTGGCCGAGGACGAGTACCGCCGGGCAGGTGCCCCGTGACCGAGATCCCCCCTCGCGGCAACGAGCCACCGTCCAGCAACGAAGCGGTGGTCGTCCGGGCCACGGCAGCAGGAGAGCGGCCGGTCGCCGAGTTCGTCCTCGGACACGGTGCCGACCCCGTCCGTGAGCTGGCTCGCCTCGGCTGGTCACGCCCCCGGCTGCGCGGCGCCGAGCGTGACGCCGACGGTGCCCTCGTCTTCAGCTACACCGTCACCGCCTCCTCCGCAGTGGCGAGTGTCGACAGCCCGGTGCCCACCGACCCGGGCCTGGTGCTCGAACCGGGAGAGGAGGCGCGCCCCTACCAGCGCGCCGCGGCATACGGCGTCGTCACGAGCGACCGCGGCGTCCTGCTCACCGAGCTGTCCGCCCTCACCTCCGCCCCGGGGCGGTGGACCCTGCCCGGCGGCGGGCTCGACCCCGGCGAGCCGCCGGTGGCAGCCCTCCACCGCGAGGTGTGGGAGGAGAGCGGCCAGGAGGTCGAGGCAGTCCGCCTGCTCGAGGCGCACACCTCGCACTGGATCGGCCGGGCGCCCAGCGGGCGCCTCGAGGACTTCCACGCCGTGCGGATCGTGTATGCCGCGTGGTGCCCGCAGCCGACCGACCCCGTCGTCCACGACGTGGGTGGTTCGACGGAGGCGGTGCGCTGGGTGCGGCGCGACGAGCTCGACCACTACCACCTGAGCCGCTCGTTCGCGCCGCACATGAAGCGCTGGCTTGCCTCCTGACGGACCCCGGCTCAGGAGGACTTGCGGCGTGAGCTGAGCAGACCCGCGAGCCCGAACAGCACGAGCAGGGCACCGGTCGCCACGATCCCGAGCGGGCCGATGTCACCCCAGTCGACGTTCAGGCTCCCGACCTCCTGGGCCAGCACGATGCCGGCCACGGCGAGGCAGACCAGCCCCAGCACGATGGCTGGCGCGTGCGGGCCGCTCGGCCGTTCCGGGACGGTCGGGGGCCACGGCGCCTCGTCGGCGGCCTGGTGGGCGGGCTGCTGCGCGTCGTCGACCTCGATGGCGCGGGTGGCGTCGGTGGTGTCGAGCTGGTCGGTCTGCTCGGTCTGGGTCGTGTCGGTCTGGGTCGTGTCGGTCTGCACTGGCTGCTCCACCTGTGTCGTGTCGTCCTGGGGTGCTTCGGGGTTGCTCATGGCGGTCACTCCTTGCCGATCAGGATCTGGCCGAGCCCGACGTGGGCGTCCACGATGACGTCGGGGTTCCCCACACCGAAGGTCTCGACCGTGCTGATGTTGCGGCCGTCGCGGCCGTCCAGCGTGACGGGGTCGCCATCGGTGCCGATCCCGGGCCGCGCGATGGGTCCGAGGTCGGGGCTGTCGATGCGGGAGATGTCGCCGGCGGCGACCGAGCTGCGGACCTCGACGGTGAGGTTCGAGGGGATGTAGATCCTCAGTTCGCCGATGCCCACGCGGGCTTCGATCTCGCGGGCCGTGCCCGGGTTGTCCTGGGCGCCGGCGAGGTCGAGCGCCGCCGACCCGATGCCCAGGCGGTAGGAAGCCGCGCTGTCGCTGGCCGACGGACGCCAGGTACGCTCGCCGACGCCTCCGCCCAAGGTGACGTCAGGCACGACCGAGGCGGTCCAGGTGACGAGGGCGAGCACGATGGCCAGGAATCCGGTGAAGCCAGCCCGTCGGCCCAGCAGGCCGAGCGCCAGCGTGCCGGCGCCAAGGACTCCGAGAGCGGCAGCGAGGGCCACCGTCTCGTCGCTTCCGGCCCAGTCGGCTGCCCGGTGGATCGACAGCGTCGCGCCGTAGGCCGCGAGGGCCAGGCCGCCGACGAGCAGCACCGACACGAAGCCACCGCTGCGACGACGGGGCACCTTGGGCGGGCGTGGCGGCCGGGGGGCTGCCGGGGTGGGCGGCGGGAAGTAGCTGCCCCCGGGAGGGGTGTCCGCAGGCGCGGGGGCGTAGGTGGTCGGGGGCACGGCGGCATACTCCTGGGTCTCTGGGCTGAAGGTCGCGGGGGCGGCGCTCGCGGTGGCAGTGGTCTGGGGGTACCCGCCCTCGGCGCCCCAGGTGCCTGCGGGTGCGTAGGGGTTCGGCCCGTACGGCGTCTGCGATCTGGCCTTGCCATCGCGGTTGCGGGTCACCAGCCAGACGACGAGGCCGATCGGGACCACCACCCACCAGATCCAGCCGAGCCCGGGGGTGTCCCCGGCGAGGCCGGTGCCACCGACCAGGGACAGCCCGATGATGACGAGCAGGATGATCCCGAGCACGTCGCCGTCGCGCAGCGCCTTCTCGGCCACGATCTCGTCGCGGTTGTTGGGCAGGAAGGCCCAGGCGATGAGGTAGATGGTGATGCCGACGCCACCGAGGATGACCAGGAGCACGAGGGCTGCCCGGATCACGATCGGGTCCACACCGAGGCGGGTTGCGATGCCGGAGCACACGCCGGCCAGCCACTTGTCGTCGGCGTCCCGGCGAAGGTCCACGGAGCGGATCCAGCCGAAGAACCGGTCGAGGCCGGAGGCGTGGGTGGGGTTCGTCGGGCCAGCGGTCGGCCCAGAGGTCTGCGTCATGTCATCCATGGTGTCCGCGCAACAGGGGCCCTGCCATGAGGGTCGACCCTGAACGGACCCTGAAGCAGGGTCCGCACACCCTGAATCTGCTCGGCATCCACGAGTTCGTGCGTCAGGATGAGGACATGCCGACTCCCTACGAGCGGCCCGTCCCCCCAGCGGAGGCAAGGGCCGCAGAGCGCCGTGCCGCTCGCCCGACCCTCACGCGACCCGTCGAGGGCAAGGTGATCGCCGGTGTGTCGGCCGGACTGGCCCAGCACCTGGGCTGGCCGGTGCGGTGGATCCGCCTGGGGTTCGTGCTGATCTCGATCCCCACCGGAGCCGGGCTCGTGGCCTACATCTTCCTGTGGGCCCTCACGCCACAGTCCCGGGGTGGGATGGTCCGCGCCGGTCGTCGCGCCGTCGACCCGGCCGATGCCGCAGCAGTCGCGGCTTCCGGCCACACCCAACCCGAACCGGTCACGGGCGCCGGCGAGCGGGACGCGACCCGGGTGCTGCTCGTGGGCGGGTTGATGCTCGGCATCGGCCTCGTCGTGGTCGCCCAGAACGCCGGTCTCAACGCGCGCCTCGGCATCCTCGTCCCCCTCCTGGTCGTGGCCGCCGGCGCCGTCCTCGCGTGGTCGCAGCTCGACGACTCCCAGCGCGGGCGTTGGCTCGGATCCGAAACGGGGACAAGGCGATTCAGCGTTGCCCGCCTCGCGTTCGGCGGGGTCCTGGCGCTCACCGGACTCGTCATCATGGCCACTCGCGGCCGTTCCCTCGCGGCCATCTGGGACATCGGCGCGGCGGTCCTCGCGGTCCTTGCCGGCGTCGCCCTCATCTCCGCCCCCTGGGCCCTGCGCTTCTGGTCCGACCTGCGCCACGAACAGGCCGAGCTCGCCCGCGCGACCGAGCGCGCCGACATCGCGGCCCACCTCCACGACTCGGTGCTGCAGACCCTGGCTCTCATCCAGCGCAAGGCCGGCGACGCCGGCGCCGTGACCCAGCTCGCCCGCGCCCAGGAGCGTGAGCTCCGCTCCTGGCTGTATGCCGGTCCCGCCAGCTCCGATGCCACCCTCGCCACCGCGGTGGTCGAGGCCGCCCACGAGGTCGAGGACCTGCACGGCACCCCCATCGAGGTGGTGTCGACGGGGGATCGGCCGCTGGACGACGGCGGCCAGGCCCTCGTCCGTGCCGTCCGCGAGTCCCTGCACAACGCGGTTCGCCACGGCGCCCCACCCGTCTCGCTCTACCTCGAGGTCGGACCCTCGGGGGTGGAGGCCTTCGTCCGCGACCACGGGCCGGGGTTCGAGGTCAGCGAGATCCCCGAGGACCGGCTCGGAGTCCGTCAGTCGATCCTCGGGCGGATGGAGCGGCACGGAGGCGCCGCGAAGGTCCGTCGTCTCGAGCACGGCACCGAGGTCAGCCTGAGCCTGCCGCCGGCCCAACGCGCCCCACAGCCCCAGCCCGACCCAGAGAACGCCCATCCAGTCTCGGAGGAGACCCGTGAACACGCCTGAGAAGAAGCCGGTCGAGGTCGTCCTCGTCGACGACCACCGCATGTTCCGCTCGGGGGTCAGGGCCGAGCTCGGCACCACGGTCTCGATCGTGGGTGAGGCACCCGACGTGGACTCCGCCATCGCGGTGATCCGCCAGACCAAGCCGCCGGTCGTGCTGCTCGACGTGCACCTGCCCGGCGGCAACGGCAACGGTGGGATCGACGTGCTGCACGGCTGCAAGGGCCTGGAGACCGCGGACGGCCAGCCGGTGCGCTTCCTCGCGCTGTCGGTGTCCGATGCGGCCGAGGACGTCATCGCCGTGATCCGGGCGGGGGCGCGCGGTTACGTCACCAAGACCATCAGTGCGACCGACCTGACCCGGGCGATCCAGCGGGTTGCCGACGGCGACGCGGTCTTCTCTCCGCGGCTCGCCGGCTTCGTCCTCGACGCGTTCGGCGCGGCGGCCGGCGAGGTGGCCCAGGTCGACGAGGAGCTCGACCGGCTCTCGGCCCGCGAGCGCGAGGTCATGCGGCTCATCGCGCGCGGCTACCAGTACAAGGAAGTCGCCAAGGAGCTGTTCATCTCGGTGAAAACCGTTGAGACGCATGTGTCCTCGGTGCTGCGCAAGCTCCAGCTGTCGTCGCGTCACGAGCTGACCGCGTGGGCGATGGGCCGTCGCCTGCTCTGAGGACCAGGCCGGGCCGGCCCAGGCGATCCCTCGCAGTCGCGTCGAAAGCAGCGGGCTAGGGTGGCGTCATGGACTTCGTCTACAACCTGGTCGTCGTGCTCCACCTGCTGGGCATGGCCGCGCTGGTCGGCGGCTGGGCGGCCTACGCGCGCAAGGGTCTGGACACCGTCGAGCTGATGTCGATCGGTGCCCGAGCCCAGGTCCTGACCGGTCTGGTGCTGGTGGCTCTGGCCGAGGCGGTCACGTCGCTCGACAAGGACCTCAACCACCCCAAGATCGGGGTCAAGCTGGTCGTCGCCATCGCGGCGGCAGCGTGCATCGAGATCGCCCGGGGGCGGGCCAAGCGTGGCGCGCCGCTCAACCGTGGTCTCGTGATGGCGTCGGGTGCGCTGGGCGTGCTGAACGTCGCGGTCGCCGCTCTCTGGAACTGACCGGTCAGCCTCCTGGCGCGGTGTCCGCAGCGGCGCCTGGCGTGGTGTCCTCCGCGCCGCCGCCCGTGCCCGCTGCCCTGGCGCTCGGCCCCCCACGTCCGGTGGTCCGCGGGTCGACGTAGCCACCCTCGGGCGGCACCATCTCGGCCCGGACCCCGAGCAGCCGGATCGGCCGGTCGTCCTCGAGCGCGTGCAGCAGAGCGAGCGCCGTCTCGGCGATGACGTCGGCATCGAAGGTCGGCTCGGCCAGCTTGCGCACCCGGTTGGTGGTGAAGAACGGCGCGAAGCGCACCTTGAGGAAGACGCGCTGGCAGGCCCGCTCCTCGCGGCGGATGTCCTCGACGACCTGCTCGGCCAAGGAGTGGATGGCCGCGGCGACCTCCTGCGGCTCGACGAGGTTGGCCTGGTAGGTCGTCTCACGTCCGTGGGCCCGGGCGATCCACGGGGTGTCGTCGACCGTCGCGGAGCTCACCCCCCGCCCGAGGCGGCCGTAGTGCGGGCCCATGGTCGGCCCGAACTCGGCCGCCAGGGTCGCGTCGTCGGCCTCGGCGAGGTCGCGCACCGTGTGGTAGCCGTGGGACGCCAGTCGCTGCGAGATCTTCGAGCCCACGCCCCACAACGCGATCGTCGGCCGGTCGCCCATCACCTCGAACCAGTTGTCGCGGGTCAGCTCGAAGACGCCCCGGGGCTTGCCGAAGTCGGTGGCGATCTTGGCCCGCACCTTGGTGTCGCCGATCCCCACCGAACAGTGCAGGTCGGTGGCCTCGAGCACCGCCGCCCGGATCGACTGCGCACAGGCCACCGGGTCGTCGGTGGTCACGCCCACGAAGGCCTCGTCCCAGCCGAGCACCTCCACGACCGCGCCCGGCATACCCCTCAGCACCTCCATGACGCGGGCGGACGCCTCCTCGTAGACCGGGAAGTCGACCGGCAGCAGCACCGCGTCGGGGCACCGGCGCACCGCGACCTTCAACGGCATGCCGGACCGGACCCCGAACTCACGCGCCTCGTAGGACGCGGTCGACACGACGGCTCGCTCGGTGGGGTCGCCCCGACCACCGACGATCAGCGGCACGCCAGCCAGCTCGGGGTGCCGCAGGATCTCGACAGCGGCGAGGAACTGGTCGAGGTCGACGTGCAGCACCCACGGCACGGCGGGCGCGGCGGGAGCCATGCGCACATCCTGCCTTGCACGGCCGACGTCGGCACGGGTCGAGTGGGAGAACGGGCCGCGGCTCAGGGCAGGAGCAGCAGCTTGCCGGTGGTGCGGCGGGCTTCGAGGTCGTCGTAGGCCGTGGCGGCGCCGGTCAGCGGGTAGCGTCCGCCGATCTCGATGGCGAGCCGTCCGGCCGCGATGTCGCCCAGGACCGAGGTGCCGCGCTCCAGCAGCTCCTCGCGGGTCGCGGTGTAGCTGCCGAGGGTCGGTCGGGTCAGGAAGAGCGACCCGCCGGTGTTGAGCCGCTGGATGTCGAACGGTGGCACCTGTCCACTCGCGCCACCGAAGAGCACCATCACCCCGCGGGGTCGCAGCGACGCGAGCGAGGCGTCGAAGGTTGCCTTGCCGACGCCGTCGTAGGCCACGTCGACTCCGTTGCCACCATTGGCTGCCCGCACTTCGGCAGCGAGGTCTTCGGACTCCCGGTAGTTGATCACCGTCTCCGCCCCCAGGCCCCGGGCGATCTCGAGCTTGTCCTCAGAACCCGCGGTCGCGATCACGCGGCCACCCTTGGCGGTGACCATCTGCACGAGCAGCTGCCCCACGCCCCCCGCCGCGGCGTGCACGAGCGCCACTGTCCCCGGCCCCACGGCATACGTCGAGTTGACGAGGTAGTGCGCGGTCATGCCCTGGAGCATCGCCGCGGCCGCCACGTCCAGCTCAACCCCGTCGGGGACGGGCACCAGGGTGTCGGCTGCCCGGTTGACCACCGAGCCACCGGCTCCCAGCCCCGAACCCCAGGCGACCCGGTCGCCGACATCTAGGTCGTCCACCCCCGGTCCGACGACGGTCACGGTGCCGGACCCCTCGGAGCACGAGACGAACGGGGTCGGGATCGGGTAGACCCCCTGTCGCTGGTAGACGTCGATGAAGTTGACGCCGACCGCCTCGACCTCGACCTGCACCTCGCCGTCGCCCGGCGGCCCCACCTCGGTCTCCTGGACCTCGAGGACCGAGGAGTCACCGTTGCGGGGGACGACGAGGGCGCGCGAGGTAGCCATGCCCATCACCCTAGGCGTCGCGGTCAGGTGGCGATCCAGTAGCGCCGCTTGCCGCGGAGCTCGCCCTCGAAGACGCCGCCGTTCGCCTCGATGGTCCGCGCGGACGCCACGTTGTCGAGGTCGCAGGTCACGAGCAGCCTCGGTATGCCGCGTGCCGCCGCCAGCGGCACGACCTGCCGCAGCGCGTCGCTGGCGAACCCGCGCCGTCGGGCGCCGGGTCGCACCGAGTAGCCGACGTGCCCGCCGACGGTGGCCAGCGTCGGGTGGTCGATGTTGTGCCGTAGCGAGATCGAGCCGACGAACTCGTCGGCAAGGTCGGGGTCCTCCATCCACCAGTAGGTCGCGGTCGTCCAGCCGGGTGGCCGCTGGCTGGTCGACTCGGCATCGCCGATCCGGTTGGCCACCAGCCGGGCGAACTCGGCGGGGTCGTCCAGCCCCTCGCGGGTGAACACGACACCCGGGAAGTCGCCCTCGGCCGGCCAGTTGACGACGCCGTCGTGCGCGGACTGTCCATGGGCGCGGAACTCGTCGACGGCCGCCACGAACGACCGGTGGAAGCGGAGGTGGGGCGCCGCGAGCAGCACCATCACGGCATCGGTCCCAGCCGCGCGATCGCCGCGTCGAGCATTGCCTCGGTGAGCTTGCCGGTGAAGGTGTTCTGCTGGCTCACGTGGTAGCTGCCGACCAGCCGGACGTCCCGCCCCCCTGGCGCGCCCAGGACTGCCTCGGCCCCGTGGCCGAACCGCGGCTTGGGCCGGGGCACCTCCCAGCCCAGCCGTCGCGCACTGCCGAGTGTCGCGTCCCAGGCGATCGACCCCAGCGCCAGCATCGACCGCAGACTCGGTGCCGCCAGCTCGAGGTCGCGGTCCAGCCAGTGCGCGCAAGCCTCCCGCTCCGTCGGGGTCGGCTTGTTGGCCGGCGGGGCGCACCGCACCGCCGCGATGATCCGTATGCCGTGCAGCACCAGCCCGTCGCCGCTCGCCCAGGACTGCGGCTGGCTGGCGTACCCGGCGCGGTGCAACGCGGCATACAGCCAGTCGCCGGACCGGTCGCCGGTGAACATGCGGCCGGTGCGGTTGGTGCCGTTGGCCGCCGGGGCCAGCCCGACGACGAGCACCTGCGCGGCGGGGTCGCCGAAGCCCGGTCCGGGCCTGCCCCAGTAGGGCTGGTCGGCGAACGACGCCCGCCGGCCTTGGGTCGCAACGCTTTCGCGCCACTCGACCAGCCGCGGACACGCACGACAGACCGAGACCCGGGCATCGAGCTCAGCCACATCGGGGGAGGTGCACGCGAGCGCGTCGGTCTGGGACGCGTTGCGGGCCACCGGCGTCGCGGCCGAGGCCGGGTCGCCCGGCCAGCCGCTCCCCGGGGGGACCGGCGACTCGAACCGCTCGCCCGTGACGGGGTGCGGGTCGACGTTCACAGCCCGATCCAGTAGCGGCGGGTGCCGTTGCGCGAGTCCTCGTAGACGCCGCCGTTCCGCTCGATGGCGCGTCGCGAGGCCTCGTTGGACTCCAGGCAGGTCAGGAGCACCCGGTCGAGACCGAGCTCGTCGCGGGCGATGGGGAGGGCCAGGCGAAGGGCCTCCCGGGCATGGCCGCGTCGGCGGGCCGTCGGACGGACGCTGTAGCCGACGTGGCCACCTTCGCGCAGGAGGAAGTCGGTCAGCTCGTGGCGCAGGGCCAACGACCCGACATACCAGTCGGTGTCGTCGACGATCCAGCGGAAGGTGCAGGCGGTCCAGCCGGATCTCCGCGGTGCGTCCTCGTCGGCGGCCCGCCGTCGCTGCGCCACGAACCGGGTGAACTCGGCGGGGTCCTCCAGGCCCTCGCGGGTGAACTCGAATCCCTCGTAGCCGTCCTCGGCGGGCTGGGCCAGGTCGCCGTCGCCGTCGCGTTGCTCCCCGGCCACAGCGAACTCGTCGGTGGCCGCCAGGTAGGAGTCCTGGTACCGGACATCCGGGACGACGAGGCGGGTCATCCGGCCAGCCTAGGATGCAATGCTCGGCGCGTCCGTGCGGCCGTCCTGTCGCCGCCGGCGCGCGGTCGTGCCACGCTCGGGACCGTGGCCGAGGCGAACGGGTGGCGAGGGCGCCGGGCCCGGTTGGTGGATGTGCTTTGGCCGGGCCACCCGACCCGGTGGCCGGACGTCCCCGGCCGGCTGCGTCCGACCCTGACCGAGGTGTTGCGGCTGACGTCGGCCGCTGTGATCGCCTGGCTGATCGCGCGGCAGGTGACGGGGATCGCGCTGGACCTCACCGCGTCGCTCACCGCGCTGCTCGTGGTCCAGGCCTCGGCCTACTCGACGGTGCGGATGGGACTGCTGCGCGTGGGTGCCGTGCTCACCGGGGTGCTGGTCGCGGTGGGCTTCTCCGCGGTGGCCGGGCTGTCCTGGTGGAGCCTGGCCGCCGTCATCGCGGCCTCCCTGCTGCTGGCCAAGGTATTCCGGCTGGGGGAGCAGGCGCTGGAGGTGCCGATCAGCGCCATGCTCATACTGGCTGTCAGTTCACCCGACGTGGCCGCGGAGGCCCGGGTGACCCTGACCCTGGTGGGCGCCGGCGTGGGGGTCCTGTTCAACTTCGTGCTGCCCAGTGCTGTCCCGAGCACTCGGGCCGGGACAGCGGTGCTGAGGGTCGCCTACGCCATCGCCGACTGCTTGGACCGCGCCTCCCGTTCGATGGTCGCCGAGCGGCTCGAGCACGAGGAGGTCGCCCGCTGGTCCGACGAGACCAGGCGGGTGTCCGGCCAGGTCGCCGAGGCGTCCAACGCCGTCACCCTGGTCAAGGAGGGCCGTCGGCTCAACCCGAGGGCCCTGGCCAGCACGGATGTCGAGCCGGGGCTGCGTGAGGGCCTCGACCGGCTCGAGGCCAGTTTGCTCGCCATCCGCGCGCTGTTCACCGTGATCCTCGCCGAGCTGCCGATGACGGGTGACCAGGGTGGTCCCGACTCCGAACGACACGACGCTGAACCGCCGGCCGAGGTGAGGGTGCCGAGCCACGCGTTCGACGAGGACGCCCGGCTGGCCTTCTCCGTCGTGCTCAGCGACATCGGTGACTGCCTTCGGGCCTACGGGCGCTTGGTCAACGCGGAGGCGGGCGGCGATGTCGACCGGGCCGAGGTGGCCCTCGCCGAGAGCCTGGAGATCCTGCGCGAGACGCGGGCCATCCTCGCCGAACTGCTGACCAGCCGGCCGGAGAGCTGGGTCGGGCTGTGGCTGCTGAGGGGGTCGGTGCTGGCGGCGGTGGAGCAGGTGCTCGTGCAGCTCGATCTCGAACGGCGGGCCCGGGTCCGTGCCGAGTGGCAGCGGCCGACCGCCCTGGCCGCCATGGTGCCCTTGGTGCGCGAGGCACTGCCGCACCGGCGCCGTCGCGGCGGACGCGGCTGACCCTGCGTCGTGTTCGGTCCTGTCCTCCCCGGCACGTACGCTGGAGCCGACATGAGTACCTTGTTCGATGACCTGTTTCCCTTCGACGGGCGGGGTCCCGCCGACCCCTCGCAGCCCGGCACGCGCCCGACGGCTGCGGCTGCCCGGGCGACGGCGGTCGACGACCGAGGCGTCCCGACGTGGGCCCAGGCGGCCGCAGAGGGGCGCGGCCCCGACGAGGCGAGCACGCGGCATACCGATCCTGAGACCCTGCTCGAGGGGCTCAACCCGCAGCAGCGCGCGGCCGTCCTGCACGAGGGCGGACCGCTGCTCATCGTCGCGGGCGCGGGCTCGGGCAAGACGCGCGTCCTGACCAACCGGATCGCCTACCTGCTCGCGGCCCGCGGGGTGCAGCCGGGACAGGTGCTGGCGATCACCTTCACCAACAAGGCCGCTGCCGAGATGCGCGAGCGCGTCGCCGCTCTGGTGGGGCCGCGGGCCAAGGCGATGTGGGTCATGACGTTCCACTCGGCCTGCGTGCGGATCCTGCGACGCGAGGCAGCGAAGGTCGGGCTCAAGTCGACGTTCTCCATCTACGACGCCGCCGACAGCCAGCGCCTCATGGCGATGGTGATGCGCGACCTCGACCTCGACCCCAAGCGCTACCCGCCCCGGTCCTTCGGCCACCAGGTCTCCAACCTCAAGAACGAGCTCGTCGACGAGGAGACGTTCGCCTCCCAGGTGGTCGAGGGGACCCACCAGGAGCGGATGCTCGCCGAGGCCTACACCGGCTACCAGCGGCGGCTGCGGCAGGCCAACGCCCTCGACTTCGACGACCTCATCATGACGACGGTCAACATCCTGCAGGCCTTTCCCGACGTCGCCGAGCACTACCGCCGCCGGTTCCGGCACGTCCTCGTCGACGAGTACCAGGACACCAACCACGCCCAGTACCAGCTCGTCCGAGAGCTCGTGGGCGGTGCCGCAGGCAGCGCGGGTATGCCGGTCGGTGACGGACCGTCCGTCGGTCCGGCCGAGCTCGTGGTGGTCGGCGATGCCGACCAGTCGATCTACGCCTTCCGGGGCGCGACGATCCGCAACATCGTCGAGTTCGAGGAGGACTACCCGAACGCGCGGACCATCCTGCTCGAGCAGAACTACCGGTCGACCCAGACCATCCTGCAGGCCGCCAACTCGGTCATCGCCAGGAACCCCGAGCGGCGCAAGAAGAACCTCTGGACCGACAGCGGCAGCGGCGCGGCGATCATCGGCTACGTCGGCGACAACGAGCACGACGAGGCAGCCTTCGTCGCCAAGACGATCGACGAGCTCGGCGACTCCGCGGGGGTCAAGCCCAAGGACGTCGCGGTGTTCTACCGCACCAATGCCCAGTCGCGCGCGCTGGAAGAGGTCTTCGTGCGAGTTGGCCTGCCCTACAAGGTCGTTGGCGGCACGCGGTTCTACGAGCGGCGCGAGGTCAAGGACGCGCTGGCCTACCTGCGGGTCATCTCCAACCCCACCGACACGGTCAACCTGCGTCGCATCCTCAACACTCCCAAGCGCGGCATCGGCGACCGGGCCGAGGCGTGTGTGGCGGCCCTGGCCGAGCGCGAGCGGATCCCCTTCATCGCGGCCCTCGGCCGTCCCGAGGACGCTCCGGGCATCGCGACGAGGTCCGTCGCGGCGATCAAGGGCTTCACCGGGCTGCTCGAGCAGCTCGGCACCATCCACGCCGACGACGAGCAGGGCGTGGGTGCCCTGCTCGAGGCCGTCATCGAGAAGTCCGGCTACCTCGCCGAGCTCCGAGCCAGCCGCGACCCGCAGGACGAGACCCGCGTCGAGAACCTCGCCGAGCTCGTCGCCGTCGCGCAGGAGTTCGACGAGACGCGCGCCGAGACCGGTGAGGTCGCCAGCCTCGAGGACTTCCTCGAGCAGGTCTCGCTGGTCGCCGACGCCGACGAGATCCCCGACGGCGAGGAGGCCGAGGACCTCGGGGTCGTCACCCTCATGACGCTGCACACCGCCAAGGGCCTGGAGTTCCCGGTCGTCTTCCTCACCGGCATGGAGGACGGCACCTTCCCGCACCTGCGAGCGCTCGGTGACCCCAAGGAGCTCGAGGAGGAGCGCCGGCTCGCCTACGTCGGCATCACGCGGGCCCGCGAGCGGCTGCACCTGTCCCGGGCGGCAGTCCGGTCGGCCTGGGGTGCGCCCCAGTACAACCCGGCCAGCCGGTTCCTCGACGAGATCCCGCCCGAGCTCGTCGAGTGGCAGCGGGCCGAGGCGGCCACGACCTCGCGTCGACCGGGCATGCCTGCCGTCGCGACCCTGGCCCAGCGGCCCGGCGTACGGTCACCGGGCAACCGCCCGCTCATCTCGCTGCACCCCGGCGACAAGGTGACCCACGACAGCTACGGCATGGGCACCGTCGTCAAGACCGAGGGTGAGGGCGACAAGACGCAGGCCCACGTCGACTTCGGCGGCGACACCGGGGTCAAGCGGTTCCTGCTCCGCTACGCCCCGCTCGAGAAGCTCTGACCAGAGTTCCGACCCTCGCTGACCGCCCGAGATCCCAGCTTTCGGCCTTCCGCCCCCTCGCCAGGCCCGAGAGCTGGGATCTCGGCGGGGCGCGTCGGCGACTGGCCCGCCCGACCGTAGGCGCCACGCGTCGCGACGGCTGGTGCGGCATACGAAAGGCGCCCTTGGTCGAAACCAGTGGGCGCCTGACGTGGGGCTGCTCTGGGCGGTTACTGCAGGCCGTGGTCGTGCAGCCACGGCGCGGGGTCGATCGCCGCACCGCCGTCGGGGTGGATCTCGAGGTGCAGGTGCGGGCCGGTGGAGTGGCCCGTGTTGCCCGACAGCCCCACGACGTCGCCAGGAGCGACCTTGTCGCCGACGCTGGTCTCGAGCTGGCTCAGGTGGCCGAACACCGACACGGTGCCGTCCCAGTACTCGATCTCGATCTTGTTGCCGTAGCCACCCTCCCAGCCGGCGAAGGTGACGGTGCCGGTGGACATGGCCTTCAGCGGCGTCCCGACCGGGGTGCCGAAGTCGTCACCGGCGTGCAGCCGGCCCCAGCGCCAGCCGTAGCCGGAGGTGAAGACGGCGCCGTTGATGGGCATGACCCACTTCTCGCGCGCCTTGCGGGCGGCTTCGGCCTTGCGGAGCGCGGCGGCGGCAGCGGCCTTCTTCGCGACGGACTGGCGCTCGGCGCTGCGGGCGATGCGCTGCGCCTCGAGCACGCGGGCCTGCACGGCCGTGACCTGCACCTCGCGCTGCTGGGCGGCCTCGACCCGGTTGAACTTGGCGGCCGCCTCGTCCTGGGCCCGGGCCTTGGCAGCGCCGTTCAGGTCGAAGTAGGCCGGCGCGGACTCTGCGACGGTGGCGCCGGTCGCGGTCACGACGAGTGCGGCGGCGGCTGCCCCCGGCAGCAGGTACCCACTCTTGGCAAAACGGGGTCCCCGACGAGGCGCGCGGTGGCGACCTGGGGCGCGGTGGCGGCCCGAGTAGGAATCTGAACTCACGAAATGATGACCTTGCGTGCGGGGGGACACGGAGTCACAGAGGGTAGCGTGATCAGTTCGTTATCCATAATCGACTTGGCCAAATCCGCGTTAAATATCCGAAATGTCCGATGTCAGGAACCGCGCCGCCGCAGCTCGGTGACGCCCGGGGTGAGGGTGTGGCCCTCGGAGTCCAGGTGGGCCAGGGTGCTCGAGATGCCGTGGACCACGCTCCCGATGATGGGCAGGGACATGTGGCCGACGCCGTGCAGGTCGATGTTGCGCGCGCTCAGGTCGGGGTGGGTGAGCGCGGCATGGCGCTGCGGGAAGACCATCTGGTCCAGGTCGGACCAGTACACGACGAACCTCGTCTGGCAGTCGGGCACCGGCTGGTCCAGCTCGCGCATCAACCCGCTGCCGGGGCGCAGTTGTCGGGTCAGCTGGTTGTGCCATCCGTAGGCCGTGTAGGTGCCCTGGTGGGGCGTGCCCAGCGTCACGAGCGTGTGCACCCGCTCGTCGCCACCGAGTCGGGTGACGTAGTAGCGGGCGATCAGGCCACCCATGGAGTGGCCCACGACGTGGATCCGCTCGTAGCCGGTCTCGGCCACCAGGGCCTCCACCTCTTCGGCGAGCTGGGCCGCTGCGACGCGCACGTCGGCGGTGAAGGGGGAGTAGTTCATGCTCGTGACCCGGCCGAAGCCGCGTCGACGCAGTCCCAGCCTGAGCAGGGTGAAGATGGACCGGTTGTCGACCATGCCGTGCACGAGCAGGATCGGCGTGCCTGCCGCCTCGACGTCGGAGATGAGCAGGCCGCGCTGGATGGGTGGCAGGTGCTCGACGCCGAACCCGAGCTGGCTGTCGCGTCCGTGGCGACCGACCAGGCCCCACGGATAGAGCGCGAGGTGGGTCGTCACCCAGGCCGCCTCGACTGCGGCGCCGAGGGCGCCGGTGGGAGTGGCCAGGGCCCTGGCCGCGCCTCCCACGATGTCGTCAGCCGCCGCGGCAGCGGCACGGACGCCACGCGTCGCCCGCGACAGGATGCTGGGGCGCGCCGTCTCGGCCGACGTCCGCCGCTGCTGTGCGGCCGGTCGGTGAGGGCGCGGAACGCTCTGCGACATATCTAGGCGAACGTAGCGGTTGGAGGGGCGTGCATGGGGTGTTCAACCGAAGTTTGGCGCGTGTCTGCCCGTGGCGTGCGCCACCCGAGGCGCTGTCGGTGGGCCGGAGTGGCTAGTCTGCGGCCATGAGTGACTCTCCCCTGCGCGTCGTCGTGGCCAAGCCCGGACTCGACGGACATGACCGTGGCGCGAAGGTGGTGGCGCGTGCCCTGCGTGACGCCGGCATGGAGGTCGTCTACACCGGGCTGCACCAGACGCCCGAGCAGATCGTCGAGGCGGCCATCCAGGAGGACGCCGACCTCGTGGGCCTGTCCGTCCTGTCGGGCGCGCACATGACCCTCTTCGCCAAGGTGATGGAGCTCCTCAGGGAGCGCGACGCCGCTGACATCGTCGTCTTCGGCGGCGGCATCATCCCCGAGGCGGACATCCCCGAGCTCGAGAAGATCGGTGTCGCCAAGGTGTTCACCCCCGGCGCCACCACGACCGAGATCGTGGCCTGGGTGCGCGGCGCCGTCAGGCCCGACGAGGACGCCTGACCCTGCTCTCACGCGGCCTGCGCTGCGCACCAGCACTCCTCAGGGCACCACGGGAAGGTTGAGGGTGGCCGGAGCAAGCGGTGACGCGCGCACGGTCACCGGCTGCACGGCATACGCGTTCTTGTAGGCCGCATCGGTGCTGGCCAGCACCAGCTGGAGCCGGTGGCCGGCCTCGACGCGGTGCACGATCGCGGGCAGCTCAATGTGCACCGGCTGGGTCACGTCGGCCACCCGGACCGGGCTGATCAGCTTGTGCACCAACGTCTTCGACCCGTCAGGGGCGACGTCGTAGAGCTTGGCGAAGACCTGCAGCTGACCGCTCGGGCCAGCCGACTGGGTGAGTGCGACGGCGGGGGACTCGAAGCGCACGTCCAGGGTCGGGGCGCCCACGATCGTCAGTGGCTTCGACTGCGCGGCGGTCGACCAGGCGCCGAAGGTGCCAGGGGTGTCGAACGGCGTGGTGAGGCCCTGCGGGAGTGCCACCTGGCCCTCGAGCCCGGAGACCTCGGTGTAGGAGGCAGGTGCGCCCCCTCCCGGGTTGGACCAGGACGTCGAGCCCGGCAGGATCGACGACTTCGAGGTCACCAGCTCGTCGGCAGCCGAGAGGTAGAGCGCCTTGCGGGTCCCCACGGGATAGGTGCTGGAGCCGGCGTAGGCCGGTGCTGCGCTGCCGGTGTAGCCGATCCAGTCGCGGAAGTAGGAGAACGCCGGACCGGTCGAGACGGTGGAGCCCTTGAGGTGGTGGTCGAACCAGTTCTTGATCCGCAGGCCGAGGTAGGTGTCCTCGATGTGCTCCCCGCTCAGGTCGAGCTCGCCCGGGGCGGCGCCGGTGTTCGACCCGGTCCCGCCCGAGTGGCCCCAGGACTGCCACGCCATCGTCACCGGCACGCCTCGTGCCTTGAGCGAGCGGTAGGTCGCGGCAGCCTCCTGCAGGTTGAACAGGGTGTCGTTCTCGCCCTGGATCAGGAAGGTCGGCACCTTCACCTTGTCGATGTAGTGGCCGACCGACACGCGGTCGGTGAGCCGGTACGTCGTGGGGGTGGGGTACCCGAGCGTGTCCAGCGTGGCCTTGGCCTCGCAGGCCTCGAGGACGAAGTTGGGGCAGCCGACGTTGCGGGTCGGGTCGATCGCGGTGCCCTGCAGCCCGTCGGCGATTCCGACGCCGAAGAACAGCCCGGTCCAGCCCAGCTTCTCGGTGCCGGGTGCGGAGTCGGCATAGGTCACGCCGCTCGTGAAGCTCGTGTTGTTGGGCGCGAGGGAATAGCGCAGATCGTTCCAGGTGATCAGCGGGACGAGCGTGTCGACTCTGGAATCCACTGCGGCAGTAGCAAACTGGATCTGCCCGCCATAGGACCCACCGATCATGCCCAGCCGCGGGTCGTGGGTGGCCGGGTTGTCGAGCACCGTGAAGTCCACGGCGACCGTGCCAGTCCCGCCAGCGGTGCCCCCCACCTGCGACGAGGTGTATGCCGCGGAGCCGCCGCCCCCGAGGAAGGTCACCAGGGAGGTGGCGGCGACGCCGTCCACGCCTGGGTCGTCGAGTGAGACCTTGCATCCGCTGTCGGGGAAGCCGAGGCCGGTGTAGGACAGCACTGCGTAGCCACGCTTGGCGAAGGCCTCGCCCAGCCCCGCCTGGTCGGCCTTGCTGCCGCCGAAGCCGTTGGTGGTCAGGATTGCCGGCACGCGCGCGGAGGGGCTCGCGGAGTGCGGCTTGTAGAGGTCCGCGTCGATCGTGCAGGTCTGCGGCTGACCCAAGTCGTTGCTGCCGGCCGGGACGCTGAACTTCAGGCCGGTGTAGGTGTCCACCGAGTCCAGCGAGGTGGTTGGGGCGGTGGCCACGCTGGGCGCTGCTGGAGCCGCCGTGGCTGCACCGGGCGCGGCCAGCCCGAGGCCAGCCAGGGTTGCGGCCGCGAGGACGGCGACGGACCGGAGGGGGGACGGGGTGCGGCGCGACATCGAGCCTCCACGGTGGGCGGGCGGGCCGGGGTGGCGCCGCTGCAGTGGTCTGACAACGACGCCGTGGCCGGGCCGGTTACGTTTCGGGGCCGCGCGGTCCTGCTCCGGGCCGCGCGAGCCTGCCGCCGTGCTCGCCGAGGCGCTCTTCGTGCAGTCGGCAACCCGTCCGCATGGTGAGCGCGGCGATCCACGACGTGGACGCGCGAGGAGCCCGGGCGGCATACGGCTGACGTCGTCTTGGGCAACCACAGACGAAAGGCGCCCGCTATCTGTACGAATCAGCGGGTTCCCACGCATTTGGCAAAGTCTTCGCCAGTTTCATTGACCCGCTCTTCCGGCGGCCGGTTAGGTCAGCACGGCGCGAGGCCCACGGCAACCCTGAGCCGTCCCTGGAGGGGGACTCGACACCACACCAAGCGCGGGCAACCAACACCTGCGCATGTCCGAGAAGAGGATTTTCGTGATCCGTCTGTCTACCGGCGCCGCACTTGGCGTCGCAGTCGCCGCGGCCGTGGCCACCCCACTGTCCGCAGCGGCAGCTCCACAGTCCGCGCCATCGCACTTCCCTGCCAGCGTCGCCTCCGCGCAGTCCGGCGCCGACCAGGACCACGCCGCCCTGGGTCTGTCCAAGGACGAGAAGCTCGTGGTGCGCAACGTCCTCACCGACCGTGACGGCACCCAGCACGTCCGGTACGACCGCATCTACAAGGGCCTCCGGGTCGTCGGTGGCGACCTCATCGTCGAGAAGACAGCAGCCGGCCAGGAAAAGAGCGTGCACTACAACGCCAGCGGGAAGGTCGCCGTCACGTCGACGACCCCGACACTGTCGCGGAGCCAGGCCATCTCCGAGGGGCGGTCCGCGGGCAAGCAGACCGAGTCCCCGTCCGGTGAGCTGGTCGTGTGGGCAGGTGGCGCCAAGCCCGTCCTGGCCTACGACGTGGTGGTGAAGAGCGTTCGTGCCGACCAGGTGCCCTCGCGGATGCACACCCTGGTGGACGCCAAGTCCGGGGCCGCCCTCATCAGCTACGACGAGGTGCAGACCGGCACCGGCGACGGCATCTTCTACAACGCCACCCTCGAGACGAAGGCGCACACCGGGGGTGGCTACGAGATGACCGACACCCACGGCAACAACACTCGCGACGCCCACAACCTGGGAGACCCCAACACCGGCGTCGGCCCGGCGGGCGACCTGTTGCTCGACTCCGACGACGTCTGGGGCAACGGAGCCGTCTCGGACCGGGCCTCGGCCGGCGTGGACGCCCACTACGGCGCCACGACGACGTTCAACTACTACAAGAACATCCTGGGGCGCGACGGCATCTGGAACGACGGCCGCGGCGCTCCGTCCCGCGTGCACTTCGCCAACGCGATGGAGAACGCCTTCTGGGACGGGACCCAGATGTCCTACGGCGACGGAGCGGGCAACGCCGCTCCGCTGACCGAGATCGACGTGGCTGGACACGAGATGTCCCACGGTGTCACCGAGAACACGGCCGGCCTGGTCTACAGCGGTGACGCGGGCGGCCTCAACGAGGCGACGTCCGACATCTTCGGCACGGCCGTCGAGTTCTACGCCAACAACCCGAGCGACCCGGGCGACTACCTCATCGGCGAGGAGATCGACATCAACGGCAATGGGACGCCGCTGCGCTACATGGACAAGCCCAGCAAGGACGGGGCGTCCAAGGACTGCTGGTCCTCGACCCTCGGCCAGCTCAACCCGCACTACTCCTCGGGGCCGCTCAACCACTGGTTCTACCTCGCCTCCGAGGGCAGCGGCGCCAAGACGATCAACGGCGTCAGCTACAACAGCCCGGTCTGCGGCACTGCCCCCGCCGTGACGGGCGCGGGCCGGTCCAACATCGAGAAGGTCTGGTACCGCACGCTCTCGACCAAGCTCACCAGCAACAGCAACTACGCCGCCGCGCGGAACGGGGCGATCGCTTCGGCCAAGGAGCTCTACGGAGCGACCAGCGCCACCTGCACGGCGGTCGCGGCGGCCTTCACGGCGATCGCGGTTCCAGCTGGGACCGAGACGTGTGGGATCACGCCGCCTCCGGCCGGCAACCTGCTGCTCAACCCGGGCTTCGAGTCGGGTGCGGTGAACTGGACCGGCACCGCCGGCCCCATCACCAACAACACCGGGCGTCCGGCCCGGACCGGCAGCTGGAAGGCGTGGCTCGGCGGCAACGGCACGACCACGACCGAGACCGTGCAGCAGAGCGTTGCGATCCCCTCGACAGTGACCGCGGCGACCCTGTCGTTCTGGCTGCGCACCGACACCGCTGAGTCGGGCAGCACGGCGTACGACACGATGAAGGTGCAGGTGGTCGACGGCGCGACGACGACCACGCTGGCGACGTACTCCAACGTGGGTACGAACGCGACCTACACACAGAAGTCCTTCAACGTCACGGCCTACAAGGGCAAGACGATCTCGGTGAAGTTCCTCATGAACGAGGACTCCTCGCTGCAGACGTCCTTCGTGGTCGACGACACCGCGCTGGCGACCAGCTAGCAGACCGGAGCCGGGTCGGCGTTCCCCCTGAACGCCGGCCCGGTTCCTCCTCGATCAGCGGCAGGTCACGGGCAACCTCCAGTCCGTGACCTGCCGCTTCCTCGTGTCGCCTACGTGCAGATCTTGCGGTCGGCCGCCGGACCCGTGACGTCGGCCAGGAGCTGGGTGACGACGGGTTCGGCCTTGGCGACGCGTTCGTCGCCGAGGTGCACCAGTCCCGTGCCGGCCCCGAACAGCACGTCCAGCTGGTCGGCCACCGTGCTCGCTGAGCCCGTGGGGGTGTCGGTGTCGTGGACCTGGAGCGCCGCATCGTTCAGGACGGCCAGGCTGGCCCTGTCGATCGTGCAGGTGACCTTTCCCTGCTTCGTCGTGGCCAGCACGCCGCCGTCGTCCTGGATCGAGATGCTGTCGTTGAAGCCGGCGATCCCCCCGAGCCTGCTCACGGTCAGGGGAAAGCTCGCCTGCCGGGTCACCGTCGGTGAGGGGGCGGTCGGGAGCTGCGGGTCCTTGGTGCCGCAGCCGCCGAGGGCGAGGGCGAGGGTGAGGGACAGGCCGATCAGGCTGGCGGTGGACCCGAAGGACGACTGTGCGGTTCGCGGCATACCGGACATCCTGCCCACACTTGCGGGCCGTCGTCACCCACCTCGGGCAGACTCACGCCCATGACCTTCACCCGTGCCGAGCTCGACGCCGCGACGACGGTCGTGCGCCGTCACTTCGCCGCAACCCCCCAGCTCGAGTGGCCGCTGCTCAGCGAGACCGTCGGCGCCGAGGTCTGGGTCAAGCACGAAAACCACACTCCCACAGGGGCTTTCAAGGTCCGCGGTGGATTGGTCTACGCAGACCGGGCGCGCCGCGAGCGCCCCGAGGTCAAGGGCTTCGTCTCGGCGACGCGCGGCAACCACGGACAGTCCCTCGCGTATGCCGGTCGGGCGGCCGGGCTGCGCGTCGTGATCGTGGTGCCTGAGGGCAACAGCCCCGACAAGAATGCCGCGATGGAGGGATTCGGCGCCGAGCTGATCGTGCACGGTCGCGACTACCAGGAGGCCCGGGAGCACGCCATGAGCCTGGAGACGTCGCTCGGTCTGGAGGCGGTCCCGCCCTTCCACCCGGACCTCGTGGTGGGGGTGGGGACCTATGCGCTCGAGCTGTTCGACGCTGCAGGCCCGCTCGACACCGTCTACGTGCCGGTCGGGATGGGTTCGGGCATCTGCGGTCTCATCGGGGTGCGCGACCTCCTGGGCCTGCCCACCGAGATCGTCGGGGTGGTCTCCGACCGCGCCCCGGCGACGGCCCTGTCCTTCGAGGCAGGAGAAGTGGTCACCACGGCAGAGGCCGCCACCTTCGTCGACGGGGTGGCCTGCCGGGCGCCGATGGCGGCCGCCGTCGACGTGATGGTCCGCGGCGCGGCTCGCATCCTGCGGGTGTCCGAGGACGACACGGCCGAGGCGATGCGGGTCCTGCTGCGCACCACCCACCAGCTGCCCGAGCCCTCCGGCGCCATCGCCCTGGCCGGGCTCCTCGCCGAGCGAGGCTTCCAGGGCGGCGGACGGGTGGGCGTGGTCCTCTCCGGAGGCAACTGCGACGCCGACATCCTCACGACAGTCCTCGCCGACCGCACCCCCGCGGCCTAGGCAGCGCCCCGCAGCCGCCAACGCGGCATACCCGCCGCTTGCCGTGAGATTGGTCCCATTGGGCTGCTGAGCACGGACCCGAGGGAGCCAGCCGGTCCTTACAGGGCTAGTCTCGGCGTCGAACCAAACCCATCCGTAGACGAGGACGTCAGACGTGGATCTGTTCGAATACCAGGCTCGAGACATGTTCGAGAAGCACGGCGTGCCGGTGCTCGCCGGCGCCACCGCCACCACTCCGGAGCAGGCCCGTGCGGCCGCCGAGGAGATCGGTCCCAAGAGCGGCGGCGTGACCGTCGTCAAGGCGCAGGTCAAGACGGGTGGCCGAGGCAAGGCCGGCGGCGTCAAGGTTGCCAAGACGGCCGACGAGGCCCAGCAGCACGCAGAGGCCATCCTCGGCATGGACATCAAGGGCCACACCGTCGGCACCGTGATGATCGCCCAGGGTGCGCAGATCGCCGAGGAGTACTACTTCTCGATCCTGCTCGACCGGGCCAACCGCACCTACCTTGCGATGTGCAGCAAGGAGGGCGGCATGGAGATCGAGCAGCTGGCCGTCGAGCGCCCGGAGGCGCTGGCCCGCCTCGCCGTCGACCCCAACACCGGCATCGACGAGGCCAAGGCGCGCGAGATCGTCGCGGCCGCCGGCTTCGACGAGGAGACCGGCGCCAAGATCGTCCCGGTCCTGCAGTCCCTGTGGACCGTCTACCGCGACGAGGACGCCACGCTGGTCGAGGTCAACCCGCTCGTCAAGACCGTGGCCGGCGACATCGTCGCGCTCGACGGCAAGGTGACGCTCGACGAGAATGCCGGCTTCCGCCACGCCGACCACGAGGCCCTCGAGGACAAGGCCGCCGCCGACCCGCTCGAGGCCGCCGCCAAGGAGAAGAACCTCAACTACGTCAAGCTCGACGGCTCGGTCGGCATCATCGGCAACGGCGCCGGGCTGGTCATGTCCACCCTCGACGTCGTCGCCTACGCCGGTGAGGAGTTCCCGGGCCAGCCCAAGCCGGCCAACTTCCTCGACATCGGTGGTGGCGCGTCGGCCGAGGTGATGGCCAACGGGCTGCACATCATCCTCGGCGACGAGCAGGTGAAGTCGGTGTTCGTCAACGTGTTCGGTGGCATCACCTCCTGCGACGCGGTGGCCAACGGCATCGTCGGCGCGCTGCAGAACCTCGGCGACGAGGCCACCAAGCCGCTGGTCGTCCGCCTGGACGGCAACAACGTGGAGGAGGGCCGGCGCATCCTCGCCGAGGCCAACCACCCGCTGGTGACCATCGAAGAGACCATGGACGGCGCGGCCCGCAAGGCCGCCGAGCTGGCTTCGGCCGCGACGAACTGACCGAAGGAACGGCATACCAAAATGGCTATTTTTCTCGATGAGAACTCCAAGGTCATCGTCCAGGGCATGACCGGATCCGAGGGCATGAAGCACACGCAGCGCATGCTCGCCTCCGGCACCCAGATCGTCGGTGGCGTCAACCCGCGCAAGGCCGGCACGTCCGTCGACTTCGACGGTGGCGTCTCGGTGCCGGTCTACGGCACCGTGGCCGAGGCAATCGCGGAGACCGGGGCCAACGCGTCGGTCATCTTCGTGCCCCCGGCCTTCGCGAAGTCCGCCGTCGTCGAGGCGATCGACGCGCAGATCCCGCTCGCGGTCGTCATCACCGAGGGCATCGCCGTCAAGGACTCGGCAGAGTTCTACAACTACTCCCTCGGCAAGGTGACCCGCATCGTCGGGCCCAACTGCCCCGGCCTGATCAGCCCCGGCAAGTCCAACGCCGGCATCATCCCCGCCAACATCGCCGGCGCCGGACGCATCGGCCTGGTCTCCAAGTCGGGCACGCTGACCTACCAGATGATGTTCGAGCTGCGGGAGTTCGGCTTCTCGACGGCGGTCGGCATCGGCGGTGACCCGATCATCGGCACCACCCACATCGACTGCCTCGAGGCGTTCGAGAAGGACCCCGACACCGACGCGATCGTCATGATCGGCGAGATCGGTGGCGACGCCGAGGAGCGGGCCGCGGCCTACATCAAGGACCACGTGACCAAGCCGGTCGTCGGCTACGTCGCCGGCTTCACCGCTCCCGAGGGCAAGACCATGGGCCACGCCGGCGCCATCGTGTCGGGCTCGGCGGGCACCGCTGCCGCCAAGCAGGAGGCCCTCGAGGCCGCCGGCGTCAAGGTCGGCAAGACGCCGTCCGCGACCGCCGACCTGATGCGCGAGATCATGCAGGGCCTGCAGAAGTAGCCTCTAGAACGCAGGCTCGGCAACGAGCTTCTGCTGCCGGCACGCGCCGGTTGCGAGTCTGAAGGATCCTCCGTGTCTGGACGCGGGGGATCCTTCAGTCTCGGGGGTCGTGGAGAGGCCGGTATGCCGTGTGGCCGGCTTACTTCTGGCGGGCCAGGGCGAGCAGACGGTCGAGCTCGGCGAAGCCCTGGGCGGCGGTCCCCTGGAAGCCCTGACCGTCGTCCGTCCCGTGGAAGACGACAGTCGTCATGGCGCCGGACGTCGTCACGGTCGTCGTGCCGACCCAGCGATAGGCCGTGCCGCTGGCGTCGCCGGTGACCTTCTTGGTCTGCAGGAAGGTGCCGGCATGGGGACCGCGCGTCACGGTGACCTTGCCGTCGGGTTCGGTGCACCCCTTGGCCAGCAGCGACTGCTCCTGCGAAACCTGGTCCTTCGCCCACGCCTTGCGAGCGGCTGAGCCTGCCGACTGGTCCACGCGCACCCGCTGGTGTCCGATCACGTTGGCGTCCCCAGCACCGGCCCGGAGCTCGACGACTCCGAACTGGCCGCCGATGCCGGACAGGTAGTCATCGGTCTCACAGAACACGCCGATCCCGCCCAGATCGGCCGACGAGCCGGCAGCGCCGGCGTAGGCCGCAGCGCCCGCGGCGAACTGCGTCGAGGTCCACTGCGAGGCCGCGACGAACAGGTCCGACGAGGGCAGCGGGTCCGCTCCGGCCACCGGCATCTTCTCGTTGATCGCCTTCGCGCCCGGGCCGCTGGGCACCGTCGTGGACGGCGTCGGGCCTGCGGCGGCGTAGCGGTCGAGTCTGACCTGTGCGGCAGTGGCAAGGGTCTCCACCTGGTCGACGGTGAAGCGGGATTTCGCGGCGCCGTTCTCCGCGATCGTCAGCAAGACGATGCCTCGACCGCCGGTCACGATCGCGTACCACCCGACTCCTGCATCCCCAGCGACGTAGGAGTAGATGACCGTGTTGGAGACCCGCTCGTTGCGGGTGGAGAAGCCCGGCCCGTTGTCGCATTTCTCGATGGCGTCGCGGGCCTTGGCTTCGGCGTCCTTCTGGTCGGCGACCAGCCAGTAGGCCCCGCCGATGGTGACCGAATCGGCCCCTCGCACGGTGCCGGAGTCCTGGGCGGTCGGCCCACCCAAGGGTGGCCCACACTCGACGCCGCCGCCCTTGGTCACCGGGGTGACGGTCACGGAGCCGACGGGCAGCTGCAGCGACTTCTGCCACTCCGTCGCGATGGGCAAGACCCCCGGGGTGTCGAGGCTGCTGGTGGTCGTGGGGGAGGGGGCGGCACTTGTCGTGCTGCTGCGCGTCGCGGGGACCAGTGGGCTGGCCGCGTCGCGACCGAACTGGGAGTAGCCCACCGTCCCCACCACCACCGCTGCCGCGGCAGCCGCCGCCGTCCACGTGAGCAGCCGCTGGCGACGACGCGCCATACCCCTCGCCTTGACGAAACGGACGTCGGGCAGGGGGGCGGCTTCGACGTCGGCGCGCAGCGACGTCAGGGCAGCCCGCAGCTGGGCGTCGTGGTCCGCCGTCCAGTCGTCGTGGTCAGCCATGGGGTTTCTCCTCGTGCCGCAGGGCCTGCGCGAGCTGCGCGCGGCCCCGGTGCAGGCGCGCCTTGACGGTGCCTGCGGGGGTGTTGGTCTCGTGGGCGATCTGGTCGATGCTCAGGTCGCCGATGTAGTGCAGCGTCACGGCCTCGCGGACCGGGTCGGGCAGCGTCCGCAGCGCCGCCACCACCGCGACCCGGTCCTCGGTCGGGGGCCCCGTGGTGTCGTGGGCGCCGTGGCGTTCGTGGGCGCGGTCCTGGCTGGTCCGCTTGCGCCAGCCGGAGATGGCGACCCGTCGGGCGACGGTGCGCACCCAGGCGAGGGGGTCGTCGTGCGTGCGGACGGTCGACCACTGCTGCCAGGCCCGGGCGTAGGCCTCCTGGGTCGAGTCCTGGGCCACGGTGAGGTCGCCGGTGAAGGCATAGACGAGGTGCACGACCCGGCGGGCGGTGTCGCGGTAGAACGCGTCGAACTCCGCCTCGGCGGACTGCGCGCCCATCGCCACCCCCTGTCTGGTCGAAACCACTGTGGCCATCACACCGCAGCAGACGCGCTCGCGCGAGGTTGGGTTGCGGCGCGTTCGGACATTTCTCCGGGGGTGTTCGGCGTTGCACGCCGGCTGCGTCGACCCCGTCGGCGACGATGGAGCAGCGATGACTGTGATGGAACTACTGCGTGGGGGCACCTCGTCGACCGACGGCGGGCCTGGCCTCGTCGCGCACCGGGGGGCCCTGGCGGCCGGGGCGTTGGCGGCGGCGGGTTCGGCGGCGGTCTTCGTCCTGCCCGCGCTGCTCGTCTGGGTGGCCGCGCCCGAGAGCACCGTGTCCTGGACCAGCTCACTGGGGGTCGGAGCCAGCCTGTGGCTGCTGTCCGGCGGCGCGCACCTGACCCTCGGTGCCGCGCACCTCACGGTGGTCCCGCTGCTGGCCTTCGCGGTCAACGTCGCGATCGGCTCGTGGGCCGCGGCACGCGCCGCCCGGGAAGCCGCCGAGGCGCGCACCATCCGCCTCCTGCGGGACACCGTGCACCGCCCCGTGGCCTTCGCCCTCGGAGCCTGGACCGCCGGGTATGCCGCGTGCGCGCTGCTGTGGGTCCTCGTCGCCTTCCTCGCCGGCCCGAGCCCGGTCGCCTGGACCCTTGTCCTGCCCGTGCTGGTGGTCCCGGTGCTGGCGGCCGCGACCGCACTGGCCAGGCTCGTCAAGGGGCGGCCCGAGCTCGCCGGACCGGGCCTGAGCCGACCGCGCTGGTTCCCCGATGCCGTGCGCCGGGCCGTGCGCCCGGGGCTGGAAGGTGCCGCCACGGTGCTCGGGATCGGCATGACGCTCTGTGTGCTCCTCGGTGTGCTCCACTTCGACCAGGTGGGCCACCTCCAGGGTGAGCTGGCCCCCGGGGTCATCGGTGGCGTGGTCCTTGCCCTCGCCCAGCTGGCGGTGCTGCCCAACCTGGGCCTCTGGGCGGTGTCGTTCGTCGCCGGCACGGGGTTCTCCGCGGTGGAGGGCGCGTCGGCGACCTGGACCGGCAGCCGCACCTCGCTGTTGCCGATGGTGCCGGTGTTCGGGGCGCTGCCCCAACCGGGTGCCTTCCCGGGCCTGCTGCCCCTCGTGGTCCTCCTGCCGGTCGCGGTCGGCGCCTTCATCGGCTGGCGGTCGCTGCGTGCGGTGGCCCGCCTGTCGACCGAACGCACCAAGCTCACCGTCACCGGCACCGCCGTGCTGGTGGCCGCGGGGGCGCTGGGTCTGCTCGACGCCCTCGGTGGCGGGTCGCTCGGGGTCGCGCGGCTGTCCGACATCGGGGCGCCGGCCGCGAGGCTGACCCTTGCGCTGCTCGTCGAGTTCGGGATCGGTGCGTCGCTGGTCCTGGCGTGGGACCGCTGGAAGCTCCGCCGCTAACCCATGCAAAAGGCGAGTTAGCGCCGCTCGCTGGCGGCGCTAACTCGCCCACCGGGATCGTCGTCCTGGTCTCCGGGTCGGGCACCAACCTCCAGGCCCTCATCGACGCCACGGCCGACCCTGCCTACGGAGTGCGCATCCTCGCGGTGGGCGCCGACCGCGCGGGCATCGCCGGTCTGCACCGCGCAGGTGCCGCGGGCATCACCGTGTTCGTATGCCGGGTCGAGGACTTCGACTCGCGCGCCGAGTGGGACGCCGCTCTCGCTGAGCGGATCGGCGACCACGACCCGGCGTTCGTCGTGTCCGCAGGCTTCATGAAGCTGCTCGGCCCGGCCGTCCTCGGCCGCTGGACCGTGATCAACACCCACCCCGCCCTGCTGCCGGCCTTCCCCGGCGCTCACGCGGTGCGCGACGCCCTGGCCGCCGGAGCCGCGCAGACGGGCTGCACCGTGCACGTGGTGGACGCGGGGGTCGACACCGGACCGGTGCTCGCCCAGGCCACGGTCGACGTCACTGCCGACGACACCGAGGACACGCTCCACGAGCGCATCAAAGCTGTCGAGCACCCGTTGCTCGTCGAGATCGTGGGCCGCGCGGCCCGCGAAGGAATCACCGTTTCCGATGGGAAGGCCACCATCCCGTGACCGAGCAGTCCGCCTCCACCACCCCCGCCGACGCCCCGGACTCCGGGCGCCGCCCGATCCGCCGAGCGCTGGTCTCGGTCTACGACAAGACCGGACTGGAGGAGCTGGCGCAGGGGCTGCACGAGGCGGGGGTCTCCCTCGTGTCGACGGGTGGCTCGGCCGCCCTCATCGAAGGACTCGGCCTCCCGGTCACCAAGGTCGAGGAGCTGACCGGCTTCCCAGAGTGCCTCGAAGGGCGGGTCAAGACCCTGCACCCGCGAGTGCACGCCGGGATCCTCGCCGACACCCGCAAGCCCGACCACCTCGCCCAGCTCGCCGAGCTGGAGGTCGAGCCGTTCGAGCTCGTCGTGGTGAACCTCTACCCGTTCCGCGAGACCGTCGCGTCGGGCGCAGGACCCGACGAGGTGATCGAGCAGATCGACATCGGTGGCCCCTCCATGGTGCGGGCCGCCGCCAAGAACCACCCGAGCGTGGCAGTCATCACGGACCCCGCGGCATACCCTGCCGTTCTTGAAGCTGCTGCGGGCGGTGGGTTCACGCTCGCCCAGCGCAAGCGGCTGGCCGCCCAGGCGTTCGTGCACACCGCCGACTACGACAACGCGGTGGCCAACTGGATGGGCAACGTCTACACCGACACCACCGACGGCACCGGCTTCCCTGCGTGGACGGGCGCGACGTTCCGGCGGGCCAACGTGCTGCGCTACGGCGAGAACCCGCACCAGCCGGCCGCCCTCTACACGCACTGGCGACCCGGCGTGGCCTCCGCCGAGCAGCTGCACGGCAAGGAGATGTCCTACAACAACTACATCGACACCGACGCCGCCGTCCGCGCCGCATTCGACCACGGCGACCAGCCGACGGTGGCGATCATCAAGCACGCCAACCCCTGCGGCATCGCCGTGGGCGCCTCGGTGGAGGAGGCGTATGCCGCGGCCCACGCCTGCGACCCGGTGTCCGCCTACGGCGGCATCATCGCGACGAACGTGCCCGTGACCAAGGCCATGGCGCTCGCAGCCAACGAGACGTTCAGCGAGGTCATCGCGGCCCCGTCGTTCGACGCCGACGCGCTGGAGGTGTTGCGGGAGAAGAAGAACCGCCGCCTGCTCCAGCTCCCGGCCGGCTTGGCGGCGCACCGCGACCCCATCGAGACGCGGCCGATCAGCGGCGGCCTGTTGGTGCAGCTGCCGGACCGCATCGACGCGGTCGTCGAGGGTGAGGTGCCGGGTGGCGACGACGCCTCCCGCTGGCGCCTGGTCGCCGGGGCGGCCTCCGATGAAGGGACGTTGGCTGACCTGCAGTTCGCCTGGCGAGCCGTGCGCGCGGTGAAGTCCAACGCGATCCTGCTGGCCAAGGACGGCGGCTCGGTCGGCATCGGCATGGGTCAGGTCAACCGGGTGGACTCGTGCCACCTCGCCGTGTCACGGGCGAACGCCGACGGAGCCGACCGGGCCCGTGGTGCGGTCGCCGCGTCGGATGCGTTCTTCCCGTTCGCGGACGGGCTCCAGGTGCTGCTAGACGCGGGGGTGCGCGCCGTCGTCGCCCCCGGCGGTTCGGTGCGCGACGAGGAGGTCGTGGCCGCGGCCGAGGCAGCCGGCGTGACGATGTACTTCACCGGCACCCGCCACTTCTTCCACTAGGCACAGCGCCGATGAGAGCTCAGGTGGTCGGGGCGCGGTAGCCGGTGGGCTCGCCCGAGCCGAGGTCGACGATCGCGGCCACCGGGCCACCGCCGTCCGGTCCCTGGTGGGCCGCCGACACGGACACGAAGACCGCCGGGTCGCCGGTGACCGACGCGGTGACCCCGCCGACTGCCGACTTGATCTGGCGGTGCCAGTGCACGTCGGAGTCGTCCAGCATGGCGTTGCGTCGACCGCGCACGGCGCCGTCCTGGCTGACCTCGCACTTGAGGAAGACGTTGACCAGCCGGCCCTGGAGGTCGCTCGTGTGCGGACGCTCGGGGAGGTCGAGGCCGGCGTCCTTGATGGCCGCCCAGATGCCGTCTGCGTCGAGGGCGTCGCGCATGACCGAGTGACCGATGCGGTAGCGACCACCGATCCCCTTGGTGTTGCCGACCACCACGACCTGGGCCTGGTCGAGCTCGACTCCCGAGGAGCAGGACGCGACCGCCGAGAACAGTGAGCGGTTGTTCATCACGTCCTCGTTCGTCGGCATCTCGATCTCGCCCAGCGCCACGGCGATGCCGAGACCGGTCGTGCCGTTGGACAGGTCCATCGACTCGTGGGTGTGGTGCGTCCAGACGGACTTGCCGCGGGACTCGGCGTCGCGGATGGTGTGGATCGTCAGCAGCGGGGTCTTGGTCTGCACGTAGTGGACGTCGGCGGGGTCGGTGATGCCCGCCTTCTCCATCGCGGCCCGCACGGCCGCGGCGACCTTCTCGATCATGCCGGTGTAACCGATCTCCTCGGGCAGGATCGGCTCACTCATCGCGAACCCGACCGTCAGCCGCGCCTCGTCGGACTGCTCGGCCTGGTCGGCCGGCACGGTGGCGAAGATGGTCGCGTGCGGGCTGATGATCCCGTCGGTGCCGCCGGACCAGACGATCGGCACCTGCTTCACCTGGTCGGCGGGAGCGCCCTTGGCGACCAGCAACTCGCGGAACGCGCGGTCGGCGATGATGCGGGTGTAGTCGTTGACCCCGCCGTTGCCCTCGGTCTTGCCGATGATGGCGATGACGCGGCTCGCGTCCATCACCCCGTCGTCGATGAGCTTGGCCAGCTCGCTCGCATCGGACACGCTGTGGATCGGGACCTTGCGGACCTCAATGGGCTCGGGCATGGGTGGTCACCTTCCGTTGTCTGTCGTGGATTCGATGATGGTGCCGACGTCTCCTGAGAGGGCGTCGGCGATGCGGTCGAGGGCGGTGATGACGCTGCGTCCGCCGCCTTCGCGGACGAACCGCATGGCGGCCTCGACCTTGGGGCCCATCGAGCCGGAGGCGAACTGGCCGTCCGCGGCATACCCCTCCATCTCGGTGAGGGGGACGCGGCCGACGGGTCGCGCCTGCGGCGTCCCGAAGTCGAGGACGGCGTTCTCGACGTCGGTCGCGATGACGAGCGCGTCGGCGCCGATGGCGCGGGCGAGGACGGCCGCGGTGAGGTCCTTGTCGATGACCGCCTCGACACCGCGGACGGTGCCGTCGGCGTCACGCACCACGGGTATGCCGCCGCCCCCGGCCGCCACGACGACGTAGCCCGCGCCCAGGAGGGTGAGCAGCGTGTGGGTCTCGAGGACCTCGACGGGTGCAGGGGAGGCCACGATGCGACGCCACCCCTTGTCGCCGCGGTCCTCCCACGTCTCGCCGTGCTCGATGAGCGGCCGGGCCTGGTCGTAGGGCAGGAAGCGGCCGATCGGCTTCGTGGGCGTGGCGAACCCGGGGTCGTCGGGGTCCACCAGGGTGCGGGTGACGAGCGCGGCGACGGGGTGGCTCAGCCCCAGTGCGGCGAGGGCGGGCTCGAGGGTGTCGAGGATGGTGAACCCGATCGTTCCCTGCGTCTGGGCGCCGCACCAGTCGAGCGGGACCGGGGGGACGACGTTGGCGGCGAGCTCGTTCTTGACGAGCAGGTTGCCGACCTGCGGACCGTTGCCGTGGGTGAGGACGACCTCGTGGCCGGCTGCGACGACCGTCGCGACGTGACCCATCGCCCGCCCGATGGCCTCCCGCTGGGCCTGCGGGGTGGCGCTGCCGTCGGGACCGGTCATGGCGTTGCCGCCGAGCGCGATCAGGACCCGCATGCCACCTCCGTTCGTCGTCCGTGCGGCGAGCCTAGGGATGCGCGACCGCCGATGACGTTGGCAGGACCTGCCCAACGGCCGGTCCCGCCTTGGCAGATGTATGCCGTGGGGCTGGGTGGGTTGCCCGCGGCACCCGCCCGGTTTGGTCACCCCAGTCGGCGGTAGCGCTCCAGCCTGGCGGCCAGCCTGGCGGCCGGTTCCTCGCGGGCGAGGGTGGCCAGCTCGTGCTGGATCGCCTGCGACATCCGGCGGCAGAACTCCTCGGGCTCGTCGGCGGCGTCGGGGTGCTCGGCGACGATGCGGTCCACGATCCCGGCGTGCAGCAGGTCGAGCGCGCGGACCCGTTGGCTGGTGGCCAGCTCGGGGGCGTGGCTCGTGTCGCGATAGAGGATCGCCGAAGCGCCTTCCGGGGGCAGCGGGGACAGCCAGGAGTGCTGCGCACTGATCACCCGGTCAGCCGGCATGACAGCAAGCGCACCGCCTCCGGTGCCCTGGCCGAGCAGCACGCAGACGGTCGGCGCGTCGAGCATCACCAGCTCGGCGAGGCAGCGGGCGATCTCGCCGGCCATGCCGCCCTCCTCGGCTTCCTTGGAGAGTGCGGCTCCAGCCGTGTCGATGATGCTGACGAGGGGCAGCTTGAGCTCGTGGGCCAGCTTCATGCCCCGCCGAGCCACGCGAAGTCCCTTGGGGGACAACGGTTCGTCGAAGGTCTGACGGTCCCTGTCCTGACCCAGCACGATGCAGGGGGCGCCTCCGAACCGGGCCAGGGCCATCAGCATCCCGGGGTCGTACTCGCCCTGGCCGGTGCCGTGCAGCGGCAGCACGTCGGTCGCGCCGAGCCGCAGGAGGGCGCGCACGCCGGGTCGGTCGGTGCGCCGCGACCTGGCGATCGACTCCCACGCAGGGATGTCGGCGAGCTGCTCCTTGGGCACCTCGGGGACGTCCGGCAGGTCATGGCGCGGGCCGGTCAGCACGGTGAGGGCCCGGTCGGCCACCTCCGCGAGCGCCTCGACGGGCAGGATCGCATCGATGAGCCCGTGCTCGAAGAGGTTCTCGGCCGTCTGGACCCCCTCCGGGAACGGGTGGTCGTAGAGCGCCTCGTAGACCCGGGCCCCGAGGAACCCGATCATGGCGCCGGGCTCGGCCACCGTGACGTGCCCGAGCGACCCCCACGAGGCGAAGACGCCGCCCGTCGTCGGGTGGCGCAGGTAGACCAGGTAGGGCAGCCCCGCCTCCTTGAACGCCGCACAGGCGGCGCTGATCTTGACCATGCCGACGAAGGCCGGTGTCCCCTCCTGCATGCGGGTGCCGCCCGACGAGGGTGCGGCGAAGAGCGGCAGCTCCTCGCGGCGGGCGCGCTCGAACGCGAGCACCACCCGCTCGGCGGCCGTGCTGCCGATCGAACCGGCGAGGAAGCCGAACTCGCCGGCGATGAGGGCGACCCGGCGCCCCCGGATGCGTCCCTCGCCGGTGATGATGGCCTCGTCGGCACCAGAGCGCTCGCGCGCCGCGGCGAGCTCCGCGGCATACGCCGAGCCGTCCTTGGCCACGTCACGGACGGGACCGTCCCACGAGACCCAGCTGTCTGCGTCGAGCACCGTGGTGGCGAGCTCGAGCCCGCCGAGTCGGCGTGCGGGCCTGGACGGGACTGACATGCCACCTCCGGAGTGCGAGGCGACGAGCCTAGGGCGTAGGCGTCCCGCCCGTGGGTGGAACGCCGAGCGCGAGGACGAGGTCGAGGACGACGAGCGGGTCGTCGAGGTCGTCACCGAAGAGCTCGCGCAGCTGCCCCATGCGGTATCGCACCGTCTGCGGGTGCACGAAGAGCCCGGCTGCCACCGCCTCGCGCCGACCACCGAACAGCAGCCACAGGCGCAGGGTCTCGACGAGCTTCTCCCGGGCCGTGGGCGACAGGTCGTCCAGCGGCTTGAGCGCGCGGGCCCGCAGGTCCGCGAGGGCTTCGGGGTCCGCGCTCAGGACCAGCTCGGCCAGGTGGGCGTCGGTGTCGTAGGCCGTGGTGATGCGGGTGTTCTCGCCCGCGAGCAGGCGCGCCGCCCGCAGCGCACGCCGGTAGGAGGCAGCCGTCTGCAGCCACGGCCTGGCCGGACCGAGCACGCAGCCGTAGTCGCGCAGGGACCGCAGCAGCCGGCGTCGGGCGGCCGCCCGGAGGTCGGGCACCAGGAGGACGACGTAGTCCTCGGAGGCCGTCAGATCGGGCAGGTCCTCACCGAGGAACAGTGACCGCGGGTCCACGAGGGCTCGGGCCTGGTGCAGCCGCTCGTCCGGTACGAGCAGCACGGTGACCGTCGTCGGCGCGGCCCAGTCGGCCCGCTCCGCGCGGCGGGTGGTCACCTCGTCGGACGCGCCGCGCACGAGGTCGAGGGCCAGTCGCTCGAGCCGGCGCTCCTGGCTGCGCTCCGCGGTGGCGAGCTCGTCGGCGTGACCGGCGACGCTGGCCGCGGAGAGCTCGTCGATGTAGGCGAACACCAGCTCGGCGAACTGCGCCAGGAGCGGCGCGGACATCCCCGCCCGCACGCCCACCGCCGACAGCTCACGCCACGAGACGCGGGCGCCGATGCGGTAGGCGGAGAGCAGGGCGTCCATGCTCCGTCCGCTGCGGGCCTCGCCGCGGCCCAGGGCGTAGGAGGCCTGGCGGGCGGGGCCGAGCGGCGAGCTGGGGTCGTCGGACCGGGCGGCCATGGTCAGGAAGCTGCCGAGGGCGACCTGCACCGCCGACTCGATGTTGCCGACGAGGTAGTCGCGGGCCTCGGCGTAGCTGGGAACCTCGACGATGATGGCCTGGACGGCGTCGGCCGCCACCTGGGGGAGAGCGCGCTTGAGCTCGCTCTGCACCTCGGGTGGGATACTGAGTTCCGCCGCGTGCTCAGCAGCGGTACCGCTGGCTGACGTCACCATTGGCTTTTGTCCTTTGCGAACAATTCTGGTCGCGATTCTCACGCGCTGTGGTCAGGAAATTACCCTACCTGATCGCCCATAGTGGAACCATGACCGCAGTTCTCCCGCTCCGCACGACGCCAGGGTCCACGAGACCCCGCCCGTCCCTGCGCACGGTCCTCCGCCGAGTTGCCGAGGCAGTCGTCACCCCCGTGCTGCCCGATGACTACCTCGACCTGATCGCGCCCATGCGCGCCGGCGCCGACCTTCGCGGTCGCGTCGTCTCCGTGACCCCCGAGACCCGGGACGCCGTCACGGTGCGCATCAAGCCCGGTCGCTCCTGGGCCGGCCACGTGCCCGGCCAGTACATCCGAATCGGCGTCGACGTCGACGGTGTGCGCAACTGGCGTGCCTACTCGCTCACCTCGCCCGTGGCCGCCCCGGACGGGATCATCTCGATCTGCGTCAAGGCGATCCCGGACGGCAAGGTCAGCAACCACGTCGTGCGCGCCCTGCAGCCCGGCACCCTGGTCCACCTCGACCAGGCGACCGGCGACTTCACGCTCCCGTCGCCGCGTCCGGCTCGCGCGCTGTTCGTCACCGCGGGATCGGGCGTCACGCCGGTCATGGGAATGCTCCGCAACCACCTCGACGAGCTGCACGACGTCGTCGTCATCCACTCCGCCCCCACCGAGGCCGACGTCATCTTCGCCGCCGAGCTGCGTGAATGGGCCGAGGCCGGCCGCATCCGCCTCGTCGAGCGGCACACCGACACGCAGGGGATGGTCGGCACCGACTCGCTCGACGAGCTCGTGCCCGACTGGCGCTTCCGCGAGACCTGGGCCTGTGGCCCCACCGGCATGCTCGACGCCTTCGAGGCGGCCTGGGCCGACGCCGAGATCACCGACCGACTCCACACCGAGCGCTTCCGCCCGGTCATCATCGCCGAGGGCGAGGGTGGCACCGTCACCTTCGGCACCCAGCGCATCACCGTCGATGCCGACGGCGCGACCCCGATCCTCGACGCCGGCGAAGCCGCCGGGGTCCTGATGCCGTCCGGTTGCCGGATGGGCATCTGCTTCGGCTGTGTCGTGCCCCTGAAGGAAGGTGCCGTGCGCGACCTGCGCAGCGGCGACCTCACCATTGCCGCCAAGGGCGACGGCATCCGCATCCAGACCTGTGTGTCGGCGGCTGCCGGCCACTGCGAGATCGACCTCTAAGGAGACGCCATGACTGCCACCGCAGAGAAGTTTGACCTCACGATCGATGGTTCCGCTGCCTCCACCCCGAAGGCACCTGGCGCTCCCTCCGTGCGCACCGCGACCCGGTCCACGAACAGCCGGCTGTCGACCGCCATCGCCGAGCGTCGCCACGTGCCGAAGCGCTCTGGCAAGGCCGACCCGACCGCGCACCTGACTGCCGAGGACGTCGAGGCCCTGGCCATGGAGCTCGACGAGCTGCGCCAGGGAGTCCTGGACTCCCGCGGAGCCGAGGACGCGGCATACATCCGCAAGGTCATCAGCGTTCAGCGCAAGATCGAGCTCGCCTCGCGCGCCGTGCTGTTGTTCTCGATCTTCCCGCCGGCCTGGATCGTCGGCACCGCCGGCCTGTCCGTCGCCAAGATCCTCGACAACATGGAGGTCGGCCACAACATCCTCCACGGCCAGTGGGACTGGATGCGCGACCCCAAGATCCACTCGACGACCTGGGAGTGGGACAGCGCCACCCCCGCAGCCCTGTGGAAGCACAGCCACAACGAGCTGCACCACACGTACACCAACGTGATCGGCAAGGACAACGACCTCGGCTACGGCATCATGCGCGTCGACGAGGACCAGCGCTGGATGCCCGCCTACCTCGGCCAGCCGCTCTACAACTTCCTCAACATGTGCTTCTTCCAGTACGGCATCGCCGCCTACGACCTCGAGATCGGCAAGCAGCTTGCCGGCCGCGGTGACAAGGAGGAGTTCAAGCGCAACGGAAAGATGGTGCTGCGCAAGGTCGGCCGCCAGGCGCGCAAGGACTACCTGCTGCACCCGCTGCTGTCCGGCCCGTCCTTCCTGCACACCATCGCGGCCAACGCGACGGCGAACTTCGTCCGCAACGTCTGGACGCACTCGATCATCATGTGCGGCCACTTCCCCTCGGGCGTCGAGACCTTCGCCCGCGCGTCCATCGAGGGCGAGAGCCGGGGCGAGTGGTACCTGCGCCAGATGCTCGGCTCGGCCAACATCTCGGGCAGCAAGGCCCTGCACATCATGTCCGGCAACCTGAGCCACCAGATCGAGCACCACCTGTTCCCCGACCTGCCGAGCAACCGCTACGGCGAGATCGCCCCGCGGGTGCAGGAGATCTGCGAGCGCTACGGCCTGACCTACACGACTGGGCCGCTCTACAAGCAGGTCGCGTCAGCCTGGGGCCAGGTCATCTCCCTGTCGCTCCCGAACCCCGAGCCCGGCCGCAACCGCCTCGGCATCGCCGCGCAGGCGATCGGCAAGCAGGTGCGGCGCAAGCTGCGCAACCGTCGCCCGGTCCGCACCGCCTGAGGCGCTGCTCCTGCGCCGCAAGGCCACACACGTCAGCCCGCCCGGACTCCGGGCGGGCTGACGCGTTTGCTCCGCGCTCAGCGCTCAGCCCTGATGTTCGTCCAAGCCGTCGAGCCAGGCACGGACGCTCTCGTCGTGCTGGCCCAATGTCGGTGGCGCGAGGTGCTCGCTGCGCCCCCCGGCATACGCGTTGTCGTCGAAGCGGATCGGTGGGCCGGGGACCTCGATGTGCCCCAGGACGGGGTGTTCGATGTCGAGCACGAGTCCCTGCGAACGCGTCTGGTCCCAGTCGTAGACGCGGTCGATGCTGCGCACCTCGCCCGCGGGGATGCCGAGCTCGGCCAGGCGCGGGAGGAGGACATCGAGCGGGTATGCCGCGAAGGCGGCGTTGAGCGCGGCCGTCACCTGGGCGCGGTTCACGGTGCGCTCGCGGTTGGTGGCCATGCCCGGTGTGGCGGGGTCGATGTCGAACTCCTGGGCGAGCTTGACCCACAGTGACTCGCTGCCGCAGGCGACCTGGATGTCACCGTCCTGGCAGTGGAACAGGCCGTAGGGCGACAGCGACGGGTGGTGGTTCCCCTGCGCGCGACCCACGTGACCGGCCACGGTGTAGGCGGTCCCCTGGAAGGCATGGGCGCCGACGATTGCAGCAAGGAGGCTGGTGCGGACCACGCGGCCGACGCCGGTGGTGTTGCGTTCGTGCAGGGCGGTGACCACGCCGTAGGCGCCGTACATGCCGGCGAGCAGGTCGCCGATGGGGACGCCCACGCGCTGAGGGGTGTCGGCGTCGGGACCGGTCACCGACATCAGCCCCGCCTCGCCCTGGGCGATCTGGTCGTAGCCGGGTCGCCCGCCCTGGGGGCCGTCGTGCCCGAAGCCGCTGATCGACAGGATGACCAGCCGGGGGTTGAGCTCGTGGAGGCGGGCCGCGGAGAAGCCGAGGCGGTCGAGGACGCCCGGTCGGAAGTTCTCGATCAGCACGTCGCTGTGGGTCGCCAGTCGGGTGAGCACCTCGCGACCGTCGTCGGACTTCAGGTCGAGAGTGATCGACTCCTTGTTGCGGTTGGCGGCGAGGAAGTACGTCGAGATGGGGTCGTCCTCTGGACCGACGAACGGCGGCCCCCAGCCGCGGGTGTCGTCACCCGTCCCGGGAGACTCGACCTTGATGACGCGAGCGCCCATGTCTCCCAACATCATTCCCGCGTGCGGGCCGGCGAGGGCTCGGGACAGGTCGATGACGACGATGTCTTCCAGCGGCGCGTTCACGGGTCTGCTCACATCCAGTCGACGTCGGCCGACGTCTTGCCGTCGGCGAGGCGAGCGTAGCCGGGGCCGCGGTCGAAGAACGGCTCCTCGTCCGCACGGGCAGCACGCAGCTCGGCGCGCAGGGCGTCCGACGCGGCCGTGTCGACGACCGGAGCGTCCTTGGTGCCCTCAGCGACGACGCCATACGAGGCGCGGGCGCCCTCGAAGGACACCTTGCCCCAGCGCAGGTCGCGTTCGACGTCCTCGTAGGGACGTTCGAGCGGGTCTCCCCAGCCGCCGCCACCCGTGGTGCGGATCCTGATCACCTCGCCGGCCTTGACCGGCTCGGCGTCGGCCAGGGCGTCGACCTCGCGCTCCTCGGGTCCGCCGAGGTCGATGGTGACGTTGAACGAGCTGCCCGCCTTGCCGCCCTTGACGCCCCAGCAGGCGAGGATGGAGCGGTCGGCGATGGACATGAAGTGCGCGTCCTTGAGCATCCGGATCTGCTTCTCGTAGCCCAGGCCACCGCGGTAGCGTCCGGCGCCGCCGGAGTCGACCGCCAGCCCGAGCCGCTCGACGATGAAGGGGAACCGGCTCTCGGTGAACTCGGTGGGCAGGTTCCGCGAGTCGGGCACCACGTGGATGGTGTCCTCGCCGTCGGCGTAGTAGCGGCCGCCCGAGCCGCCTCCGAGCACCTCGCGCATGAGGTAGTCGTTGCCGTCGCGGTCCTTGCCGTAGACGCCGGTGTAACGGATCGTCTCCTGGTCGGCGGGCATCTTGCCGTCGACGGCCTTGGCCACGACGCCCGCCAGCACTCCGAGCAGGCGCAGGATCACGAAGGTCCGGGCGTTGGTGGGAGCCGGGAAGATGGGCGTGAGCAGCGTGCCCTTGTCGGGAAAGCGCATCTCGATCAGCGGCACGATGCCCTCGTTGACGTCGAGCTCGGCCATCCGCTCGGGGGTGTCGGCGAGGTTGCGCAGGATCGGTGCGAGCCACTTCTTGAGGAAGTTGCCGCCGACGTAGTCACCGCAGTGGTTGATCGGACCCTTGGCCTGCGGGGCAGTGCCGGTGAAGTCGATGATGAGCCGTGGACCACCGTCGCTGCCCGGAGTGGTGTCGGGGCCTCCTGTCGAGGTCTTGGTCAGGGTGATCCGCTGGGTGTGCAGCCTGGGGTCGTCCACGCCGTCGTGCTCGGCGTAGTCCTCCCAGACGTAGGTGCCGTCGGGGATCTTCGAGAGGATCTCGCGACGGTAGGTCTCAGTCGTCTGGTCGAGGATCGTGTCGAAGGCCGCCTCGATGGTGTCGCGGCCGTAGCGCTCGAACAGCTCGGACAACCGACGCGCCCCCATCAGGCAGGCCGAGCACTCCGCGTCGAGGTCGGCCGCCAGGGAGTCCGGCATCCTTGAGTTGCGGGTCATGATCCGCAGGGCAGCCTTGTTGGGAACTCCCTTGTCCCACAGCTTGATCGGCGGGACGGCGAGGCCCTCCTCGTAGACGCTGGACGCATTGCTGGGCATGGACCCGGGCACGGCGCCCCCGATGTCGTCGTGGTGACCGAACGCCTGGACGAAGGCCACCACCTCGCCACCGCATAAGACCGGCACCGTCACGCACAGGTCAGGGAGGTGGCCGATGCCGCCCTCGGACTCGTAGACGTCGTTGTGGAAGAAGACGTCTCCCTCGGCCATCTCCGACAGCGGGAAGTCGCGGGCGATCGGGTGCACGAGGGCCGAGTAGGACCGGCCGGTGAGCTTGCGCAGCTGCCGGTCGTGGATGCCCGCCCGGAAGTCGTGCGCGTCGCGGATCATGGGCGAGCGGCTGGTGCGCGCGATGGCGGTCTCGACCTCCATCTCGACGCTCGCCAGCGTCCCCTGGACGATCTCCACGAGGATCGGGTCGACGGTGCTTCCCGGGGGCGTGAGCCGGTTGCCGTGCTCGTATGCCGTGGGCAGGCCGGCGGTGTTCATCGGGCACCTTCCGTCGTGGTCGTGGTCGTGGTCGTGGTCGTGGTCGTCGTCGCAGTCGCTGTTGGGGTGCTCCGTGTGATCACGAGGTTTCCGATGGAGTCGACGCGCACCGTGAAGCCGGGGTGGACCGGCACCGTCGAGCCGAACTCCTCGATGACCGCAGGGCCCTCGAGCGTGTCGCCCGCCCGCAGGTCCGGACGCCAGTAGATGGGGGTGTCGCGAAAGGCCTCGTCCGCGTCGAAGCACACGGGCCGGGCCGCCGAGTCTGAAGGATCGTGGGCGCCCTGATCCTGACCGGTCTTCAAAGTCGCGGCGTCGCGGGTCTCGAGCTCGCGGAGCTCGGGACGGGTGATCGGGCCGACGCCGGTCACCCGGAGGTTGACCCACTCGACCTGCTGGGTCGGGTCGTCGCGGAAGTCGTAGCCGTACAACGCGCGGTGCTCCGCGTGGAAGGCGTCGGCGACGCCCGCGGCATACGCATCGTCGACGGTGCCCTCGGGGGCGGCGACGCGCACCTCGAAGGCCTGACCGAAGTAGCGCAGGTCGACGGTGCGCGAGTAGCGGTGCTCGTCGCGCGAGAAGCCTTCGCCGTCAAGGGCTTTCGCGGCCTTGGCGGTGAGCTCGTCGAACGTCTTCTGCACCCCGGGGTGGTCGAGCGTGGCGTGCTTGGACACCATCGTCTGGACGTAGTCGTTCTTGACGTCCACGGTCAGCAGCCCGAAGGCGGAGACGTTGCCCGGGTTCTGCGGGACGACGACGCCGGCGAGGTCGAGGATGTCGACCAGCCGACAGCCCAGCAGGGACCCGGATCCGCCGAACGTCGTGAGCATGAAGTCGCGGACGTCCAGCCCTCGCTTCACCGAGACCTGGCGCAGCGCGTTGGCCTGGTTCCACGCGGAGATCTCGAGGATGCCGGTGGCGCAGCGGACCGGGTCGATCCCGAGCTGCTCGGCCAGGGCGTCGATGCCCGCACGGGCGGCTTCCACGTCGAGGGGGATCTCGCCGCCCAGGAGGTGTGGGGGGATCCGGCCCAGGACGACGTGTGCGTCGGTGATGGTGGGCTGGGTGCCGCCCTTGGCGTAGCAGAGCGGGCCGGGGTCGGCCCCGGCAGAGTGCGGTCCCACCTTCAGCGTGCCTTCGGGCGAGACCCAGGCGATGGATCCGCCACCGGCGCCGACCGTGACGACGTCGATCATCGGGATCTTGCTGGGGTAGGCGCCGACCGTGCCCTCCGTCGTCAGGGTCGGCTCGCCGTCGAGGACGACGCTGACGTCGGTCGAGGTGCCGCCACCGTCGCAGGTCAGCACCTTGGGGAACCCGGCCCGCCTGGCGATCAGGCCCGCTCCGAGCGCGCCCGCCGCAGGCCCGGACAGGACGGTCGTGATCGGCTGGTGCACGACCTCGTCCGCCGACAGCACGCCGCCGTTGGACTTCATGATGTAGAACGGGATGCCGCTGGCGAAGTCGTCGAGCCGCGTGTGGATGTTGGTGACGTAGCGGCTCACGTTGGGCTTCACGGCCGCGTCGACGAGCGTGGTCATCGAGCGTTCGTACTCGCGGTACTCGCGCAGCACCTCGCTCGAGATCGACACGATGGCCTCGGGGTGCTCCCGCGTCAGGATCTCGCGCATCGCCAGCTCGTGGGTGTCGTTGGCGTAGGAGTGCAGGAAGCAGACGCCCAGCGTGGTGATCCCGCGGTCCCGGAACCAGCGGGCCGCCGCCACGGCCGTGGCCTCGTCGAACGGCCGGAGCTCGTTGCCCTGGAAGTCCATCCGGCCACCGACGGTGCGCACGGCATCTGCCGGCACGATGCGTGGCGGCTTGACCCAGAAGTAGGAGTTGCCGTAGCCGTCGGGCACCGCCTGGCGCGCGATCTCGAGCATGAACTCGTAGCCCTCGCTGGTGATGAACCCGAGCCGTTCGACCTTGCCCTCGAGCAGCTTGTTGGTCGCCACCGTGGTGCCGTGGCAGACCGCCGTGATGTCGGTCCCGGCGGCCCCCATGAGGTCCAGCACCTTGGCGACGCCGTTGATGAAGCCGTCAGCCGGGTTGCTCGGCGTCGACGGCGTCTTGGTCGTCACCATCTCGCCGGAGTCCTCGTCGAACGTCACGACGTCCGTGAAGGTGCCGCCGGTGTCGATGCCGATCCTGATCCGCCGCTGAGCCATGGGTGAGATTCAACCGGTCACGCGTCCGGCTCGCCTTGGCACAAGTTGCCAACCGCGTCGGTGAAGGCTGTGGCGTCAGTCCTGCGCGGGGAGGCCCGGGCCCCGCACGGCACTCAGGAGCGGGTCGGCTCCGAGCATCGGCACCTCGCGCCAGCCGAGGTGCACCGTCCCGTCGCTGCGGGTGCGGAGGCGGACGGTGTGTGGGGTCTCGATGAGGCGGACGTCCGCGCTGAAGCAGCCGTCACCGTCCCAGCCGCCCGACGCGACGACGGGGAGCTCTACACCGCCCACCGCGATCGTCGACGATGCCCACGTGCCGTCGCCCACCTCGAGGGCCACCCGGGTGCCATGGCAGTCCAGGACCACCTCGTATGCCGCGCCGCCGGGCGCGAGGCTCATCGCGGCATACGCCGGTGGGAGTTGACTGTCGTCGGCACGCACCCACCACCCGCTGTCCGGGCCGGGGGCCGACGACGACGGGGTGGGGACCGCCAGGGTGGCGATCCGCTCCTCAAGCGCGGCGTCGGCGAGTTCGTCGCCGCACTCGTCCTCACGCCCGACGGCTGGCAGCAGGTGATCCCAGACGAGGTCGAGGACGGCCTGCATGTCGGGGGTCTCGCTGGTGATGGCGACCGCCAGGTCCTGGTCGGGGAGCACGATGGCGTACTGGCCGTAGGCGCCGTCACCGCGGTAGCCGTGCCGGGCGCTCCAGAACGAGCAGCCGTAGCCCTGCCGCCAGTCCGGGTTGGGGTCGGCCTCACGGTTGGGCAGACCGGTCGGTGTCGTGGCCGTCGTGACCCACTCGGGCGACAGCAGCGCAGTCCCGTCCCACTGGCCGTGGTCGAGGTGGAGCTGGGCCAGGGCGAGGATGGCGTCGGTGCCGACGTGGAGCCCCGAGAACCCCAGCTCGCGGCCGGTCGCGCTGCGGTGCCACACCACGTCGTTACCGCCCCGAGGGTCGAGCAGCGGCAGGACCCGGTCACGCAGCAGCGACAGCACTGACGAGCCGGTCACCCCCCGCACGGCACCCGCGACGAGGTAGGTGGCGATCTGGTTGTAGGCCCACGCCGTGCCGGGCTCGTGCTCCTGGTGGGTGGCCAGGATCGCGGCCAGCACGGGGTCGGTGTGGTCGCCCTCGGAGGTGCGCTGCTGGGCCGCCTCCGTCACGGCCGGCCCCCAGCCCTCCCCGTCGTGACCGGTCGCCATGGTGAGGCAGTGGCCCAGGGTCAGCCGCCGGTAGCGGTCCGGCACCTCGACCACGGCAGGGAGGTCGCCGGGAGGTAGGAGGTCGAGCACCGGCTGGTCGAGCGAAAGCCGTCCTTCGTCGACGAGCAGCCCGACCGCCGTGGCGGTGAACGACTTGCTCAGTGAGTAGACCAGCTGGACGCGCTCGGGGGCATAGGGCGCCCACCACCCGCGCGCGACGACGTGGCCGTGCCTGGCGACCAGGAGGCTGTGCGGGTCGTGACCGTCCGACTCGAGGGCGTCGATGAGGGCGAGGAGGCCGAGGGCGTCGACGCCCTGGGCAGAAGGCGGGCTGGTGGGGAGGGGCACCGTGGCGGCTAGGCGTCGTCGCCGAAGCGGCCACGGTGGTCGAGGGGGATCAGCGGCTTCTCGCCGCGGGCCTTGAGCTGCTGGACCGCCCAGGTGTTGCCGTCGGGGTCGGCGAACCCGAAGAAGGTGCCCCCGTCACGCTCGTCGAACACCGTGATCTCGCTGCACTCGACGCCCCGGCCGGTCAGCTCCTCACGGGCCGCGGCCGCGTCGGCGACGACGAGCTGCAGGCCGCGCATCGAGCCCGCTGCCATCTCCCGCTGCGAGGGCAGCGTGCCGATGACGATCGAGCAGCCGGAGCCTTCCGGAGTCAGCTGGGCGACGTCCATGAAGTCGTTGGTGGTGTGGTGGTCGAGGTGGAAACCGACCTTGTCGCGGTAGAACTCGATGGCCGACGCGAGGTCGGAGACGGGCAGGATGACGACTTCGAGGGTCCAGTCCATGCGCCCATCCTGCCGGGTGCGGGTCAGTGCTGGAAGAAGTCAGTGCGGGAAGGACGTCTCCGCCGGGCGTTCGAGCTCGTCGCGGTGGTTGCGGATCAGGTCGAGGTTGCGGTCGCGCAGGTGGTCGAAACCCTGGCTGATGTTGGAGCCGGGCGTGAGGGAGGACAGTGCCGTTGCCGGGTCGAGCAGGGCCGACACCCACCCCTCGTGGGAGGCAGCCTTGGCCGCGATGTGCGCGGTGGGCGTCACGATGTGGGAGTTGCCGAAGTAGAGCACCCCGGCCGGGTCGATGCCGGTGGCGTTGGCGCCGATCACGAAGACGTGGTTGTCATAGGCGCGCGCCCGAGAGGTGAGCTCCCAGATGTCGGCCGACCGCAGCAGTGCGCTGGGCCGGCAGATGACCTCGGCGCCCTGCACGGCCTGGATCCGCGACAGCTCGGGGTAGTCGCCGTCGAAGCAGATGATCATGCCGATCTTGCCGAGATCCGTGTCGCAGACCGTGACGGTGTCGCCCGGGGTCACCCAGCCGCCACCGTCGACGTGCTCGGTGCAGAACGGGTGCGTCTTGCGGTAGATCCCGAGGACCTCTGCGTCCCGCCCGATCAGCACCGAGGAGTTGTAGACGACCCCCCGCTCCGGGCCACGCTCGTAGGTGCCCAGCACGGCATACACACCGAGGTCGCGGGCCACCGCCTGCATGGGTTCGGTGACGGGACCCGGGATCTCGGACACGAGGTCCCACAGCTCCTCGGTCGTGCAGTCCGGGGTGAACCCGGTCGTCGCGGACTCGGGGAGCACGACGAGCTCGGCGCCGGTCGTGTCGACGCAGCGCCGCGTGAAGTCGACGCACTTGTCGAGGTTCTTGCGCACCGACTCCGGGGACATCGGTCCCGGCACTGGCGCGAGCTGGATGGCAGCTGCCGTGAATGCGCGCATCAACGTCCTCCGATCGCCCATCCCACGATAACGCCGGCCAGCGCGATCGCCCCGCCCGTGACGACTCCCCAGGCGTACGGCTTGCCGCCGAAGGCCGCCGTGGAGGTGCCCACGGCCTCGATCGGGCGGGGCCCTGCCGGCACCTCGACCGGCTTGGTCTTCTTCTCCTTGCGGACCCCGGCGATGTCGTCGTCGACCGCCTCGAAGAACTGCCCTGCCATCTTCCTGGTCACCCCGGCGAGCATCCGTTGACCGACGCCGCCGATCACCCCACCGACCGCCGCGTCGGCGTCGTAGCTCAGGTCGGTGCCACCAGCGGCCGCGGGTGCGAGGCGGACCACGACGTCGGCGTCGACGGTGCCCGGCCCACCCGCGCCCTGCGCCTTCATCGTGAACTGCTCGGGGTGCCGCGGGTCACGCAGCGCGACCTTGCCCTCGTAGGTGCCCTTGATCGCCGCGACGCCCGCAGTGACGGTCATGGCGTACTCGTCGGGGCCGACCTCGGTGAGCGCCTCGCAGCCGGGCAGGCAGCGGGCGAGCACCTCGGGGTCGTGGAACGCGTCCCACACCTGTTGGGGCGTCGCCTTGAGGGCGGCGGTGCCGGAGATCTTCATCGTGCCTCCTGGGCAGGTGTTGCGGGTGCGGAGCCTGAGGACGCGGTGGGTGCAGGTGCAGGTGCGGCCGAGGTATGCCGCGTGCGGGCGAGCGAGGGGATCTCACCGCGGGCGTGCCGCTGGCGCAGCTCCCACAGCTCGACCGGCGAGATCGGCATCGAGGTGATCGCGAACCCCTCGGCGTCGGAGATCGCCGAGGCGATGACGGCCGTGACGGGGATGCACCCCGCCTCGCCGGCGCCCTTGATGCCCAACGGGTTCAGCGGCGACGGGGTCTCGAGGTGGTCGGTCTCGATGTGCGGGACCTCGGAGGCGTAGGGCATCAGGAAGTCCATGAAGCTCGCGTTGAGCAGCTGCCCGGACTCGTCGTAGACCATCCGCTCGTAGAGGGCCCCACCCACGCCCTGCGCGACGCCGCCGTGGACCTGGCCCTCGACGATGAGCGGGTTGATCATGTTGCCGCAGTCGTGGATGACGCAGTAGCGCAGGATGCGGATCTCGGCGGTCACCGGGTCGGTCTCGACGATCGCCGCGTGCATGCCGTTGGCGAAGGTGGCCTGGGTCGGGGAGTAGAAGTCCTTGCCCTCGAGGCCGGGCTCGTCGTCGTCGGCGACAGGCGGTTTGTCGGGGTCGTTGCTCCCTGCGAACTGGGTGGCCGCCTTGGCCGCGTCGTCGAAGGCATAGCGCAACGGGTTGGACATCACCGAGATGGTGCCCAGGGACATCGTGGTGCCGGGTGCGCCCTTGACCTGCACGATGCCGTCGACGATCTCGAGGTCCTCGGCCGACACCTCCAGCGCGTCCGCCGCGATCCGCAGGGCCTTGGCCCGCACGTTGCGCGCGGCGAGGGCTATCGCGTTGCCGCTCATCACCGCCGCGCGGGAGGCGAACGTGCCCACGGCATACGGCATCCGGCGGGTGTCACCGGTCGTCACGAAGACGTCCTCGATGGGCACCCCCAGCTCCTGCGCGACGATCTGGGCGAACGACGTCTCGTGGCCCTGGCCCTGCGAGGTCAGACCGGTGGACACGTTGACCCGCCCACTCGTCTCGATCTGGATGTGGCCACCCTCGTAGGGCCCGACGCCGGTGCCCTCGACGTAGCAGCCGATGCCCAACCCGACCCTGCGCCCCTCTGCCTCGGCCTGCGCGCGGTAGTCGGCGAAGTCGTCCCAGCCGACCAGTGCCTTCAGCTTGGCGAGCGAGGCGGGGAAGTCGCCCGAGTCGTACTTGAGCGGCCGACCGTCCTGGAAGAGCAAGCCGTGGTCGTAGGGCATCTCGCTCGGGAGGATGAAGTTGCGCGACCGCACCTCGGCGCGGTCGAGGCCGAGGCGGTCGGCGATGGCGTCCATCGTGCGTTCCATGGCAAAGCAGCCCTGGGGGCGTCCCGCACCGCGGTACGGCGTCACGAGGACGGTGTTGGTGTAGAGCGACCAGAACTCACAGCGGTAGGCGCCGGGCTTGTAGGGTCCCAGCAGCTGGGTCGAGGTGATGATCGGGACGATGATGCCGTAGGGGGTGTAGGCGCCGTTGTCGTGCCAGAACTTGACGTCGAGGCCGAGGATGCGGCCCTCGTCGTCGAAGCCGACGCGGATCTGCTGCAGCTGACCGCGCTCGTGCGCGCTGGAGATGAAGTGCTCACGACGGTCCTCGGTCCACTTCACCTCCTGCTCGAGAAGTCTTGCGGCCCAAGGGATCAGGACCTCTTCGGGCCACGGGTGGTTGATCTTCACCCCGAAGCCGCCGCCCACGTCGGGGGCGATGCACTCGACCTTGGCGAGCGGCAGGTCGAGCTTGGCGGCCACCGCTGCGCGCACGCCCGTCGAGGTCTGGGTGGAGGAGAAGATGCGCAGCTCACCCTTGTCGGTGTCCCACCGGGCCAGGACGCCCTTGCCCTCCATCGGCATGCAGGCGCTGCGTTCGATGTCGAGATCCAGCTCCAGGGTGTGGGGCGCGGCGTCGATGGCCGCGTCGACGTCGCCGACCTCCTGGAGCATGCGACAGGCGACGTTGCCGGGTACGTCCTCGTGGACCAGGGCCGACCCGTCGCGCGCGTTGGCGATCCCGACGACGGGCGTCAGCAGCTCGTAGTCGACCCGGATCCGCTGGCAGACGTCCTCGGCGACGTAGCGGTCGCGGGCGATCACCATGACGATCGCCTCGCCGACGTAGTTGACCTCGTCGCGGGCCAGGGCGAACTGCGTGCGACCGTGGGTCAGCGTGGGGTGGGGGATGAGCAGCGGCAAGGGTTCGCCCACCTTGCCCGGCAGGTCCTCGTGGGTCCAGATGCCGACCAGGCCGTCGATCTCGAACGCGTCGGTGACGTCGATGTCGACGATGCGGGCGTGCGCGTGGGGGCTGCGGACGAACGCCGCGGCGAGGGCGCCGTGCCCCATGTCGTCGAGGTACCGACCACCGCCGGTGACCAGGCGTGGGTCCTCCTTGCGCGTGACCCGCGCCCCGAACAGCTGGGTCGTCACGTCGTCTCCCCGGTCACAAGCCCACCGGTATGCCGCGGGCCCGCCTCCGCGGCATACCCCTCGCGTCCGCGCTCGGCCTTGATCTCCGCGGCGCGCAGCACGGACTTCACGATGTTCTGGTAGCCGGTGCAGCGGCACAGGTTGCCGGAGATGGCCTCGCGGGCCTCCTCGGAGGTGGGGTGCGGGTGGTCCTCGAGGTAGGCCGTGATGGTGGTCAGGAAGCCGGGCGTGCAGAAGCCGCACTGCAACCCGTGGCACTCCGTGAACGCCTGCTGCACGGGGCCCATGGCGTCGATGGTGCCGAGGCCCTCGACGGTCGTGATCTCGTGGGCCTGGGCGGTGACTGCGAACATCAGGCAGGACCGCATGGGCTGGCCGTCGACGAGGACGGTGCAGGCGCCGCACACACCGTGCTCGCAGCCGACGTGGGTGCCGGTGAGACGCAGGTCGTGGCGCAGGAAGTCCGACAGCAGGCGTCGGGCCGGAGCCTGGGCGTGGCGTGGGACCCCGTTGACCGTCACAGTCAGGTCGAGCAGCTCCTCGATGGCAGGTTCGGTCATGCGACACCTCCCGGCGCAGACTCATGCAAAAGGCGAGTTAGCGCCGCGTCTTGCTGCGCTAACTCGCCTTTTTCATGAGAGAGCGACGCTGCGGCAGCCTGGGCCAGGGTCAGTCGGGCGAGCTCGGCGGCAAGCATGGCGCGGTACTCAGCCGTGGCGTGGATGTCGCCCTCGGGCTCGATGGCGTCGCGCACGAGGTCGGCCGAGGCCGACCAGTCCACGGCGCCCGGCTCCTGCCCGGCGAACAGCGACGTCACGTCCAGGGTGCGGGGGACGTCGGTGACCGAGACGAAGGACAGTCGGGCCTCCGTGACGACACCGTCGCTCGTGCGGACCGCGGCTGCCACGCCGGCCATGGCGTAGTCGCCGTGCCGCCGGGCGCGTTCCATGAAGGCCGTGCCGGTGCCGGCCGCGAACCGCCGGAACCGCACGGCGACGGCCAGCTCCTCGGCGTCCAGCGACGTCTCGAGGGCGCCCTGGAAGAAGTCGGCCACGACGATCTCCCGGGAGCCGGAGGTCGAGACCGCCTCGACGACCCCGTCGGTGAGGGCAAGCATGGCGGGCATCTCTCCGGCGGCGTCGGCGTGCGCGATCGAGCCGACGGTGGTGCCGCGGTTGCGGATGACAGGGTGGGCCACGTTGACCAGCGCCTGGCGCAGCAGCGGCAACGCGGCATACGCCTCCTCGTGGTGCTCGAGCTGCGCGTGGCGCACCAGCGCACCCACCCGCACCTCGGTGTCGCTCACGACCACGTCGGCGAGGTCGGCGACCTGGTTGATGTCGACGAGGTGGGCGGGCGAGGCGAGCCGCATGTTCAGGATCGGGATGAGGCTCTGGCCGCCCGCAAGGATCTTGCCGTCGTGCCCGACCTCGGCCAGCACCGCGACCGCCTCCGCGACGGTGCGGGGGGCGTGGTGCACGAACGGCGCGGGCTTCACGGACTGATCCTGCCTTCTCGGGTCGGTGGGGCGAAAGGGTGGGGGTACGGCGGGGGTGGGAGTCGGCAGAGGGGGTGCGGAACGGGCGGGGGAGAGGTCGGGGAAAAGGCATGGCCCCCGACGCGGGGTCGGGGGCCACGCCGAGTGCGTTAGCGGCGCTGGTTGAGGTCGTCGATCCCGTCGCTGTCGCCATAGGTGTCATGCCCGCCGACGGTGAGGACCGCTCCCTCGGCGCGCGCCCGCAGCTCGGCAGGAGCGAGCGCCTTGGCGACGTGGTAGGCCACCACGGCCACGATCGTGCCGAGCGCGATCCCGGTGAGGGAGAAGCTGTCGGTGAACTTCAGCGTCACGTTGCCGATGCCGATGACGATGCCCGCGGCGACGGGCACGAGGTTGATCGGGTTGCCGAAGTCGACGCCGTTCTCCTTCCAGATCTTGGCGCCGAGCAGGCCGATCATGCCGTAGAGCACGACCGTGATGCCGCCCAGGACGCCGCCGGGGGTCGACGCCACGAGGGCACCGAACTTCGGGGAGAACCCGAAGAGGATCGCGACGATGGCGGCGACGTAGTAGGCGGCAGTCGAGTAGACCCGAGTGGCAGCCATGACCCCGATGTTCTCGGCGTAGGTCGTCGTCGGCGAGCCACCCACCGCGGATGCCACCACGGTGCCGAAGCCGTCAGCGGCGATGGCGCGGCCCATGTAGGGGTCGAGGTCGGTCTTGGTCATCTCTGCGACGGCCTTGACGTGGCCGGTGTTCTCGGCGATGAGCGCGATGACGGCGGGGACCACGAGCAGGATGGCGGCCATCGAGAACGACGGGGCGTGCCAGCCGACGACCTCCTTGCCCGCGACGATCTCCGTGTGCGGCGGGAAGCCGAACAGCGCGGCGTCCTTGATGCCCTGGAAGTTGGTGCGGAAGTGCGTGGTGATCTTGCCGGCGCCGGCGTCGAAGGAGGTGATCTGGCCGAAGCCCTTGTCGAACAGCCACGACACGACGTAGCCGAAGATGAGGGCGAGGAAGATCGCGATCCGTCCGATGAAGCCCTTGAAGGCGACCGCACAGATGATGGTGAAGGTCATCACCAGCAGCGCAACCCACTGGTCCTGCGGCCAGTAGATGTTGGCGACCACCGGCGCGAGGTTGAAGCCGATGAGCATGACGACTGCACCGGTCACGACCGGTGGGAGAACCTTGTGCAGCACGCTCGAACCGAGGAAGTGGATGAGCACCCCCACGAGGGCCAGCACCACACCGGCAACGAGGATCGCCCCGGTGACCGTGGCAGAGGTGGCCCCCGCCTGTGCCCGGATCGCCACGACGGCGCCGACGAACGAGGCCGACGTGCCGAGGTAGCTGGGGACCTTGCCCTTGACGATCAGCAGGAAGCAGATCGTCGCGACGCCGCTCATCATGATCGCGAGCTGGGCGTTGAGTCCCATGATCAGCGGGAAGACGAACGTTGCGCCGAACATGGCCACGACGTGCTGGGCGCCGAGCCCGACCGTCTTGCCCCACGACAGTCGCTCGTCGGGGGCCACGACGTCGTCGGGGCCCATGGTGCGGCCGTCTCCGTGCAGTTTCCAACCCAGGCCCAATGACATGCGGACTCCTTCTCCACTGGCGTGGCCAGCCGACATGGCATGGCGCGCAGCCCCTTGCGGGATAGGCGAAAACTAGCGGCCAGACCGCCCGCTGCATTGGGCAATTGTTGCTATCGGGGCCGGAGCGGCTTTCGGCAGAGTATGCGGAGTGGCGCGCTCGCATTGCGGGCTCGGCAGGAGTCGAATGGGCTGTGCCGCGTCCCTCCCGCCAGAGGGCGCGGCACCTTCGTGCCCCGGGCGATGACATGCGCCCACGCGGCATACCCGGGCGGTCAGATGCCGCGCATCTGGTGCACCTTGAGCGCCAGGGCGAGCTTGAGCCGCAGCTGGGGGTCGGTGGTGAACGGGCCGAGCATCTTCTCGAGCTTCACGATGCGGTAGCGCAGCGTGTTGTAGTGGAAGAACAGCTGGCGGGCGGTCTCGGCGACGTTCATGTTGGTGTCGATGAGGATCGACAGGGTGCGGCGCAGGTCGACGTTCTCGGGGGAGTCGTCGGCGGCGAGGCCACCGAGCGACTCGTCCACGAACCGGCGCAGGTCGGCGCTGTCGGGGATCAGCGCCAGGAGTCGGAACACCCCGAGGCCGTCGAAGTGCGTGACCGCCGAGTCGCCGTGCAGCTGACGTCCGACGCTCACCGCGCTGAGGGCCTCCTCATAGGCCTGGGGCAGGTCGGCGACGGAGTCGATCGGGCGCGAGACGCCGGTGGAGAAGGTGCGCCGACCGCCGCCGCCGATGCCGCTGATGACCCGGACGACCTCGGAGACCGTGCGCATGATCGCGTCGGTGTCCGCGCTGGGCAGCACCCCGCACAGTGCGACGACCTCCTGGCTGAACCCCATGACCGGGGCGCGTGGATCGCGTACTGCCATCGCCTGGCTCCACGCGCGCGAGAAGCGCTCCTGCAGGACCCCGACCTCCGCCGGGGAGCGCGTCGAGTGCTCGTCGTCCTCGTCGGTCTCGGCCACGACGACGACGAGCCTGCGGTCGATGTCCCAGCCCAGGGAGGCCGCGTGGGCCACGGCCTCGATGGGGGAGCCGGCGCGCCCGGAGAGGGCGTCGCGCAGGAACTCGGCGCGGTACTTGCTCTCGACGGCCGAGACCGCCTGCTCCTTGGTGATCGCCAGGGCCGCCACGGTCGCCGCCCGCTCGAGCAGGTGGACGTCGTCGGCCGTGAGGGGCCGGTCGCCCACGAACGCGGCCAGCAGCCCGTGGTTGAGGTTGCCCGCCGCGATCCGCACCATGGCGCGACGGGCGTTGGCGCCGTGCGCGGGGCGGATGCCGACCGGTTCGTGCTCGGTGATGAGCCGCCCGGTGCGGTCGAAGCAGTCGAGCGCCAGAGCCGCGGCGAGGTCGTCCTCCGACCCGGCCCTGGCCAGCACCCGACCGTCGCTGCTGGTCACCATCGCCGCGCCCCCGAGGAATCCGGCGAGACGCTGGCAGAGGTCTTCGAGCCCGCCACCGGCGAGGACGACCCCGACCAGGATCTGGTGGGCTTCCTCGACGCGTTCGAGGATCCCGGCCTGCTGGTCGAGCACCGCCCCGAGGACCTCGGTCACCATCCGCTCGGGCGCGGCCGTTGCGGCGGCCAGCACGAGCGGGAAACCCGCGGCGCCGGCCCGGGTGCGCCAGTCCCGGGCCTGGTCGGCGGTGCCGCCGGCGATGGCGAGGGCGGTGGCGCCGTCGAGCGAGCACTGTTCGAGGGGATCGCGCCCGGCCGCCTCCCACGCGAGGACGGCTTCAGCGTCGGCGCAGACGAGGTGGTGGCGCGGGTCCGGCGCGGCCCCGAGCAGCGAGGCCCGCATGACGCCACGCGGCGGCTGGTCGGGGCCCTGGAGCAGTTCGGCGCCGGCGAGCGACGGCAGGGCCAACAGCGCCTCGAGGCTCACCCCACCGACGAGGTCATGGCTGGGCGCCCGGGTTGCTTTGGTTGCGTCGGACGCCGGGGTTGCTGGGGGTGTCAGGAGCGGGGCCGATGGCAACTCCGCGTCAACCAGGCCGCCATCCTTGGCAACATTCACCATGAGGCGACTGTAACGGCAGTCGATAGCGTCGCTGCGTCAGTCCGAGGAAACGAGGAACCCGTTCGCACCGGAGGTCGTCCGTGACACCGTCCGTGACAGGCGACGTGACATCGCCCGAGCTGCTCTGGCCGGCAGCGGTGTCCGAACGCGCTGCTGCGCTGGTCCACGGTCCGGCCCGCTGGGCGAAGGTCCTCGGCGCCTTCCCCACGGCGCTGTACCTGCAGGTCGGTGGTCACGCGCGCGTCCTCCCCGTGGTGACACCCGACGGCCTGCGCCTGCCGACAGCGCTGGCTGTGGCCACGCCGCTGCCCACCCTCGGATGGGGCGTCCAGCCGGGCGACGACGTCGTCGTGGGCGGCGGCGACGTGCTGCTGGCGGGCCTCACGATCCGCGCGGTCCGCACCTGGCGCCCACACCAGGTCCAGACCGCGTCTGTCGCGGCGGACGTGCTCGGCGCACCCCTCGCGTCCCTCAACCTCGGCTGGCGCGCCGCCTCCCGCAGGCTGACCGACGCACTGGCCACGGATGGCCAGGACTCACTCGCCGCTCGGGTGCACGCCCTCGTGGGGACAGGGTCGGGACTCACCCCCAGTGGCGACGATGTCCTGTGCGGGATCCTGCTCGGCCTGCGCCTGCACCCCCACGGATCGGACTCCCTGGTGGACCGGCTGTGGCAGGTGGTGCACCCACGGCTCACGACCACCACGAGCCTGTCCGCCGCGCTGCTCACCGAGGCAGCCCAGGGGTATGCCGTGGCGCCCCTCGTGCGCCTCACCGAGGCTCTCGCGGGCACGCACCCCACCGATCAGCGCGAACCCAGCGATTCGGACCAGGTCGACCTGGCCGTCCGGGCGGTGCTCGCGATCGGCCACTCCTCGGGTGCCGACCTGCTCGGCGGGCTCGCCGGGTGCCTCGACGCGCTCGACTCCCGCGACTCCCTCGACTCCCGCGACTCCCTCGACTCGCTCGGCGGCCCGGAGCTGCGCGCCCACTCCCCACGACCAGCCATGACGCACAGGAGCCTCCCGTGACCGACCACCTCGAACTGCGCGGCGGGGCCTACTACGACTCGGTCAGCCTGATGCAGGTGTCCCGGCAGGTTGCCGGGGCGCCGGGCGTGGCCGCCGCCCAGGTCGCCATGGCCACCGAGCTCAACCTCGAGGTCATCGGCGGCATGGGGTTCTCGGTGCCCGACGGCGCCCAGCCCAACGACCTCGTGGTCGCGATCCGGGCCGACGGCGACGACGGAGTCGCGAACGGTCTGGCCGCCCTCGACACGGCGCTGGCCGCCCTCAAGTCGGCTGGCTCGCGGGCCGGAGGCTTCGGCGACGCACCCGCGCCCCGGACGCTCGGACGGGCCGTCGCCGTCGGTGGGGCCAACCTCGCCCTGGTCTCGGTGCCCGGTCAGTACGCCACGATCGAGGCTTTCGACGCCATCGACCGCGGCGTCTCGGTGATGCTCTTCTCCGACAACGTCCCGGTCGAGGACGAGGTGCGCCTCAAGGACGCCGCCGCGGACCACGACGTGCTCGTGATGGGTCCGGACTGCGGGACGGCAGTCGTCGGCGGGGTCGCGCTCGGCTTCGCGAACGTCGTCGAGCGGGGCCCGGTCGGCATCGTGGCGGCGTCAGGCACGGGCGCGCAGCAGGTGATGGCGTTGCTCGATGCCGCGGGTGTGGGGGTGAGCCACTGTCTCGGGGTCGGCGGGCGTGACCTCTCGGCCGCCGTGGGCGGGCGTTCCACGAGACAGGCACTCGCGGCGCTCGCCGCCGACGAGACGACCGAGTCGATCGTGGTCGTCTCCAAGCCGCCGGCGGCCGAGGTGCTCGCCGACCTCGAGGGGTATGCCGCGGGGCTCGGCAAGCCGGTCCACTGGGCCACCTTGGGCGCGGGTCGCCCCGACCTCACGGCCGCCGTCGAGGCCTTTCTGCGTGACTCGGGGCGCGACGTGCCCACCTGGCCGACCTGGCAGCCCCGCCCCGAGCCCGCGACTCTGAAGGATCGTGGGCACCAGGACCCGCACGATCCTTCAGAGTCGGGCGGGTCACGGGAGGACCGTCGCTTCCTGCGGGGGCTGTTCTGTGGAGGCACCCTGGCGGACGAGGCGATGCTGGTCGCCAGCGGTGAGCTGGGCGGCATACGGTCCAACATCCCGCTTGCCCCCGACCTGGCGCTCGACGCGGGCCTGAAGGCCGACGCCCACGTCGTGATCGACTTCGGCGACGACGGTCTGACCCGCGGCAGGGCCCACCCGATGATCGACCCGACCCTGCGGCTGGAACGGATCTCGGCAGAGGGAGAGGACCCCCACTGCGGAGTGCTGCTGCTCGATCTGGTCCTCGGCCACGGCGCCCATCCCGCCCCAGGCCCCGAGCTGGCTGAGGCCATTCGCGGGGCTCGCGCGGCTGCCCGCGCAGCCGGGCGCGACCTGCCGGTCGTGGTCTCGCTCACCGGCACGCGAGGAGATCCCCAGGACGTGGGCGGCACCGCCGCCGCCCTCTCCGCGGCCGGTGCGTCGGTCCACCTGTCCAACGCCGACGCCACCAGGACGGCCCTGTCGCTCTTGTCCGGCGCCGACCACGACGGAGGATCCCGATGACCACCCCACTGCACGGGCTGCTGGGCGCCGACCCGGTGCTCGCCACGGCCGGCGCGTCGATGTTCGCCGACGCCCTGCGCGATCAGGCGGTCGTCGTGACCGAGACGGACTGGCAACCCCCGCTCGACGGGACCGCCCCCCACCTGGGCACGGTCCTCGGCGACCCGCGCCGCGTCGCCGCGAACGCCCTCGCGCTGCAGCGGATGACAGCGGCGGGGGCAGACTTCGTCGACGTCCGTCCGGCCCACGAGGCACTGGAGCTCGAGCGCGGGACGTTCCTGCACGCCGGGCCGCCCATTGAGTGGGCCCGGGCCTCCGGACCCCTCAGGGGCGCCCTCATCGGGGCCATGCTCTTCGAGGGGATGGCCGACACCGCCGAGGCAGCGGAGGCCGCACTGGCTCGCGGCGACGTCGAGCTCGAGCCGTGCCACCACCGCGACGCCGTGGGGCCGATGGCTGGCGTGATCTCACCCTCGATGTGGGTCTACGAGCTGCGCGACGAGGTCCACGACCACACGTCCTGGTGCTCGCTCAACGAGGGACTCGGCAAGGTGCTGCGCTACGGCGCCTTCGGGCCAGAGGTCATCGACCGGCTGCACTGGATGAACTCCGTCCTCGGACCGTTGCTGCAGCAGGCGATCCGCGCCGCCGGACCCATCGACGTCAAGTCGATCATCGCCCAGATGCTCCAGATGGGCGACGAGGGCCACAACCGCAATCGAGCCGGTTCCCTGATGCTGCTGCGTGAGCTGCTGCCCTCGCTCATCGTCGCCGACGGCTCGTCGACCGACATCGCCGAGGCGGTGCGCTTCTCGGGCGCCAACGAGCACTTCTTCCTCAACCTGGGTATGCCGGCCTGCAAGTTGTCGACGCTGGCGGCGGAGGGGATTCCGGGCTCCACGGTCGTCACCACGATGGCCCGCAACGGGACCGACTTCGGCATCCGCACTGCCGGTACCGGCGCCCAGTGGTTCACCGGTCCGGCCAACACCCCCGAGGGACTGTTCCTGGGCTCCTACGGACCGGACGACGCCAACCCCGACATCGGCGACTCGGCGATCACCGAGACTGCCGGCATCGGCGGTTTCGCGATGGCAGCGGCCCCGGCGATCGTCCGCTTCGTCGGTGGCGACGTGCCGCTCGCCCTGCGGGCCACGCGCACGATGTACGAGATCACGGTCGGCGAGCACACGGCATACCAGGTGCCCATCCTGGAGTTCCGCGGGACGCCCACCGGGATCGACGTCGCCGCCGTCGCCCGCACCGGGATCCTGCCCCAGATCAACACCGGCATGGCCGGTCGCGTGGCGGGGACCGGCCAGGTCGGTGCCGGGCTGGTGACGCCACCGGCCGAGTGCTTCACCCAGGCGATCGCGGCGCTGGCCGCAGCGGTGGGTCCGGCGGCGGGTCCGGACTGACCCCGCACCTTCGCCCGCGCACTGGCACTGCCGAAACCTGGTGGACCGGGGCGTGGCAGGATACGGGCTCGTGACGGCACGCATCCTCGACGGCAAAGCGGTCCTGGCGACCATCAAGGACGAGCTCCGCGGACGGGTCGACGTGCTGCGCGAGCACGGCGTCGTGCCGGGGCTCGGCACCGTGCTCGTGGGGGATGACCCCGGCAGCCGGTGGTACGTCAACGCCAAGCACCAGGACTGCGCCGAGATCGGGCTCACCAGCATCCGTCGCGACCTGCCCTCGACCGCCACCCAGGCGGAGGTCGAGGCCGTCATCGACGAGCTCAACGCAGACCCCGAGTGCACCGGCTTCCTCGTGCAGCAGCCGACGGGCCTCGACGAGTTCGCCCTGCTGTCCCGGGTCGACCCGACCAAGGACGTCGACGGGCTGCACCCCACCAACCTGGGCTGGCTCGTCCTGGGCAAGCCGGCACCGCTGCCCTGCACCCCCGCGGGCTGCATCGAGCTGCTGCGCAGGTTCGACGTGCCGATCGCGGGCGCACGCGTGGCACTGGTCGGACGCGGGATCACCGTCGGTCGGCCGCTCGGCCTGATGCTCACCCGACGCAGCGAGAACGCCACGGTCGTCCTGTGCCACACCGGGACCCGCGACCTCGCCTCCGAGGTCCGCCAGGCAGACATCGTCGTCGCCGCAGCCGGCCAACCCGGCCTCATCACGGCCGACATGGTCAAGCCGGGAGCCGCCGTCCTCGACGTCGGCGTCAGCCGGATCGTTGCCGAGGACGGCAGGTCCAAGGTCGCCGGAGACGTGGCCGACGACGTGGCGGAGGTGGCCGGCTGGGTCAGCCCGAACCCCGGTGGCGTCGGGCCGATGACGCGCGCCATGCTGCTGTCCAACATCGTGGCAGCCGCCGAGCGCCAGCTCGCCGAGACGTCGGCCTGACCCGGATGACCGCGCCGCGCCTGGGCTGGTGGTGGGTCGCCGCCCCGGTCCTGGTGCTGGGTGTCGTGTTCTTCACCCTCGACAAGGTGCTGCTCGCCGGCTACACCATCGCGGCGGGCCTCGGCCTGGCGGCGCTGCTGCGCCTCGTGCTCCCCACTGCCCGCAGCGGTGGTCTGGCGGTGCGCTCGCGTGGCGTCGACGTGGCCACCATGGCTGCGCTCGGCCTGGCCCTCGCCGTCATCACCTCGGTGCTCGACCTGCGCCCCCGCGGCTGACCCCCGCGCGCTGGGACTTGTTGCCGGCTGGTGGTCATCCGGGGCCGGAATGGGGGTCCGGCGACGATCTCCGGGCAACAGGTGCATCACCAGGAACGTGAAGCGGCCGCCCCACCAAGGGACGGCCGCTTCGACGGATGGCGGGTGGCTGGGTCAGCCGAGCAGGCCCAGACCGCGGACCGCGTCGCGCTCCTCCTCGAGCTCCTTGACGGAGGCGTCGATGCGGGCGCGGGAGAAGTCGTTGATCTCCAGGCCCTGGACGATCTGCCAGTCGCCGTTGCTCGTGGTGACGGGGAAGGAGGAGATGAGGCCCTCGGGGACGCCGTAGGAGCCGTCGGAGCGGACCGACATCGAGACCCAGTCACCGGCAGCGGTGCCGAGCGCCCAGTCACGGGCGTGGTCGACCGTGGCCGACGCTGCGGAGGCCGCCGAGGAGGCACCCCGGGCGTCGATGATCGCTGCGCCACGCTTGGCGACGGTGGGGATGTACGTGTCGGCCAGCCACGCCTCGTCGTTGACCAGCTCGGCGGCGTTGCGGCCGCCGACCTCGGCGTGGAAGAGGTCGGGGTACTGGGTGGCGGAGTGGTTGCCCCAGATGGTCATGTGGGTGATGTCGGTGACAGCGGCACCGGTCTTGGCGGCCAGCTGGCTGATCGCGCGGTTGTGGTCCAGGCGGGTCAGCGCCGAGAACCGCTCCTGCGGGATGTCGGGCGCGTTGCTCATGGCGATGAGGGCGTTGGTGTTGGCCGGGTTGCCGGTCACCGTCACGCGGATGTCATCTGCCGCAACGGAGTTCAGCGCCTTGCCCTGGGGGGCAAAGATGCCGCCGTTCGCCTCGAGCAGGTCGCCGCGCTCCATGCCCGGACCGCGCGGACGCGCGCCCACGAGCAGCGCGTGGTTGACGCCGTCGAAGACCTTTTCGGCGTTGTCGCCGATCTCGACCTTGGCCAGCGTCGGGAACGCGCAGTCGTCGAGCTCCATGACGACACCCTCGAGCGCCTTGAGCGCCGGGGTGATCTCGAGCAGTCGCAGCTCGACGGGGGTGTCCGGGCCGAAGAGCGAACCGCTCGCGATCCGGAAGAGGAGGCTGTAGCCGATCTGGCCGGCGGCGCCGGTGACGGCGACCTTGACGGGGGCAGTGCTCACGGTGGGACCCTTCGCGTCTCTGGGTGGTGCGTCTGTGTGGAATGACTGCCGTCGACGCTAGCAGGCTGGCCGCCGCACGCAGCCGGGTGGTTAGGGTCGTCTCATGCCGACTCCCGACTTCGTCCTGGCCCTGCGTGAACGGGTCGGCACCCACCCCCTCTTCCTGACGGGCGTCACTGCGGTGGTGCGCAACTCGCAGGGAGAGGTGTTGCTCGCGCGCCGCGTCGACAACGGCCAGTGGGCCCTCGTCAGCGGCATCCTCGAACCGGGCGAACAGCCCGCCGAAGGGCTGCGTCGGGAGATCGAGGAGGAGACCGGGGTGGTGGCCCGCATCGACGACCTGACGGGCGTGTGGACCCTCCCGCCGCAGGAGTACCCGAACGGCGACCGCGCCCAGTACCTCGACCTCTGCTTCACCGCGACGCACGTGTCGGGGCAGGCCCGGGTGAACGACGACGAATCGCTCGAGGTCGGCTGGTTCGCGCTCGACGACCTCCCGCAGCTGATGGAGCGCTCGCGGGTGCGCCTCGAGCGCGCCCTCGCGTTCCGCGGCCGCGTCTGGTTCGAGGGCGGCGGCCCCTCACCCGACGGGTATGCCGCCGTCCCCGACGACCACGGTTCACCCGCTGCCGCGACCCCAGCCCTCGCGACCCCAGCCCTCGCGACGCCAGCCCTCGCGACCTTCGAGGCGGGCGACCGACAGGTCGTGCTGCGGCGAGCCACCGCCGAGGACGTGGGCGCCGCCGTCGCCCTGATCGCCGACGACCAGCTCGGGGCGAGCCGGGAAGACCCCGGCGAGCTCGCGGCATACCTGCGGGCCTTTGCGTCGATAGACGCCGACCCGGGGCAGCTGCTCGTGGTCCTGGACGACGGCGGCGTCGTGGTGGGCACGCTGCAGGTGAGCTTCATCCCCGGGCTGTCTCGCGGCGGCGCGCTGCGCGGGCAGGTCGAAGCCGTCCGGGTCGCGGACAGCCATCGCGGCCAGCGGCTGGGTGAGCAGATGATCCGGTGGGCGGTGGCCGAGGCGGTCCGCCGCGGCTGCGCCCTCGTGCAGCTCACGACCGACAAGCGACGCACCGACGCGCAGCGGTTCTACGAGCGGTTGGGGTTCACCGCCTCGCACGAAGGGTTCAAGATGGCGCTGAGGGGCGAGCAGGCCTCCCCGACCGAGGAGCAGCGATGAGTGGCAGTGGCACGAAGGGCGACCCCTGGGCGCTGAAGACCCCACCGGGGACCGGTGACTACGTGATGTACCGCGACGACGACGCCGATCCGGCCCAGCTGGTCTGTCAGGTCGGCTCGACCAGGCTGCTCTACGACGCCCGGGTGATCGAGGACCTGCATGCGTGGCTGCGCGACCAGGGTGACTGGGTGCCACTCGGCAGCGCCGACGAACAGAAGCCGGCCAAGGACGGCACCGTCGAGGCGTGGGGCCGCTCGGAGTCCAATCCCGTGGGCGGCTGGTACGGGCTGCGCAAGGGCTACCGCGGCCGGGTCGGCATGTACCTGCCACCCCTGCTCGAGGAGCTCGGGCTCGCAGAGGTCGAGCACAACCCGCGCAACAACCGGATGCGGGCCATCTGAGGTCCGCCACGCGTCACGCGGATGCTCGGTCAGGCGACCTTGCGCAGACGCATGACCGGCATGACCCGGGTCGTCTTCGTCTCGTAGTCGCCGAAGCCGGGGCGCTCGGCCACGATGCCCGGCCAGGCCTTCGCGCGCTCGTCAGGGTCGAGCTCTAGCGCCTCGACCGTGAACGTCTCGGTACCGACCTCGACCTCGAACCTCGGGTGGGCCTTGAGGTTGTGGTACCAGTCGGGGTTGGTCGGTGCGCCACCCTTGGAGGCCACGACGAGCATCGAGCCGTCGTCCTGCGGGAAGTAGACCAGAGGCGTCACCCGCACCGTGCCGCTCCTGGCGCCGACGTGGTGGAGCAGGATCATCGGCGCTCCCTTGAAGTAGCCACCGACCTTGCCCTCGTTGGCACGGAACTCCGCGATGACACCGTCATTCCAGTCGCTCATGTCCGGTGCAACCCCGGGGCGCTTCCTCCCATTCCGGGTCAGGACAGGGAGGCGAGGGCCTCGTTGAAGGTGGCGGAGGGCCGCATCACGGCGGCGGTCCTCGTCTCGTCGGGACGGTAGTAGCCCCCGATGTCGGCGGGGTGTCCCTGCACGCCGAGGAGCTCGTCGTTGATCTTCGCCTCGTTGGCGGCGAGGGTCTGCGCGACGGCCGCGAAGGAGGCGGCGAGCTCCGCGTCCTGGGTCTGGGTGGCGAGCTCGTGGGCCCAGTAGAGCGCCAGGTAGAAGTGGCTGCCACGGTTGTCGATCTGACCGACCTTGCGGGCCGGGCCCTTGTTCTCGTTGAGCAGCCGCTCGGTCGCCCGGTCGAGGGTCTCGCCGAGCACCTCGGCGCGGGCGTTGTCCGTGCTCGTCGCCATGTGTCGCAGGCTCTCGGCCAGGGCCAGGAACTCGCCGAGGCTGTCCCATCGCAGGTAGTTCTCCTGGACCAGCTGCTGGACGTGCTTGGGAGCCGATCCGCCGGCACCGGTCTCGAAGAGGCCGCCACCGTTCATGAGCGGCACGACCGACAGCATCTTGGCACTGGTGCCGAGCTCGAGGATCGGGAACAGGTCGGTGTTGTAGTCGCGGAGCACGTTGCCGGTGACCGAGATGGTGTCCTCGCCCTTGCGGATCCGCTCGACCGACAGCGTGGCCGCCTCGACGGGGTTGAGCACCTGGAGGTCCAGGCCGTCGGTGTCGTGGTCGGCGAGGTAGGTCGTGACCTTGGCGATGAGGTTGCGGTCGTGCGCGCGGGTCTCGTCCAGCCAGAAGACCGCAGGCGTCCTGGAGGCACGGGCGCGGGTGACGGCGAGCTTGACCCAGTCCCGGATGGGGGCGTCCTTGGTCTGGCAGGCGCGCCAGATGTCGCCCGGTGCGACCTCGTGCTCCATGAGCACGTCGCCGGCGGCGTTGACGACCTGGAGGGTGCCGGCCTCGGCGATCTCGAAGGTCTTGTCGTGGCTGCCGTACTCCTCGGCCTTCTGTGCCATCAGGCCGACGTTGGGCACCGAGCCCATGGTGGTCGGGTCGTAGGCGCCGTGCGCGCGGCAGTCGTCGATGACGGCTTGGTACACACCGGCATACGAGCTGTCGGGGATGACGGCGAGGGTGTCGGCCTCGGCGCCGTCAGGGCCCCACATGTGGCCGGACGTGCGGATCATCGCCGGCATGGACGCATCCACGATGACGTCGCTGGGCACGTGCAGGTTGGTGATCCCCTTGTCGGAGTTGACCATGGCCAGTCGAGGGCCGTCGGCGAGACCCTGGTCGATCGCCGCCTTGATCTCGGCGCCCTTCGCGCCGAGGCCCTCAAGGCCGTCGATGATCGAGCCGAGGCCGTTGTTGGCTGACAGGCCGGCTGCGGCGAGGTCGGCGCCGTACTTCGCGAAGACGTCGGGCAGGAACGCTCGCACGACGCGGCCGAAGATGATCGGGTCGGAGACCTTCATCATCGTGGCCTTGAGGTGGACCGAGAACAGCACGTCCTCGGCCTTGGCCCGGGCGATCTGCTCGGTGAGGAAGGAGTCGAGGGCGGCAGCGCGCATGACGGTGGAGTCGACGACCTCGCCAGCGAGGACCTCGAGCCCTCCCTTGAGGACCGTCGTGCCGTCCTTTGTGACGAGCTGGATGGTGAGGGTGTCGTGCGACGGGAGGACCACGGACTGCTCGTTGGAGCGGAAGTCGTCTGCCCCCATCGTCGCCACGTTCGTCGCGGAGTCAGGGCTCCAGGCGCCCATCGAGTGAGGGTGCTTGCGGGCGTAGTTCTTCACTGCGGACGGCGCCCGACGGTCGGAGTTGCCTTCGCGCAGAACGGGGTTCACCGCGCTGCCCTTGACGCTGTCGTAGCGGGCACGCGCGTCGCGCTGCTCGTCGGTGGTGGCCTCGTCGGGGTAGTCCGGCAGCGCGTAACCCTGGGCCTGGAGCTCGGCGACAGCCGCCTTGAGCTGGGGCACCGAGGCCGAGATGTTGGGGAGCTTGATGATGTTCGCCTCGGGCGTCTTGGCCAGCTCACCCAGCTCTGCGAGGGCGTCGCCGAGTCGCTGGTCCTCCGGGAGCACGTCGTCGAAGGCCGCGATGATGCGCCCCGACAGGGAGATGTCGCGCGTCTCCACGTCGACCCCGGCGGTCCCGGCGAACGCCTCGATCACGGGGAGGAAGGAGTAGGTCGCCAGCATGGGCGCCTCGTCGGTCAGGGTGTAGATGATCTTGGCCATGGAGGCGACTCTCTCCTGAGGTGGTCTGGATGTCGAAGCGGTGCGGAGACGACGTTCAGGCTATCGGCCCTCGACGCTGTCGTCCCTCGACTCGACCACAGTATCTTGATATCAAGATACTCGCACTACCGCTCAGGTAGTGGGCTTGAGGTCCTCGGGGTCGACCACTCCCGTGATGTCCTCGTCCCGACGGTCCACGCCGGTCACCAGGTGGTAGGTGGCGCCTGCGATCGCCGCACCGACGATGGGGGCGAGCCAGAAGGCCCACAGCTGGGCGGGCGCGCCGTTGCCGTTGAAGAAGGCGACCGCGGTCGAGCGGGCGGGGTTGACCGAGGTGTTGCTGATCGGGATCGAGATCAGGTGGATGAGGGTGAGCGCCAGCCCGATCGCGATGGGGGCGAAGCCGGTCGGCGCACGGTCGTCGGTGGCGCCGAGGATGACGTAGAGGAAGAACGCGGTCAGGATCGCCTCGGCGCAGAGCACGGCGACGAGGGTGTATCCGCCGGGGGAGTGGTCGCCGTAGCCGTTTGCGGCGAGGTTGCCGGTCGCGTCGAAGCCGGAGACGCCGCGGGCGATCCCCCACAGGGCCAGGCCGGCCACGAGTCCTCCGACGACCTGCGAGCCGACGTAGGCGGGCACATCTCGCCACGGGAAGCGCTTGGCCACGGCGATGCCGATGGTCACCGCGGGGTTGAAGTGCGCCCCGGACACGTGCCCCACGGCATACGCCATCGTGAGGACGGTGAGGCCGAAGGCGAGGGCAACACCCAGAAAGCCGATGCCGAGCTGGACCCCTTGACCCGCCACGACGTTGGGGGCGAGGTACTTCGCCGAGAAGATGGCGCTCCCGCAGCCCCCGAAGACAAGCCAGAAGGTGCCCAGTGCCTCCGCGCCGAGGCGTGAGGTCAGTGCCGGTGTGCGCATGTGAATCCCCTAGGTGCGGCCGGAGGTGGTGCGGCAGGTGGGTGGTGCGACCGGTGGGCCACCGCTGGCCCGTGCCGGGACCACTCTGCCGCACCGGCGCGTTTTGCACACGCGCGACACCCGCACGGGTGGGCGCCGGGGCGGCGCGCAGGAGTGGCGGGGAGGCCGTGGCCGTGGATCGCCCTGCGAGGCCGGTGGGTAGTCCTGGGCCATCACCCAAAAGGACTAGTTCCCGGTCCTCGGATACGTCGAATGAATGAGGACATAGCCGGACAAAAGATGTCATTGACTTTTCATTTCTTTACCAAATGCTGGTGAAACCCATTCCCTTCCTTTACGTTCGGCGCACACATCAAGCGGGCCGCAGGGGCTCGGAAGCGGGGTTTCGATGGAGCAGCAGGGGATCGTCAAGGACAGCGGTGCGCCGTTGGTCAAGCGCCGCACGGTGGCGCTCGGGGCAGTGTGGTCGGTGCCCGTCATCGTGCTGGCGACGGCTGCGCCGGCCGCCGCCGCCTCGGGGGACGCGCCCGTGGTGGCTGCCACGGTGGTCGCGGACAAGGATCCGGCCAACCAGTTCGGCACGAAGAAGATCAACTTCACGATGACGCTGACCAACACCGGGACTGCGGCGGGTTCCGTCGAGGTGCTCTCGGTGACCTCCAGCGCCACGACCGGGACCACGAACGGGGTGCCGACGACGGTGACCGTGCCCGTGGGAAGCAGCATCCCGGTGAGCTTCTCGTACACGTACTCGGGCAACGCCGGCACCGCCACCTACACGATCAGCTACCGCGTCGGAGGCGGCGCGGTCCAGATCGCCCCCCAAGTCACCGCCTGAGCTCAGTCGGTCGTCATGGAGCGATCAGGCCGAACGCGCGACACCAGCCCTCGTGACTCCAGCTCGGTCAGGAACGCCACCACGTCTGGTTCGACTTCGGCAGCAGGGATGCCGAAGTCAGCCGCGACACGGTCGAGGACCTGCGCAGTCGTCGACTGGTGGTTCAGGGCTTGCCAGATGGCGTGTGCCGAACCCTCCATGACGAAGGGTCGGGCGGTCTGGGGAGTGGCCAGGTCGAGCACCACGACCCGCCCCGGTGACTCGACCACGGCAACGTCGGGGTGGCGGCGCCACACGGTGTCAGTCAAGTTCCACCAGCCCCTGGGCCGCCAGCGTCCTGAGGGCCACGTCGGTGGACACGACGGCATCGACACCCTCGGGCGCCGGGCCGAAGGTTTCGAGCAGCACGTCGACGAGCTCCGAGGCCGGGGTCCAGTCGGGGCACGCGTCGAGCAGCGTCGTGGCCAGTGCCGAGAGGCGCACCACGTCCCGTCCGACCAGCACGACGGCCTCACCGTCCCGGTCCACCCGGTCCAACGCCGGCAGGTAACGCGCCCTCACGGCGTCCCACCCACGATCTCGTCCACCACCGGCTCGTCCGCCAACAACCCGTCCACCACCCCGGCCACGTCGGCCGACTCCCGATAGGTGATCCGATGCACACCACCGAGCGACTCACACAGCGCCGCCAGGCGCTGCAGTGGTCGTGCCATCTCGGGCAGGTGCGAGGTCTGGGGCACCAGGGCAACCAGGGCATCGAGGGTGGGCAACGTCTCGACGATCGGCCCGCCCTCGTGGGTCGGGTCACGCTCGAGCAGGCAGAGTGCCGCGAGCTGCACGCGGCGAGTGGGTGCCTCGAGGCCGACTGCACTCGGCGGGGTCTCGTTCTTGAAGAGGCTGTCGGGGGTCCGGCGGATGGACAGCGGCTTGGGATAAGGCACGACCGTGCGGTCGTCCAGCACCACGGTCGTCTCGTCGGTGACGTACCAGCGACCCGGCGCCACGGTGCTGACCAGCGTCGTCTTGCCGGTGCCGCCCCGGGCCACGAAGGCCGCGGCAGCGCCGGTCAGCGGGTCGGCGATGCAGGCGGCGTGCAGCATGAGGCACTCGCCGGCACGGGCATCGATGGCAGACAGGGTGATCCGCTGGGTCAGGACCTGCAGCAGGTCCTCGAGCTCGCGGCGCGACACGGCGCCGGCGGCATCCGCCGCGGCCCAGGCGTCGGGGTCGCTGTCGAAGACCACCTCGACGGTGACCTCGCCGGTCGCGCGGCCCGGAGCGGTGCAGAACTCCCACAGCCGGGGCAGCCGGTCCAGGACCTCGGTGGCCCGGTCGCCGCGCACCCGCACCTCGACGTGCACGCCGAAGGCGTCCACGACGGCGCTGTGGCTGGAGGTCGCCAGTTCTGCTGCGGTCACAGGCCGCACAGTAGAGCAGTCCGCACCACCGCACCCGGCAACCGCAATCGGGTGGCCGCGCGCGTCGACACCGCACCCCAGGAGCCACGGTGGAACTGACCGACTACCTCAGGGTGCTGCGGGCCTACTGGCGCGGCGTCGCAGCCTTCGTCCTCCTCGGGGTGGCCGTCGCCGCCGGGGTCAGCCTGGTCCAGCCCAAGGTCTTCCAGGCCGACGCGAGTGGTTTCGTCAGTGCGGGCACCACGAACTCGGCCGGCGAGGCGTCCGTCGGGGACAGCCTGGCCAAGTCGCGGGCGGCGTCCTACGTCGATTTGGCGCAGTCCCGCGCCACGGCCCAGACGGTGATCAGCGACCTCGGCCTCGACGTCGCGCCCGCAACGCTGATCGGCGCAGTCTCGGTGTCACAGCCCCTCGACACGGTCCTGATCAAGATCAGCGCCCGCGCCTCCACCCCACGCTCGGCCCAACAGCTGGCGGACGCGTGGGTGCAGGCCCTGAAGCAACAGGTGGACCAGGTCGAGAACCCTTCCGGGTCCTCCAGCCAGGCCCTGCGGATCGTCCCGATCGAGTCCGCTGCGCTGCCCTCCTCACCCGTGTCGCCGAACACCACGCGGAACGTCGGCCTCGGGTTCGTGGGCGGTCTGCTCCTCGGCTTCGCGTATGCCGTGGCGCGCAGCCAGCTCGACCGCAAGCTCCGCCGGGCCGAGGACGTGGAGCGCGACTTCGGGGTCACCGTCGCCGCCACGATCCCGGCCAGCCCCGCCATGGTCCGCAAGCGCGGTGCGCTCGTCCCGCTGGTCGTGGGCCACCCCCAGGTGAAGGACCCGGTGCACGCCGCCGAAGCCTTCCTCAAGCTGCGCACGAACCTGCAGTTCATGGACATCGACAACCCGCCCCGCGTGATCGTCGTGACCAGCCCGCTGCCCGGGGACGGCAAGTCCACGATCGCGGCCAACCTCGCCGCGGCGCTGTCGATGTCGGACCGGCGCGTCGTGCTCATCGACGGCGACCTGCGTCGGCCCGTCGTGGCCGAGTCCTTCGGCCTGGTCGAGGGTGCCGGACTCACCGACGTCCTCATCGGCCGGGTCGACTTCGCGGACGTGGCGCAGCCCGTGGCGTCACTGCCCAACCTGACCGTCCTCGCGGCTGGCGGCATCCCGCCGAACCCGAGCGAGCTGCTGGGGTCCAAGGCGATGCGCAGGCTGCTGGACTGGCTGGCCGACAGCGGGTACGTCGTGATCGTCGATGCGCCCCCGCTCCTGCCTGTCACCGACGGCGCGGTGCTCACCGCGGCGGCCGATGGTGCACTCGTGGTCGTGACTGCCGGTCGGACCCTCGACACCCAGCTCGGGGCGGCGCTGGCCAGCCTGCAGGCGGTGCAGGGGCACACCCTGGGGGTGGTGCTCAACCGCGTCGAGCCCAAGGCGGCGGGCAGCGGCTACTACGGCGGCTACTACGGCACCGAGAAGCCCGACAAGGACCCGCGTCAGGCCACGCCGCGCCGCAGGCCGGAGCACCAGCCCGCAGGCAGGCCGGAGCAGGGGTCGGCACGAGGGCCGGAGCACGCGCCGGTGCGGCCGGTCGAGCCAGTTCAGGCGGTCGAGGCGGCGCGGGCGGCGGCCGAGGGGGTCAAGGCGGCTCAGGCGGCTCGACCCAGCAAGCCTGCTCGCGGGGCGCGGCAGGGCAGGCCGAACGCCGTGGCTCAGCAGCAGCGCGGCCCATCGGCGGCCGGCGCGCGTCGCTGAGAGCGTCCCTGCTCAGCCAGCCGCGGTCCCGCTGGAGCTGATCACGAACGCAGCGAGGTCCTGCGACTGCTGGAGCCGGCTCGGCTCGTGGACGTACATCATGTGTCCGGCCTCGTAGTACGCGTGCTCGATGTTGGCCCGCAGGGACTCCGGGATCTCCAGGTGGGCCACGACGTCCTGCGCCCCGTAGTAAGGCGTCGCCCCGTCGTGGTAGCCGTAGGCGATGTGGACCCTCAGGTGGGGGTTGCCACGCATCGCCCTCGCGAGCTGCGAGCTGACGTCGATCGGCTTGCCCTCGAACTCCTTGAACGACCACTCGGTCGATGCGAGCTCAGAGATCTGCGCGTAGGGCAGGTCGTTCTCGTAGCCCAGCTCGTCCCGCACGTAGTAGTTCCAGGCGGCGGCATAGGGACCGCTGATCGCGTCGTGGGACGGATCTGCGTCCCACTTCTCGGCGTTGCCGTGCACGAGCTGCCCCGTGAACCGCGAGTCGAGCCGGCCGACCGCCAGGCCCTGGTCGCGCAGCAGCTCGGTGAAGAACCGGACGTGCTCGACCCTCAGGTTGGCCCGGTCGACGTACTCCTCGGACAGACCGATCAGCGCGGCGAGGCGGCTCACGTGCTCGGCGCGCTCGCCGGCGGTGAGGCGTGACCCCCGTGACAGCGCCCACGGGTAGTCGCGCGCGGCATACTCCTCCGCCTCGGTGAGGACCGTCCTGAGCGACTTGCGCCCGTGCTTGCCGTGGTGGTGGGCGGTCGCGGCGTAGGTCGGGAGGTAGTCGACGTGGGCCCGGTCGTTGCGGAACTCGAAGTCGACCGTCGCGAGGTCGAGCACCGAGCTGATCAGCATGATGCCGTTGACGTAGAGGCCGTGGCGGGTCTGCAGGTGCTCGGCCAGGGCGGCGGCCCGGATGGTGCCGTAGGACTCGCCGGCGATGAACTTCGGTGACAGCCAACGGTTGTGGCGGGTGGTCCACAGCCGGATCAGCTCGCCGACACTCTCGATGTCGGCCTTGAAGCCGTGGTAGTCCTTGGGCTTGCCACCCTCGACGGCGCGCGAGTACCCGGTCGACACGGGGTCGATGAAGACGAGGTCCGACACCGCGAGCAGCGTCTCGGTGTTGTCCAGCAGGCCGTAGGGCGGCGGGGTCGGGTTGCCCACGTCGCCGGAGTCGACCCGGCGCGGGCCGAGCAGACCGAGGTGCAGCCACACCGAGCTGGAGCCCGGTCCGCCGTTGAACGCGAAGGTGACAGGGCGCGTGGTGCCCTTGGGGGCGTCGAGGACGTAGGAGGTGACGCTCAGCTCGGCCTTGGCCTTGTGCCCCTTGAACACGCCGTCCTCGAAGACCTCCTCGCGCAGCACGATGCGCCCGGCCGTCGCCGTGTAGCGCAGCGTCCTGCGCCCGATCTTGAGGGTATGCCGCGTGGTCACCAGGTCGTCCTTCGGCGGCACCGGTGGTGCCTCCGCGTTGGGCTTGTCGGTGGGTGACTCGCCCCGGGCCATGGGGGAGGACTCCGCTGGGGTCGTGGGCGCGGGTGAGGTCTGGGTGGACTCGTCGGGCATGCGTCGCACCCTAGTGCGGGCCGCCGACGGGTGGCACGCACAATGGCCGGATGCGCGTGATCTCGGCCAACGTCAACGGTATCCGGGCCGCCGCCCGCCGCGGGGGCATGGAGTGGCTGGCCCGGCAGCAGCCGGACGTGCTGTGCCTGCAGGAGGTGCGCGCGACTGACGACCAGCTCCGGGAGGCTTTGGAGCTCGGCGGTTTCGGTGGGTGGCACGTGGCCCACACCGAGGCGGAGGCCAAGGGGCGGGCCGGCGTGGCCGTCGTGAGCCGGGTCGAGCACGCCAGGTCCCGGGTGGGGGTGGGCCCGCAGGAGTTCGACGGTGCGGGGCGCTGGGTCGAGGTCGACCTGGCGACGCCGATGGGAACGGTCACCGTCGCGTCGACCTACGTGCACACGGGGCACGCGGGTACCCCACGGCAGGAGGAGAAGCTCCGGTTCCTGGACGCCATCGGCGCCCGGCTCGATGCCTGGGCGATCTCCGGCGCGATGGCCGTGGTCACCGGCGACCTCAACGTCGCGCACCGTGAGGACGACCTCAGGAACTGGAAGGGCAACCTGCGGAAGTCGGGGTTCCTGCCCGAGGAGCGGGCTCGCTTCGACACGTGGTTCGCCGCCGGTGAGTGGGTCGACGTGCACCGTGCCGCCCATGGGCCGGGTCCGGGCCCCTACACCTGGTGGTCCTGGCGCGGGCAGGCGTTCGACAACGACTCGGGCTGGCGGATCGACTACCAGCTGGCCAGCCGACCACTCGCGGAGCGCGCGGCGAGCGCCACGGTCGGACGCGCCGCGGCCTACGACCAGCGCTGGTCCGACCATGCTGCCGTGACGGTCGACTACGACCTGGACTGAAGGTCCGGTGACTGGGTCCTAGTGCAGGTGGCGGATGCCTGGACGGGGGTCCCGTGGTAGCCCGTAGGGAGGGCAGGGACTCCCACGGAAGAGGTCGTCATGCATCACAAGTCCGCCGTTGCCGCCCTGCTCGCCGCCGCCTGCCTCAGCCTCGGGGCCGGAGCGGCCCCGTTCCCCTCCTCCATCGACCTGCCTCGCGACTTCGCGCCGGAGGGCGTGGCCGTCGGTGGTGGGAACACCTTCTACGCCGGCTCCCTCTGGGACGGCGACATCTACACCGGTGACCTGCGCACCGGCGCCGGGCGGATCCTCGTGGACCGCCCGCCGACCGGCCAGGGGGCCAATCCGGCCGACACCCCACCGGGGATGCAGGCCGCCGGCATGAAGGTCGACGGTGACCGGCTCTGGGTCGCCGGTGGGCTGAGCGGCCGGGTGTTTGCCTACGACACCGGGAGCGGCAGCACGCTCGCGGACATCGCGGTCGCGCCCCCGGGCACGGTCCTGCTCAACGACCTGGTGGTGACCGCGGGAGCCGTCTACGTCACCGACTCGTTCTCACCCCGGCTGTTTGTCGTGCCGCTGTCGCCGAGCGGTGCCGTTGGTGCACCTCACGCGCTGGCGGTCACCGGGCCCGCCGGTGCGAACCTCGGCTTCCCCGGCCTCAACGGCATCGACGCCACCGAGTCGGGCAACCTGCTCGTCGTGGGCCACACGCTCCTCGGTGGCATGTACACGCTGGACCCGGTCTCGGGTGTCAGCGCCGCGATCGACCTGCCGGAGGGAGCGGTGCCTCCCGGCGTGTCCGACGGGATCCTGCTGCGCGGCCGGACCCTGTGGGTCGTCGAGAACTTCGCCAACCGCATCGTGGAGCTTGACCTGTCCAGCGACCTCTCCGCGGGGTCGGTGGCGCGGGTGATCGACAACGACGCGGCTGGCGGACTGTTCCGGATCCCGACCACCATGGCCCTGCGTGGGGACCGCCTCGTCGCGGTCAACGCCCGGTTCGACCTGGGCTTCCCGCCGCCCCTCGGAGCGCCGGCGCCGCGGGGTACTGACTACGACGTCGTCCAGGTGCCCGCGCAGTGACCCAGGTCAGGAGTCGCGGGCCGCGCTCGCCGAGGCGGTCACGGTGAAGCAGTCAGGGGCACGGAAACCCTTGGCCGCAAAGGCGTCCTCCACGGCGGCCTGAACGGCCGCGGCCCGGCCTGCGGCGACCAGGGCAATGGCCGAACCCCCGAAGCCACCCCCGGTCATCCGCGCGCCGAGTGCACCCGCGCCGACCGCCGACTCCACCGCCGTGTCGAGCTCCGCCACGGAGATCTCGAAGTCGTCTCGCATCGAGTCGTGCGAGGCCCGGAAGAGATCGCCCACCGCTTGGAAGTCGTTGCTCCGCAACGCAGCCGTGGCCTCCTCGACGCGCGCGATCTCGGTGACGACGTGACGTGCCCGTCGGCGCAGCAGGTCGGAGGACAGCGCGGACAGCCGGTCCTCGAGGTCGTCGGCCGACACCTCGCGCAGGCTCGGGACGCCGAGCTCGCGGACGGCCGCCTCGCACGACGCGCGCCGCTCGGCGTACTGGCCGTCGACCAGCGCGTGCTCCGCACGGGTGTCGACCACGAGCAGGGCGAGCCCGTGCGCCGACAGGTCGAACGGCACCTGCTCGGTGTGCCCGTCCCGGCAGTCCAGCAGCAGGGCGTGACCGGCGCGGGCGAGCAGCGCGGCGGACTGGTCCATGCCGCCGGTCGGCGCCAGGGCGATGGTGTTCTCCGCGTCGATGCAGGCCACCGCCAGCGTGGTCCGGCCGATGTCGCCGGACAGCAGGCCCAGTTCGAACAGGTCCGACGCCGCCGCGCCCACGGCACACTCCAGGGCTGCCGAGCTGGAGAGCCCGGCACCCAGCGGCACGCGGCCGTCCACGGCCACGTCGAGGCCGGTCACGGCATACCCCGCCTTGCGCAGTGCCCACGGCACCCCCGCGACGTATGCCGCCCACCCGCCCGGGCGGCCGGGGGCCACGTCGGCGAGGGTCGCCTCCACCACGCCGTCGGCCTGTGCCGACACGATGCGCACCAGGTCGTCGTCGCGCCGGCGGGCGGCCGCGAACGTGCGCTGGGGCAGGGCGATCGGCAGGCAGAGGCCGCTGTTGTAGTCGGTGTGCTCCCCGATCAGGTTGACCCTGCCGGGGGCTGACCACACGCCTGAGGCGTCGGAGCCGAACGTGGTGCGGAACAGCTCGGCTGCCGCATCGGCCGTCACAGTGCGACCTCGGACGGCACGACCTCGGAGGGTGCGCTCTCGGACGGCACGACCTCGGAGGTCGCCACTTCGTGCCGGGCCACGTCGCGGAGCCGGGCCGCGACCTGCTCGGGCGGCACGTCGTTGACCCAACCGCCGACGCCCGACTCCGAGCCGGCGAGGTACTTGAGCTTCTTGGGCGAGCGAAGCACCGACATCACCTGGAGGTGTAGTCGTGACACGTCGCGCCCCTGGCGGGTGGGGGCCTGGTGCCAGCCGGCGATGTAGGGCAACCGGATCGGGCTGCCGTCCTTGGCGACGTAGTAGCGGTCCAGCCGCTGCAGGAGGTCGAGGTAGACGCGCGCGAGGTCGTCGCGCTCGGCATCGGTGAGCGAAGGCAGGTCCGGCACGTCGCGGCGTGGTGCGAGGTGCACCTCCACGGGCCACCGCGCGGCGAACGGCACGTAGGCAGTCCAGTGCTCGGTGTCGATCACCACCCTCTCCCTGGCCTCCCGCTCGGCGGCCAGGATGTCGGCCCCCAGGAGGCGACCAGTGCGTGCGTGGTGCGCGGTCGCCTGAGCCAGGATGGCGGCAGATCGTTGTGGCACATAGGGATACGCATAGATCTGGCCGTGCGGGTGGTTCAGTGTGACGCCGATCTGCTGGCCGCGGTTCTCGAAGCAGAAGACCTGCTCGATCTCTGCGACCGCCCCCAGCTCCGCCGTGCGGTCCGCCCACGCGTCGACGACGGTGCGGGCCCGCTCCGGGGTGAGGTCGGCGAACGTCGACTCGTGGTCGCTGGTGAAGCAGACGACCTCGCAGCGGCCCAGCGCGGGCCGGCTCTGGAGGAGGTCGCCACCGCCCCCGTCACCGCGCCCGTCACCGGCCGCCGCGGAGACGGCCGGCGCGGAGACGGGGGAGTACGAGGGAAACCGGTTCTCGAAGACCACGACGTCGTAGGCCGACTCGGGCACCTCCGAAGGGACGCTGCCAGCCCCGGTCGGGCACAGGGGGCACTCGTCCTTGGGCGGCAGGAAGGTGCGGTTGCTGCGGTGCCCTGCGACGGCGACCCAGTCGCCGACGAGGGCGTCGTGACGGATCTCGCCCGACGCGGCCCGATCCCCGAGCGGCCGGGTGTCCTCGGCGGTGCGCTCCGGCGCCTCGGGGGAGTCGTCGAAGTAGATGATCTCGCGTCCGTCGGCGAGCTGACGGCTGGTGCGCCGCGCGGTCATGCGTGGGTCCTCTGCGAACGCGGTGTCCGCGTCGTGGCAGCGGTGGCCAGGACCATCTCGACCCCGGCGTCGGTGACGGCCCTGCGCGCCCGGGGGGTGAGTCCCGGGTCGGTGACCAACAGGTCCACCGAGGACAGCGGGATGATGGTGCTGAGGCCGACGGTGCCCCACTTGGTGTGGTCGGCGAGGACGCAGACCCGGCGCGCCGTGTCCACGAGGGCCTGGTTGGTCTCGGCCTCGACGAGGTTGGGGGTGGTGAGGCCTGCTCGTGCGTCCATGCCGTGCACGCCGAGGAACAGCCGGTCGACGTGGAGCATGCGCAGCGCGGCGACGGCGACGGGGCCGACGAGAGCATCGGACGGCGTGCGCACCCCGCCGGTGAGCACCACCGTCTGGCCGGGCGTGCCCGACTCGTGCAGGAGCTGCGCCACGGGGACGGAGTTCGTCACCACGGTGAGGTCCGGGACGTAGCGGACGGCGCGGGCGAACTCGTAGGTCGTCGTCCCGGCGGAGATGCCGATGGCAGCACCGGGCTCGACGAGCTGGGCCGCGGTCTGGGCGATGGCGTGCTTCTGCGCCTGCATGAGTGCCGACTTGGCGGTGAACCCGGGCTCCTCGCTGCTGCGCCTGCCCATGGCCAGGGCCCCGCCGTGGACGCGTTCGACCAGGCCCTCCGTCGCGAGCTGCTCGATGTCGCGACGCACGGTCATGTCCGAGACGCCCAGCTGGTCGACGAGCTCGGACACCCGGACGGCGCCGCTGTCCTCGACGAGGCCGAGGATCGTGGCACGGCGCTGGCTGGCGAGCACTATCCCTCCCTGATGACGGCGACCGCACCAGCGGCCAGAGCGGTGTCCGGTCCGAACGGACGGTCGGCGACCAGGTCGTGCCCGGTCACGGCGACGTGCTGCTCCCGGTCGGTGTCATTGACGAGGAACAGCCAGGCCCCATCATCGCTGGTGCGTCGGACCGCCTCGACACCGACCGGCACGTCGGCCGCAGGGGCCACGCCGGCCGCGCTGATCACCGAGTCGAGCAGTGACCCGAGCCCGGAGTCGTCGAGCAGCGTGCTGAGGTACCACGCCGCACCCGACCCGACGTCACGGCGGGTGACCGCTGGGCGTCCCGCGAGCGGTCCGTCGACGTACCTCTCGAGCACCTCGGCGTCGACGGCGGTGACGTCCTCGCTCCACCGCCGACCGGTGCGCCCGCCGACGGACACCGCGTCGCCGTCCATGAGGGGGAAGAACTCCTCGACGCGCACCCCGAGCAGGTCGCGGAACCCACCCGGGTAGCCGCCCAGCCGGACGTGGTCGTTCTCGTCGCTGATGCCGGAGAAGAAGGTCACCAACACCTGGGCCCCCGCCTCCGCCGCGGCCGCCACGGCGGCCGCGTGGTCGTCGCTGACGAGGTAGAGCGTCGGGACGACGACCATCTTGTATGCCGTGAGGTCGGCGCTCGGGTGCACGACGTCGGTCGTGACGCCGCGGTCCCGCAGCAGCCGGTGGATCGCATGCGCAGTCGTCCCGTAGCCGAGCTCGCTCGACGGCATGGCCGGACCGGACGCGGCCCACTGGGCCTGGTAGTCCCAGAGGATCGCCACGTCGGCCTCGACCCGCGACCCGAGCACTTCGCCGAGCCGTCGGGCCACCTGGCCCAGCTCGACCACCTCGCGGAACCGCGCGCTGTCACGACCAGCGTGCGGGACCAGCGCCGAGTGGAACTTCTCGGAACCGGAGAGCGACTGTCGCCACTGGAAGAAGCCGAGGGTGTCGGCACCACGGGCCACGTGCGCCAGGCTGTCCCGCAGGGTCTGCCCGGGCGCCTTGGCCGGGTTGACCGGCTGCCAGTTGACCGCGCTCGTCGAGTGCTCCATGAGCATCCACGGCGCCCCACCTGCGAGGCCGCGGGTGAGGTCGCCGCTGAAGGCCAGCTCCGCCCTCGGGTGCTCGAGGGTGTTCACGACGTAGTGGTCCGTGCTGATGACGTCCTGCTCGGCCGCCCACTGGTGGTAGTCGAGGTGGTCGAAGTGGGCGAGCGTCATGAAGTTCGTGGTCACCGGGACGCCCGGAGACAGGTCGGCGAGGATCGCCTTCTCGCTGCGGTGGAAGTCGAGCAGGGTGTCGGACTGGAACCGCTTGTAGTCCAGCACGTGCGTGGGGTTGCCGAACGTCGTGGTCAGCCGAGGCGGCAGGATCTGCTCCCAGTCCGTGTAGCGCTGGCTCCAGAACGCCGTTCCCCAGGCGTCGTTGAGGCGCTCGAGGGTCTCGTGGCGGCGCTGCAGCCACACCCGGAAGCCGGCGGCGCAGGTGTCGCAGTAGCAGGGGATGTTGTGGCAGGCGTACTCGTTCGAGACGTGCCACATCGCCAGGGCGGGGTGCTCGTGGTACCGCTGGGCGAGCTGGGTCGTCAGGGCAAGTGCGTAGTCGCGGTAGACCGGCGAGCTCGGGCACCACGCCTGGCGGCTGCCCGGCCAGAGCGTGTGGCCCTCGTGGTCGACCGGGAGGATCTCCGGGTGCGCGGCCGAGAGCCACGGGGGAGGGGTGGCTGTCGCCGTGGCCAGGTCCACAGCGATGTCGTTGGCATGGAGCAGACCCATGATGTCGTCGAGCCAGGCGAAGTCGTACTCGCCCTTGGCAGGCTCGAGCCACGACCAGGAGAACACTCCCAGGGTGACGAAGGAGACCCCCGACTCGCGCATGAGCTCCATGTCCTCGGACCAGACCTCACGCGGCCACTGCTCGGGGTTGTAGTCGCCACCCAGGGCGATCCGACGGCTCGGCCATGAACGCATGGGCGTCAGTCTGGCGTCGGGCATGAAGCCATGTCAACAAAAATCAACATGTTGATTCTTGGGCGTCAAGGCTCGCCGTGGTGCGGTGGCCATTGAGCGTATGCCGCGCGGTTGAGCGAATCCCGCAGGATGTCCGCCAGGTGAACCCGGTGGGGCGAAAGCCTTGACAGCGGTGGCCGGGACCATCATCCTCGGGTGTTGTTGGTGGTTTTTGATCGAAACTGTCACTTGACGGGTTCGACCTTCCCGCCGGTGCAGCCCGTGTCAAGCCCGTGTCAAAGGAGACCCGAAATGACCCGCCCGACCTCAGAGGCCGAGTACCTCGCCAGCCTCGTCCCTGCCTCTGTCCGTGGCGTCAGCCGCCGGACCCTGCTGCGCGGCGCCCTCGGCGCCGGCACCCTCCTCGCCGCCCCGTCGCTCCTCGCCGCGTGCGGTGGCGACGGAGGCACGTCCTCTGGCGGTGCCGCGACCGGCACCGTGACCATCGGCTCCAACCAGTCTGATGCCGTCCCGAAGGCCGCCATCCAGGCCGTCATGGAGGCCTTCCAGAAGGCCAACTCCGGCCTGACCGCCAAGGTCAACACGATCGACCACAACTCCTTCCAGGAGAACATCAACAACTACCTCCAGGGGTCCCCTGACGACGTGTGGATGTGGTTCTCCGGTTACCGCATGCGGTTCTTCGCCTCGAAGGGCCTTGCCGGTGACGTCTCGGACGTCTGGAAGAACCTGCCCGGCATGTCGGACGCCCTGAAGAAGGCCTCGACGGGCGACGACGGCAAGCAGTACTTCGTGCCGTCGACCTACTACCCGTGGGCGGTCTTCTACCGCAAGAGCGTCTTCGAGAAGTTCGGCTACACCGAGCCCAAGACCCTCGACGAGTTCAAGACCCTCGGCACCCAGATGAAGAAGGACGGCCTGGTCCCGATCGCGTTCGGCGACAAGGACGGCTGGCCCGCGATGGGCACCTTCGACCAGCTGAACCTGCGCGTCAACGGCTACCAGTTCCACGTCGACCTGATGGCCGGCAAGGAAGCCTGGAACAGCGACAAGGTCAAGAAGGTCTTCGACACCTGGGCCGGGCTGCTCGACATGCACCAGGCCGACTCCCTGGGTCGCACGTGGCAGGAGGCTGCGCAGGCCTTGCAGAAGAAGGAGGCGGGCACCTACGTGCTCGGCTCGTTCCTCGCCCAGCAGTTCGAGAAGGGGGCGGAGCAGGAGGACCTGACCTTCTTCAACTTCCCCGAGGTCGACTCGAACATCGGCGCGGACGCCATCGAGGCGCCGATCGACGGCTACATGATGGCCAAGCGGCCCAAGAACGAGGCCGGCGCCAAGAAGCTGCTCGGCTACGTCGGTTCGGCAGCCGCCCAGAACATCGTCGTCAAGGCCGACCCCAGCGTCATCGCGACGAACGACCAGGCCGACAAGGCGGCATACACGTCGCTCCAGAAGAAGTCGGTGGAGTTCGTCTCGCAGGCCAAGTCGATCGCCCAGTTCATGGACCGCGACACCCGCCCCGACTTCGCCTCCACGGTGATGATCCCCGCCATCCAGTCCTTCCTCAAGAACCCCAAGGACATCGACGGCCTGGTCAACAACATCGAGAAGCAGAAGAAGAGCATCTTCGCGAGCTGACGACCGCGACGACGCCGAGGCACCCGAGGAGCAACCGTGGCCAGACGCAGCAAGTACAAGGGGATCGACCACCTGTCCCCGGTGGACCGGGTGGTCGTGTCCCTGATGATCGGGGTGCCGACCCTGTTGGTGCTGTGGCTGGTCGTCGTGCCGGCGATCGGGTCGGTCCTGCTCTCCTTCACCAACTGGGACGGGATCGGCCCGATCACCTCGGCCAAGTCCGTGGGGCTGAGGAACTACAAGGACGTGCTCACGATCTACCCGCCGTTCATCCCGGCGTTGCAGCACAACCTGATCTGGCTCGCCGTGATGTTCCTCATCGCGACGCCCATCGGGATGTTCCTTGCGGTGCTGCTGGATCGTGAGGTGCGGGGCTCGCGGGTCTACCAGACCGCGATCTACCTGCCGGTGGTGCTGTCACTGGCGCTGGTGGGATTCATCTGGCAGCTGATCTACAGCCGGGACCAGGGCTTCATCAACCAGGTCACCGGCGGCAGCATCGACTGGTACGGCGACCAGCGCTACAACCTCTGGGCGGCGCTGCTCGCGTCCAGCTGGCGCCACGTCGGCTACATCATGTTGTTGTACCTGGCCGGGCTCAAGGGCGTCGACCCGACGCTGCGCGAGGCGGCCAAGGTCGACGGTGCCAGCGAGCGGCAGACCTTCTTCAAGGTGGTCTTCCCGGTGATGTTCCCGATCAACATCATCGTGCTCGTCGTCACCGTCATCGAGTCACTGCGCGCCTTCGACCTGGTGTGGGTCATCAACAAGGGCCGCAACGGGCTCGAGCTGATCTCGACGCTCGTGACGTCCAACATCGTCGGCGAGGCCAGCCGCATCGGCTTCGGCTCGGCGCTGGCGACCTTCATGCTGATCATCTCGTCGATCTTCATCGTCCTGTACCTACGCATCGTCATGAGGGAGCAGCGATGACTGCCGCCAGCGACACCCCGCAGGCAACGGTCCCGAGGAGCAGGAACCCGGTGACCACCAGACGTCCCCAGGGGGTCGGCACCAAGAAGGGGAACCGGTCCATCCAGGTGTTCCTGGCCGTTGTCGCGCTGATCTGGATCTTCCCCGTCGGCTACGCGGTGCTCAACAGCTTCCGCGACTACGCCTACACCTCGAAGAACGGCTACCTGTCGTTCGGCGGATTCACCCTGTCCAACTACAAGAACGCCTGGGAGCAGGCGAACTTCTCCCACACGATGCTGAACTCGGCCTACATCACCGTGCCATCGGTGCTGCTGACCTTGTTCCTGTCCTGCTGCGTGGCCTTCGTCGTCGCGAGGTTCTCCTTCAAGTTTAACCTCGCGCTGCTCGGTCTGTTCACCGCGGCCAACCTGCTGCCGCCGCAGGCGCTGCTCATCCCGGTCTACCGCATGTTCCGGGCGATCGAGGTGCCGTTCTGGTTCAGCGAGTCCGGCACGCTGCTCAACTCCTACTGGGGCCTGATCCTGGTCAACGTGGCCTTCCAGACGGGCTTCTGCACGTTCGTCCTGTCCAACTACATGAAGACGCTGCCCCGCGAGCTCTACGAGTCGGCCGTGGTCGACGGTGCCGGCGTGCTGCGCCAGTTCTTCCAGCTCACGCTGCCGCTGTGCCGACCCCCGCTCGCCGCCCTGGCGACGCTCGAGGTCACCTGGATCTACAACGAGTTCTTCTGGGCGACCGTGCTCCTGCAGTCCGGCGACAAGTTCCCCGTGACGAGCTCGATCAACAACCTGCGGGGCCAGTTCTTCACCGACAACAACCTCGTAGCCGCCGGCTCGGTCGTCATAGCATTGCCCACCCTGATCATCTTCTTCCTGCTGCAGAAGCAGTTCGTCGCAGGCCTGACGCTGGGAGCCACCAAGGGATGACCCCGCAGACCGCAGTCCTCCGGTCCGCCGGCACGTGCCTGGTCTACGAGATCCCCGACAAGGGTCTGCCGACGGTGCTCCACTGGGGCGCGGACCTGCCCGACGGCGTCGCCTCCGAGCTCGCCGGGATCGTGGGTGGGCCGGTGCCCCACAACGCCCTCGACGAGCCGTGGCCACTGACCCTCCTGCCCACCTCGGGCGACGGCTGGCTCGGCACGCCCGGGTATGCCGCGCACCGCGCCGGCGGCGCGGCTGCCCCCCGCTGGGTGGTGACCACACAGCTGGACGGCGAGCGTTCCCTGGTCACGACGGCTCGCTATGGCGCCACCGAGGTGCGGCTGCGGCATACCCTCGACGCCCACGGCGTCCTGCGCGTCTCGACGTCGGTCACCAACCGCTCGGACGGGGACGGCGCCGACGTCCCCCTGGACGTGGGCGCCCTGAGGGCCATCCTGCCGTTGCCCTCGAGGGCAGCCGAGGTCCTCGACCTCACCGGCCGCTGGTGCCGCGAGCGGTCTCCCCAGCGCTCGACGCTGCAGGACGGCACCCACCTGCGGGCCTCCCGCCGAGGGCGCACCGGCCACGACGCGACCCTGCTGCTGACGGTCGGGACGGCCGGCTTCGGCTTCCGGACCGGTGAGGTGTGGTCGGTCCACGTCGCCTGGAGCGGCAACCACGAGCACCTCACCGAGCGCCTGCCCGAGGGCGCCGGTGTGCACGCCTCCGTCCTCGGCGGCGGCGAGCTCCTCGAGCCCGGAGAGGTGCGGCTCGCGCCGGGAGAGACCTACACGGCCCCCGAGGTCGTCTTCGTCCACGCCGTCGACGGTCTCGACGGACTGTCGCGACGGCTGCACCGCAGCCAGCGGGCGTCGGCGGCCCACAGCAACGCCCCGCGCCCCCTCGTCCTCAACACCTGGGAGGCGGTCTACTTCGACCACGACCTCGAGCGCCTCACCGAGCTGGCCGACACGGCAGCGCGGATCGGGGTGGAGCGGTTCGTCCTGGACGACGGGTGGTTCGGCGGCAGGCGGGACGACCACAGCGGCCTGGGGGACTGGGTCGTCTCGCGGGACATGTGGCCACAGGGTCTGCAGCCACTGGTCGAGCACGTCAAGGGACTCGGCATGGAGTTCGGGCTGTGGTTCGAGCCCGAGATGGTCAACCTCGACTCCGACCTGGTGCGCAGCCACCCCGACTGGGTGCTCGGCCCCGGGGCGGGGCATCCGCGGCCCTCGCGCGACCAGCACGTGCTCGACCTCGCGAACCCCCGGGCCGCCGCTCAGGTCGAAGGCCAGATCAGCGCCCTGGTGACCGAGCTCGGCATCGACTTCATCAAGTGGGACCACAACCGCGACCTGCACGAGGCCGTGCACACGGACGCCAGTGGCGTCGACCGTCCTGCCGTCCACGCGCAGACGCAGGCGTTCTACGACCTCCTCGACCGGCTGCGTGCCACCCACCCCGACCTCGAGATCGAGTCCTGCTCCAGTGGAGGTGCCCGCGTCGACCTCGGCGTCCTGGCCCGCACCGACCGGATCTGGACCAGCGACTGCAACGACGCGCTCGAGCGCAGTGCGATCCAGCGCTGGACGTCATTGCTCGTGCCGGCCGAGCTCATGGGGACGCACGTGGGCCCGGCGACGGCCCACACGACCCACCGGACGCTGGACCTGTCCTTCCGGATGCTCGTCGCCCTGCAGGGCCACGCCGGACTCGAGTGGGACATCACGACCTGCACCTCCGAGGAGCTCGACGCCCTGTCCGCCTGGTCCGGGCTCTACCGCGAGCTGCGACCGCTGCTGCACTCCGGTGACCTCGTGCGCGCCGACCTGCCCGAGGAGGTGGGCCTGCTCGTGACCGGGACCGTCGCGCCGGCAGGTGAGGCCGCGGCATACACCGTCGTGCAGACGCACAGCGGGCCGTCGGTGGCGCCGGGGCTGGTCACCCTGCCAGGGCTCGACCCGACTCGTACCTACACCGTGCGCGTGCGGCACGAGGCGGGCCTGCCCGCCGTGACGCAGGCCCGTGGCCCGCAGTGGTGGGAGCAAGGCCTCGCCGACGGGATCCGGGTCAGCGGCGCAGCGCTGGGGCAGGTCGGTCTCGCCCTGCCGGTGCTGGCCCCCGCCCAAGGTTTCCTCCTGCACCTGACCTGACAGAATGGCGCGCATGCCTGAATCGTCCGCGCCCGCTGCGCTGCCCCGGATCCTGTCCGGGATGCAGCCGACCAGCGACTCCCTGCACCTCGGCAACTACCTCGGGGCACTGGTCAACTGGGTCACGCTGCAGGACGACTTCGACGCCTTCTACTTCGTGGCCGACCTCCACGCGCTGACCGTGCCCACCGACCCCGAGGTGCTGCGCCACCGCACGAGGGTGACGGCCGCACAGTTCATCGCCGGTGGCGTCGACCCGAAGCGGTCGGCGGTGTTCTGCCAGAGCCACCTCACCGAGCACGCCGAGCTCGGCTGGGTGATGAACTGCCTCACCGCCGACGGCGAGGCGCGTCGGATGACCCAGTTCAAGGACAAGGTCGCCAAGGGCCAGAACGCCAACGTCGGGCTGCTCACCTACCCGATGCTGATGGCCGCCGACATCCTCATGTACGACGCGGCCTACGTGCCGGTCGGAGAGGACCAGCGCCAGCACCTCGAGATCACCCGCGACCTCGCCGAGCGGTTCAACACCCGCTTCGGCGAGACCCTCGTGGTGCCCGACCCCTACATCGTCAAGGGCGCCGCCAAGATCATGGACCTGCAGGACCCCACGGCCAAGATGAGCAAAACGGGGTCCTCGCCCAAGGGCCTCATCGACCTCATGCAGGACCCGGGCAAGATCGCCAAGAACATCCGGTCGGCCGTCACCGACACCGACGGCGAGGTGCGCTACGACCCCGACGCCAAGCCTGGTGTCTCCAACCTGCTCGTCATCCACTCCGTGCTCTCCGGCACCTCGGTCGAGGACCTGGCGGCGTCGTTCGCGGGCCGTGGCTACGGCGACCTCAAGAAGGAGGTCGCCGAGGTGGTGGTCGAGCGGCTGACGCCCTTCCAGACGCGGATGTCCGAGCTGCTCGCCGACCCGGCCGAGCTGGACCGCATCCTGGCCGACGGTGCCGACCGCGCGCGCGAGGTGGCGCAGGCGACGATGGCTCGGGTGCGTGCGGCCGTGGGGCTGCTTCCCAGTGCCCGCTGACAGCGTTCGGTAGGGTCGCGGTCGTGCCCACCATCGGTGTGTCCATCGCCATCCCGTCTCCGCACGCGGAAATGCTCCAGGGCAAGCGGGCCTCCTTCGGGGACCCGCTCGCCGAGTCCATCCCCACCCATGTGACGCTCCTGCCGCCCACCGAGGTCGGGGGCGACGACCTGTCGACGGTCGTCGAGCACCTGGAAGCCGTTGCCACGCAGGGGCGTTCGTTCCCCATGGTGTTGCGTGGCACCGGCACCTTCCGACCGATCTCGCCGGTCGTCTTCGTCCAGGTGTCCGGTGGGCTCGCCGACTGCGAGCTGCTCGAGAAGGCAGTGCGACGCGGGCCGCTCAAGCGCAAGCTCGACTTCTACTACCACCCCCACGTGACGGTGGCCCACCACGTCTCCGAGGACAACCTCGACCGCGCGTTCGCCGAGCTGGCGGACTTCGAGTGCACGTTCGACGTGGGCGAGTTCCACCTCTACGAACACGGCGCCGACGGTGTCTGGCGACCGGTGCGGTCGTTCGCCCTGAACGGGCGCTGACGTGCAGACGGTCAAGGCCTGGTGGGCCCGGTTCCAGACGACCCACGTCTGGCGCGCGTGGAAGCGGTACGGCGACCACAGGGGCAACCTGCTCGCTGGCGGTGTGGGGTACTTCGCCTTCTTCTCGATCTTCCCCGCGGTCCTGTTGGCCTTCACGGTGTTCGGACTGGTGCTGCGCAACCAGCCGCAGCTGCTCGACGACACCAAGAACGCCATCAACGACCTGCTCCCCGGCTTCGTCAAGAGCGACGCGCAGCCCGACGGCATCATCGATGTGACCGTGCCGACCGGCGCGACCCTGTCGGTCCAGGGAGTCGTCTCGGTGCTCGGCCTCGTCCTGGCGGGGACCGGATGGCTCAGCGCCCTCCGGGACGGGATCCGTGCGATCTTCGGTGTGCAGGGAGGGTCCGGCAATCCCGTCCTCGCCAAGCTGCGCGACGTCGGGGTCCTCGTCCTGCTCGGCGTCGGCATCCTGCTCTCGGCCGGGGTCGGGGCGACTGCCGGTGCGGTGGCGACCTGGGTGGCCGGGCGCGTCGGGCTGGGAGGTCAGGGCTGGGTGCTCACTGTGGTCGCGTTCCTGGTGGGGGTCGTGCTCGACGGCTTCCTCGTGGCGGTCATGCTGCGCCTCCTGTCGGGCATCCGCCTCCCGTGGCAGGCCGTGCGCAACGGCGCGGTCTTCGGCGGGATCGGCCTGACCGTGCTCAAGATGTTCGGCTCGGTGCTGCTCGCGAGCACGACCGGCAACAAGCTCTACCTCGGGTTCGCCCTCGTGGCCGGACTGCTCGTGTGGCTGAACCTCATGTCGCGGGTGATCCTCATCTCGGCGGCCTGGGCGGCCAACGACCTCGACACCGCCGGTGGCGCCGGCCTCAGCGCGGGCCAGGAGGCCAAGCTGGTCGAAGGGCCTGCGCCCGAGCCGCTGGACAGCATCCGCGAGCGCACCGACGCAGGTCTGCCGACCTTCGGCCAACGTGCCGCTGACCGGACCAGCGTGGCGGCCGGGGCGGTGCTGGGCGCCGTCGGTGCGGTGGCGTTGGGCACGCTCGGGCGCGGCATACGGAGCCTGGTTCGCCGGAGGTGAACCTCAGCGGTATCGGCCGCGGCGTGCCCGCACCGTGCGCCGGCGGACTCGTAGGCGGAGCAGCCCGACGAGCAGCACGAGGAGGACCAGCACCGCGGCGACGGGCCGCACCCACCGGCTCAGCGACGCGGAGTCCAGGTCCGCGCCGGGCAGCGCCGCCGCCGCCGTCGCGCCAGGGGTGTGCGGGCCTGCCGGGCCCGGGTTGGTGAGGGCGGGCGAGGTCGTGCTCGGCAGGAGGGTGGGCGACGCGGTGACCGTGCCGGGCGCGACGAGCTCACCCACCGGCCTCGCCTTGTCGGCGTAGGTGAAGGCCCAGTCGTACATCGCCGCTTGGGGGCGCCACGACGAGTCGAGCCCGTACATCTCGGTGAGCAGATAGGTCTTGCCCCCGCGGGTGACGGCCGAGATGAAGGTGCGGTTGGCAGCCTCGGTGTAGCCGTTCTTCACGCCGATGGTGCCGTCGTAGTTGTAGAGCAGCTTGTTGTGGTTGTTGACCTTGTAGGTCGCGCGCTTCTTCGTCTTGGGGTCCATGCGGCCGGGGAAGTCGACCTGCTTGGTCGTGACGTAGGTGCGGAAGTCTTTGAGCTGCAACGCTGCCCGACCGATCAGCGCCAGGTCGTAGGCACTCGACGTCTGCCCGGGTCGGTCCAGGCCGGACGGGTCCTTGGCGACGGTGTCGTGCGCTCCGAGGTATGCCGCCTGCTCGTTCATCGCGGCCAGGGTCGCCTCTCGCCCGCCGCCGGCTTCGCTGAGGGAGTAGGCGGCGTCGTTGCCCGACGCCATGAGCAACGCCTGGAACAGCTGTCCGGCCGTGTAGGGCAGTCCGGGCACCAACCCGACGCGCGTGCCGTCTGCGTTGGCATCGGCGGGGGTCGCGACGATCTTGCGCCCGGCCGGGATCTCGGGGATCAGCGTGAGGGCGGTCAGCGCCTTGAGCGTGCTGGCGGGCAGCAACCGGGCGTGCGCGGCCTTCGCTGCAACCACAGTCCCCGAGTCCAGGTCAGCCAGCACCCACGACACGTCACGCAGCGTGGGCGGGGCCGGAACCCCCGCCGGCAGATCCGTGACGACCCCCATCGACGCCAGCCGCGGGCCCCCCACCGACACCAGCGGATCGACAGTGCTCGCAGGCGTCGGCAGCGCCTTCGTCGTCACCGACGGCGACGGCGTCACCGCCCCGGATGCCGGGACTGCTGCACCCATCGAGATCGCGCCTGCCGAGACCAAGAGCCCGAGGAGCGCGCGCCGTACAGGTCCCGAGTGGGCGCCGAAGTGGGCGCGCAGCACCGTAAAACGAGCTTGCGAGAGGTGCAGGCGCCCGCTTCGGTGGCCGCGACCCGCGGGGGTGCGTGATGACGCTGGCAGGCGTGCCAACGGCTAGAAGCGACTCGTCAGGAGCGCGCGCTTCACTTCCTGGATCGCCTTCGTCACCTGGATGCCACGCGGGCACGCGTCGGTGCAGTTGAAGGTCGTGCGGCAGCGCCACACACCTTCCTTGTCGTTCAGGATCTCCAGGCGCTGCGCCCCGCCGTCGTCGCGGGTGTCGAAGATGAACCGGTGGGCGTTGACGATGGCGGCCGGGCCGAAGTACTGGCCGTCGTTCCAGAACACCGGGCAGCTCGTGGTGCAGGCGGCGCACAGGATGCACTTGGTCGTGTCGTCGAACCGGTCGCGGTCTGCCTGGCTCTGGATGCGCTCGCGCGTCGGCTCGTTGCCCTCGGTGATCAGGAACGGCATCACCTCGCGGTAGGCGTCGAAGAACGGCTCCATGTCGACGATGAGGTCCTTCTCGACGGGAAGGCCCTTGATCGGCTCGACGGTGATCGGCTTGTCGGGGTTGACGTCCTTGATGAGCGTCTTGCAGGCGAGCCGGTTCTTGCCGTTGATCCGCATGGCGTCCGACCCGCAGACCCCGTGGGCGCAGGACCTGCGGAACGACAGTGAGCCGTCCTGGTCCCACTTGATCTGGTGCAGGGCGTCCAGGACGCGGTCGGTGGCGTGCGAGGTGACCTGGTAGGTCTCCCAGTGCGGCTCGCTGTCGGTCTCGGGGTTGTAGCGCGAGATCTTCAGGGTGACGGTGAAGGACGGCACCGCGCCGGACTTGGGTGCGTCCTGACCAGCCGGGCCTGCGGAGGTCGTCTGGGTCGTGGTGGCGGTCATCAGTACTTGCGCTCCATCGGCTGGTAGCGGGTGACGGTCACGGGCTTGTAGTCGAGGCGGACCTCGTCCGCGAACTTCGGGCCCTGCTCGTCGTCGGCGACCGGCGCACGGTAGGCCATGGTGTGGCGCATGAAGTTGACGTCGTCGCGCGCCTCGTAGTCCTCACGGAAGTGACCGCCGCGGGACTCCTTGCGGGCCAGGGCCCCGAGGGTGATGACCTCGGCCAGCTCGATGAGGAAGCCGAGCTCGACGGCCTCGAGGAGGTCGGTGTTGTAGCGCTTGCCCTTGTCCTGGACGACGACGTGGGCGTAGCGCTCCTTGAGCTCGTCGATGACGCCGAGCGCCTCCTTCATGGAGGCCTCGGTGCGGAACACCTGGACGTTGCGGTCCATCGTCTCCTGCAGGGCTCGGCGCAGGTCGGCCACGCGCTCACCGCTGTCTCGGGTGCGGATGCCCTCGACCATGGCCTCGACGAAGGTCGAGGGGTTGGCCGGCAGGTCGACGTACGGTGCGTTCGCGGCATACTCCGCGGCGGCGATGCCGGCCCGGCGCCCGAAGACGTTGATGTCGAGCAGGCTGTTGGTGCCCAGGCGGTTGGAGCCGTGCACCGAGACGCAGGCGACCTCGCCGGCGGCGAACAGGCCCGGGACGACGTCGGTGTTGTTGCGCAGCACCTCGGTCTCCACGTTGGTCGGCACGCCGCCCATGGCGTAGTGCGCCGTCGGGTAGACCGGAACCGGCTCGGTGTAGGGCTCGACGCCGAGGTAGGTGCGGGCGAACTCGGTGATGTCGGGCAGCTTGGCGTCGATGTGGGCCGGCTCGAGGTGGGTCAGGTCGAGCAGGACGTAGTCCTTGTTGGGACCGGCGCCACGGCCTTCACGGACCTCGTTGGCCATGGAGCGGGCAACGATGTCGCGAGGCGCGAGGTCCTTGATGGTGGGGGCGTAGCGCTCCATGAACCGCTCGCCGTCGGCGTTGCGGAGGATGCCGCCCTCGCCACGCGCGGCTTCGGACAGGAGGATGCCGAGACCGGCCAGGCCGGTCGGGTGGAACTGGAAGAACTCCATGTCCTCCAACGGGATTCCGCGCCGGAAGGCGACCCCCATCCCGTCACCGGTGAGGGTGTGGGCGTTGGACGTGGTCTTGAAGACCTTGCCGGTGCCACCCGTGGCGAAGACGACCGACTTCGCCTGGAAGACGTGCAGCTCGCCGGTGGCGAGCTCGTAGGCCACGACGCCGGCAGTGTGCTGCACACCGTCTGCGCCGGTGTTCATCAGCAGGTCGAGGACGTAGAACTCGTTGTAGAACTCGACGCCCTGCTTGACGCAGTTCTGGTAGAGCGTCTGGAGGATCATGTGGCCGGTGCGGTCGGCGGCGAAGCAGGACCGGCGGACGGCGGCCTCACCGTGGTTGCGCGTGTGCCCACCGAAGCGGCGCTGGTCGATCTTGCCCTCGGGCGTGCGGTTGAACGGCAGACCCATCTTCTCGAGGTCGATGACGGCGTCGATGGCCTCGCGGCACATGATCTCCGCCGCGTCCTGGTCGACGAGGTAGTCGCCGCCCTTGACGGTGTCGAAGGTGTGCCACTCCCAGTTGTCCTCCTCGACGTTGGCGAGGGCGGCGCACATGCCACCCTGCGCCGCGCCGGTGTGGGACCGCGTCGGATAGAGCTTGGTCAGCACCGCCGTGCGGGTGCGGGTGCTCGACTCGAGCGCGGCACGCATGCCCGCCCCGCCGGCCCCGACGATGACCACGTCGTACTTGTGCGTCTGCATCAGTGTTGGTTCCTTTGGCGTTCCAGGGTCATCGTGCGCACACGGAGAGGGTGGCGGACGGGTCGAGGCACGGGTCGAAGGTGAAGATGACCAGCGTGCCGAGCACCATGACGAGCAGGGCGCTCGCGACCAGCAGACCCTTGAGGATCCACCGGGTGCGGTCCTTCTCCGTGTAGTCGTTGATGATCGTGCGGACGCCGTTGAAGCCGTGCAGCTCCGCGAGCCACAGCATCAGCAGGTCCCACGTCTGCCAGAACGGGCTGCTCCACTTGCCGGCGACGAACGCGAAGTCGATGCCGTGGATGCCCTCGCCCAGCATGAGGTTGACGAACAGGTGCCCGAACACGAGGACGAGCAGCAGCACGCCGCTGCCCCGCATGAAGACCCACGACCAGAGCTCGAAGTTGCCGCGGCTCTTGGAGACGCGGCGGTAGCGGGACTTCTTGGCGGAGGTGGCGTCGGGACCGGCGTGGTAGTTGGTTTCGGTGGTGGCGCTCATGGGTTCCCCTGGCCTCTCAGTGCGTGAACACGACGGTCAGGTGCCGGATCGCGAAGGGCGCGAACAGCACGACGAAACCGACGGCGACGGCCCAGAACAGCTGTCGCTGGTACTTCGGGCCCTTGGCCCAGAAGTCGACGGCGATGATGCGAAGACCGTTGAGCGCATGGAAGATCACGGCGGCGACCAGCCCGGCCTCGGCGATCCCGACGACGGGGTTCTTGTAGGCCCCCATCACCTCGTTGTAGGCGTCAGGGGAGACCCGCACCAGCGCCGTGTCGAGCACGTGCGCGAACAGGAAGAGGAAGATCAGTACGCCGCTGATGCGGTGGGCCACCCACGACCACATGCCTTCACGGCCGCGGTAGAGGGTCCCGTTGGCTGCCTGCGCCACTGCGCGTCCCTTTCGAAGCAGATGTCACGGCAGTCGTCGGCGAGCGTCGAGGGCCGTAGTTCGCCCGTCAGGTTATCGGCCCCGCCGCCCGGACCGTGAACGGCCTGCCTGTGAGAAACCAGACAGGCCCGGTTACCCGCCGGTATGCCGCGGGCCTGGCCCGCGCTACCCGGCGAGGGCGCGGGCGTGCCGGGCCGAGGAGTAGTGGGCGAGCAGCTGGTCGGTCAGCGAGGCCCAGCTCCGGTGGGCCACGCGGAGCCGCCCTGCCTCACCCATCGCCTCGCGCTTGACCCGGTCGCCGGCGAGGTGGGCAACCGCGTCGCGCAAGGCGGTCGGGTCGTCGGGGTCGAACAGCAGTCCCGTGCGCGAGTGGTCGACCAGGTCGAGCGGGCCGCCGCGGGCGGGTGCGATGACGGGCAGCCCCGTCGCCGCGGCCTCCTGCAGGGTCTGCCCGAAGGTCTCCCGGGTGCCGGTGTGCACGAAGAGGTCGAACGCGGCATACGCCCTGGCAAGGTCGTCGCCCTCGCGGCGGCCGAGGAACACGGTGTCGACGCCGACGGCGGCAAGGGCCGCGGCGTCGTCCTGGCGGGTGGGTCCCTCGCCCACGATCGCCACGCGCAGGCCCGGCAGGCCGGCGAGGGAGGCCAACCGGGTCAGCTCCTTCTCCGGGGCGAGCCGTCCGACGTAGCCGAGGAGCACCTCCCCCTGCGGCGCGAGGGACCGACGCAGTGCGCGGGTGCCGGCGTCCTCGCGCCACCCGGGGTGGAACAGGGCGGCGTCCACGCCACGGGCCCACAGGGCCGTGCGAGGTATGCCGTGCGCCTCCAGCTCGGCGAGCGTCGCCGACGAGGGGGCCAGGGTCAGGTCGGCCATCTCGTGCATCCGGCGGATCCAGCGCCAGGCCGCCCGGGCAGCGCCGCGGCCCACCGCCCCCGGGCCGTGTTGTCGGATGTAGCTGGGCATGTCGGTCTGGTAGATCGCCACGGTCGGGAGCCCGAGCCGTGTCGCGGCTGACAGGGCACTGGCGCCCAGCACGAACGGCGAGGCCACGTGGACGACGTCCGGCGCGAAGTCGGCCAGCGCCGCCTCCACCTCGCCACCCATCGGCAGCCCCACCGGGAACTGACGCACGGGGACGGACGCGAGGCCGTGGACGGCATACCCGGCGTAGTGGGTCGGGGCAGGACGGGGGGCAAGGATCAGCGCCTCGTGGCCACGGTCGCGCAGGCATTCGGTGACGCGGCAGACGCTGGTCGTGACCCCGTTGAGGTAGGGCAGGAACGACTCGGTGACGATGGCTACGCGCACCCGACCAGCGTCCGCACCCCGGGTGAGGTGACGGCCACCGTTGGGGGTGTGTCGGGTGAGCGGCAGGTGACGGACTGGTGGGTGGGCTAGCGTTCCCGCCATGTCATCGGCGGCGACCACTGAGGCTGCACCAACGAACGAGCACTTCTGGGCGGTGATCCCTGCCGGGGGTGCCGGGACGAGGCTGTGGCCGCTGTCGCGCGCGGGTTCGCCCAAGTTCCTGCACGACCTCACCGGATCGGGTCGCTCTCTCCTGCAGGCCACGTGGGACCGGCTGTCGCCGCTGACCGGGTCGCGGGTGCTGGTCGTCACCGGCGTCTCGCACCGCGCGGCGGTGGGGGAGCAGCTGTCGGACCTGCCGTCCGAGCAGCTCTTGGCCGAACCGGCGCCGCGCGACTCGATGGCGGCCATCGGGTGGGCGGCGGCGGTGCTCGAGGCGCGTGACCCCGAGGCGGTGCTCGGGTCGTTCGCGGCCGACCACGTGATCGCCGACGAGGAGGCGTTCCGCGCCTGTGTCGCCGAGGCCGTTCGCGTTGCCGAGCAGGGTTTCGTCGTCACGATCGGCATCGAACCCACCCATCCCGCAACGGGATTCGGCTACATCGAGATGGGTTCGCTGCTCGGCGAGGGGCCGGCCACGGCGGTCAGCCAGTTCGTCGAGAAGCCGGACCGGGCGCGGGCGGAGGAGTACCTCGCCACGGGGCGGTTCCGCTGGAACGCCGGCATGTTCGTCGTGAAGGCGACCGTGCTGCTGGACCTGCTGGCGCAGTGGCACCCCGAGCTCGCGGCGGGAGTCCGGGCGCTCGCGGCCGACCCCAGCCGGCTCGACGAGGTGTGGCCGGGGCTGGAGAAGATCGCGATCGACCACGCCGTCGCCGAACCCGCTGCCGCGCAGGGCAGGGTCGCGATGGTGCCGGGTGGGTTCGGCTGGGACGACGTGGGCGACTTCAGCTCCCTCGGCGCCCTGCTGACCGACGCCGCCGGTACGCCGGGGGTGCGGGTCCTCGGCGACGCCTCCACCGTGCGAGTGGTCGACTCGACGGGCATCGTCGTGCCGGGGATGGGCAGGGTCGTGGCGCTCGTGGGCCTCGACGACGTCGTGGTCGTCGACACCCCGGACGCGCTGCTCGTGATGTCCCGCGAACGCGCCCAGGACGTCAAGGCAGTCGTCGACGCCCTGCGGTCCGAGGGCCGCACCGACCTCCTCTGACCCCGGCCTCAGGTCGCGAGGTCGCGGCGGCGGAAGGCGGCGGCTCCCGCTCCTCCCGCGAGCGCCCCCACGACCAGCAGCCCCACAAGGCCGGCTGGGTTTGCGTCGCCGCCGGGCAGGCTGCCGAGGTGGTCGAACGGCGACAGCCCCAGCGCCCACCCCGGCAGGGACAGCAGGGCGCCGAACTCCCCGAGCACCACGAACACCGACAGCACCGCCCACGCCGCTGTCGAGAGCCTGGGTAGCAGCCCGAACAGCAGCACCGTGAGCGCGACGCAGACCAGCACGGCCGGGGCTGTGGCGAGCGCAGCCGGCAGCAGGTCGGCGACGCCGGTGTCGCTCACCGAGCCCGCGGCGAGCCCGGCCGCCACGCCCACCACGGCGAGCAGCCACACGGACCCCGCCGCCGCGATGACCAGGTGGCTCGCGAGCCAGCGCCACCGGCTGACCGGCGTGGCCAGGACGACCTCGGCGCGGGCGGAGCCCTCCTCCGAGCGCAGCCGCAGCGCGGTGGCGATGCCGTATGCCGCGGCCCCCACCGCGAGGAAGCGCAGCTCGGTGCCGAAGAAGGCATCGAGCAGCGAACCCTGGCCGCCGCTCATCTTGCGCAGCATCTCCTCGACGTCCGGGGAGTCGGCGATCTGGTCGACGGACGAGGCGATGTTGCCGACGACCAGGCCCAGCACGGCATACCCGATGGTCCAGCCGAGCAGCGATCCGCGCTGAAGGCGCCAGGCCAAGCCGAACGGCGTGGCGAGCCCTGCGCTGGCCCGCGCCGGACCGGGACGGGCGGCCCACAGGCCGGACCCGAGGTCGCGTCGGTGCAGCAGCACGTCGGCGACTGCGAGGAGCGCGCCGGTGGCCACCGCGGCGGGGAGCAGGATCCACAGCCGGTTCGCTCCGAACGGGCTGACCTTCTCGGCCCAGCCCAGGAAGGAGAGCCAGCCGAGGTCCGCTCCGGCTCCGGTGGCGGTGTCGGCCGTGGCCCGCACGACGAAGGCCAGCCCCAGGACGCCGATCGCGATGCCACCCGCGCCACGTGTCGTGGAGGTGAGCTGGACGGCGATTGCGGTGACGCCGGTCATCACGAGCCCGGCGACTACCTCCACGGTGCCGAGCGCGAACGACCCGGTGGCGTCGACCCCGGTGCCGAGCAGGCTCAGCGCGGAAAGCAGGCCGGTGGCGAGCACCGTCAGGGTCGCCAGCGCGACCGCTGCGGCCAGCGGAGCACGCCGACCGACGACGCCGGCGGCGAGCAGCTCCAGCCGGCCCTCCTCCTCCTCGCTGCGGGTGTGCCGCCGGACCAGCGCGAAGGCGAGGAAGGCGGTCGCGAGGCTGCCCATCATCACGGTCTTGAGGACGCCGATCCCCGCGGCGGTCGCGGAGGGCAGCGGTCCGTAGAGGGCGGTCAGCGACGGGTTGTCGACCATCGCCGCCGCTCCACCTGCCGCGGCGGCATCGGTCGGGTAGAGGTCGAGGGTGGCCGCCATCGAGCCGTAGGCCGTGGCGACCAGCGCGAAGACGCTGGCCACGACGATCCACCGGTCGCGTCGCCAGGCCAGCCGCAGGAGGGCGCCCGTGCCCGCGAACGAGGTCATGCCGACACCTCCTCCCGGGGAGCGGCCTCGGGAATCGCGTCGCGGTACTGGGAGAGGAAGAGCTCCTCCAGGGTCGGCGGCTGGCAGGTCAGCGCCTCGATGCCGTGGGCGCCCAGTCGCTGGAGCACGTCCCCGACGGCGCTGGTCTCGACGGACAGGACCAGGCGGTCACGGTCCTGCCTGGCGGCGTCGACACCGGGCCACCTCGCAGCCTCCGTCTGGGCGACAGGCCTGGCGAGGGTCGCGGACACGCTCGTGCGCGTCAGGTGTCGCAGGTCGGCGAGGGTGCCCGAGTCGACGATCCGACCGGCCCGGACGATGCTGACGCGGTCTGCCGCCGTCTCGACCTCGGACAGGATGTGGCTTGAGAGCAGGACCGTGCGGCCCTGCGCGCGCACCTGCGTGAGGTGGTCCTGGAAGACCTTTTCCATCAACGGATCGAGCCCCGAGGTGGGTTCGTCGAGGACCAGCAACGGGACGTCCGAGGCGAGGGCTGCGACGAGCGCGACCTTCTGCCGGTTGCCCTTGGAGTAGGAGCGACCCTTCTTGGTGGGGTCGAGCTCGAACGCCTCCAGCAGCTTGTCGCGCTTGCCCGGGTCGATCCCGCCGCGCAGCCGGCCGAGCAGGTCGATGACCTCGCCGCCGGTCAGGTTGGGCCACAGGACGACATCGCCGGGCACGTAGGCCAGCTGTCGGTGCAGCTCGGTGGCGTCCTTCCACGGGTCCTGCCCGAGCAGGGTGACGGTGCCGCCGTCGGAGCGCAGCAGGCCGAGCAGGATGCGGATGGTCGTGGACTTCCCCGCGCCGTTGGGGCCCAGGAAGCCGTGGACCTCGCCCTCGTGGACCGTCAGGTCGAGGCCGTCCAGGGCGGTGGTCGTGCCGAACTTCTTCGTGAGGCCGGTGGCCTCGATGACAGGAGCCATGGCCCCGACGATACACGATTTTCAGAAAACTCTGAATGATCTAAACTCTCTTCATGGCTCCCACCCCCGCGCCCGCAGACCCGTCGCGCTTCGTCGAGCGCTTCGGCTCGGCCCTGACCGCGGCCGGGATGCAGCGACTGCCGTCCCGGGTCTTCGCCGCCCTGCTGGCCGACGCCGACGGCCGGATGACGGCCGCCGAGCTCGGGGAGGTGCTCGCGGTCAGCCCTGCGTCCGTGTCGGGTGCGGTGCGCTCGCTGCAGCAGATGCGGATGATCCACCGGGAGCGCGAGCAGGGGAGTCGTCGTGACGTCTATGTCGTCGCCGACGACGCCTGGCACGACGTGATGATGAACTCGGCCAACATCTACGCGCCCCTCACCCAGTCCCTGCGCGAGGGCGTCGACCAGGTCGGCGGCCTGGGGACGACCGCCGGAGACCGCCTCTCTCTCAGCGTGGCGTTCCTCGAGTTCGTGACCGAGGAGATGCACCAGCTCTCCGTGCGATGGGACAAGCGCCGGGCCGAGCTCGGCTACTGACCCCGGCTTCACCTTTATCGGGTTTAGGGACTTTGTTGCGCTTCACCCGAGAACGCTTCTCGGGTGAATCGTGGGCGGCATGGCCGCTGACGTCCCCTCCGCACGATCCGAGTCCGACCTGCCGATCAAGGCGGTGTATGCCGCGGGCGACCTCGAGGGCTTCGACGCGGACTCCCAGCTCGGTGCGCCTGGGCAGTTCCCCTACACGCGCGGCGTCTACCCGAACATGTACACGGGGCGGCCCTGGACGATGCGGCAGTATGCCGGGTTCGGCACCGCCAAGGAGTCCAACGAGCGCTACCACGAGCTGGTGGCCAACGGCACCGGCGGACTGTCCGTCGCCTTCGACCTGCCGACCCAGATGGGCTACGACTCCGACGAGGCGATCTCGAGCGGTGAGGTCGGCAAGGTCGGCGTCGCGATCGACTCGATCGACGACATGCGGACGCTGTTCGGCGGACTGCCACTGGGCGACCTCTCGACATCGATGACGATCAACGCACCGGCCGCCACGCTCCTGCTGATGTACCAGCTGGTCGCCGAGGAGAACGGCGCCGACGCATCGCGGCTGGCCGGGACGATCCAGAACGACGTGCTCAAGGAGTACATCGCGCGAGGGACGTACATCTACCCGCCGAAGGAGTCGCTGCGGCTGATCAGCGACATCTTCGCCTACTGCCACAAGGAACTTCCGCGCTGGAACACCATCTCCATCAGCGGCTACCACATGGCCGAGGCAGGGGCGACGCCTGCGCAGGAGATCGCCTTCACGCTGGCCAACGCCAAGGAGTACGTCCGCGCCGCGCAGGCCGCCGGTCTCGACGTCGACGACTTCGCCCCGCGGCTGTCGTTCTTCTTCGTGGCCCGCACCACCCTGCTCGAGGAGGTCGCCAAGTTCCGGGCCGCCCGGCGGATCTGGGCGCGGATCATGCGTGACGAGTTCGGTGCCAAGAACCCCAAGAGCCAGATGCTGCGCTTCCACACCCAGACGGCAGGGGTGCAGCTGACCGCCCAGCAGCCCGAGGTCAACCTCGTCCGCGTTGCGCTGCAAGGGCTCGGGGCCGTCCTGGGTGGCACCCAGTCGCTGCACACCAACTCGTTCGACGAGGCGATCGCCCTGCCGACGCAGAAGGCCGCCCGCCTCGCCCTTCGGACGCAGCAGATCATCGCCTACGAGACCGACGTGACCAAGACCGTCGACCCGTTCGCCGGCTCCTACGTCGTCGAGGCGATGACCGACGACGTCGAGGCTGCCGCGCTCGACCTCATCCAGGCCGTCGAGGACCGTGGGGGAGCCGTCGCGGCCATCGAGCAGGGCTTCCAGAAGTCCGAGATCGAGCGCTCGGCCTACCGCATCGCCCTCGAGATCGACCACGGCGAGCGGATCGTGGTCGGGGTCAACCGGTTCACGCTCGACACCGAGGAGCCCTACGAGCCGCTGCGCGTCAACCCGCAGATCGAGCACGACCAACGCGAGCGGCTCGCCGCGCTGCGTGCCGAGCGCGACAACGTGGCCGTCGAGGCCGCCCTCGAGGCAGTCCGCGAGGCGGCCCGGGGCACCGAGAACCTCCTCTACCCGATGCGCGAGGCCCTGCGCCTGCGCGCCACCGGCGGCGAGGTCAGCCACGCGCTGCGCGACGTGTGGGGTCTCTACGTCCCCCGCGAGACCTTCTAGGTTGACCGGAGCGACGCGCAGCCGCGAGTAGAGTCACCGCTGACATGAGCGACAACCATCTGCTGGCCGACCTGTGCACCACCATCGACGCCCTCGCCCCCGAGCTCCTCGCCCTGCAGCACGACCTGCACGCGCACCCGGAGCTCTCCCGTGGCGAGACGCGCACGACCGCCAGGGTCGCCGAACGCCTCGAGGCCGCCGGGGTCGCCGTGCGCCGCCTGCCCGTCAGCGGACTGATCGCCGACCTCGGAGCCGAGCAGCCGGCATACCGCGTGGCGCTGCGCGCCGACCTGGACGCACTGCCCGTGGGGGAGCGGACCGGCCTGCCGTGGGCCTCGACCACCGAGGGCATCTGCCACGCCTGCGGACACGACGTCCACGTCGCCGGGATGCTCGGTGCCGGGCTGGCGCTCAAGGCCCACGAGGAGGCCCTGCGCGAACGCGGCATCGGGGTCCGCCTGCTCTTCCAGCCCGCCGAGGAGGTCATCCCCGGTGGGGCGGTCGACCTGCTGGCCGAGGGTGCCCTCGACGAGGTCGACGCGATCTTCGCCGTCCACTGCGACCCGAGCCTGGACGTCGGCACCGTCGGCCTGCGCGACGGCGCGATCACGGCGGCGGCCGACCGCGTGACGGTGCACCTGGCGGGTCGAGGCGGCCACACGTCGCGCCCCCACCTCACCGAGGACCTCACCTTCGCCCTCGCCAAGGTGGTCACCGAGCTGCCGGCCGTCCTGTCCCGCCGACTCGACCCGCGGACGGCGTTCGCGCTGGTGTGGGGCGAGGTGCACGCCGGCCAGGCCGCCAACGTGATCCCGTCCAGCGGCACCGTCGCCGGCACCCTGCGCATGCTCGACGCCGCCGCGTGGACGACCATCGGACCGCTGCTCGCCGAGGCGGTGGAGCACATCGTGACCCCGTATGCCGTGACGGCAGTCCTCGAGCACGTCCAGGGAGTGCCCCCCGTGGTCAACGACGCGGAGGCGATCGAGGTGTTCCGGGCCGCGGCCGAGGGTGCGGGCCTGACGGCCCTGGGAACGCAGCAGTCGCTCGGTGGCGAGGACTTCGCGTGGTACCTCCGAAAGGTTCCGGGAGCCATGGCCCGGTTGGGAACGCGCACGCCGGGCGGTCACACCTACGACCTCCACCAGGGTGACCTCGTGGTCGACGACGACTCGGTCGTCCAGGGCGCCCGGCTGCTGGCCGGAGTGGTGGTGGCTGGCGTCGTCAAGACGCCGGTGGGCGCTCCTGACCCCAGTTGAGGGACAGTCGCGGATCGGTAACGGTTTGTGTCCCAAGTGCCCCAAGGCTGAGTTACTCAGCAGTTCGTCGGGCTATCCTCACGCCCTAGTGGCGCAGCACAGCGCCTCTTGCACATCAAAGAACAGGAGAACAGCCTTGCGTCACACGATGAAGGTTGCCGCGGTGATGTCGGTGGCAGCACTGACCCTCGCCGCATGTGGTGACTCGGGCGACAACGCCGGGGGCAGCGGTTCCAGCTCGAGCTCGAGCTCCAGCAAGAAGAGCGACGTCAAGGTCGGCATGGCCTACGACGTCGGCGGTCGCGGAGACCAGTCGTTCAACGACTCAGCCGCCGCAGGCCTCGACAAGGCCAAGTCCGAGCTCGGGGTGGACACCAAGGAAGCCGCTGCCGTCAACGGTGAGAACGAGGCAGCCCGTGAGGAGCGCCTCCAGCAGCTCGTCGACGCCGGCTACACGCACGTCGTCGCGGTCGGTTTCGCCTATGCCAAGTCCGTGGGCAAGGCCGCCAAGGCGAACCCCGACGTGCACTTCGCGATCGTCGACGACGCGTCGGACGACTCCAAGGGCCCCAACGTCGACCAGATCACGTTCGCCGAGAACGAGGGTTCCTTCCTCGTCGGTGCGGCGGCCGCGCTGAAGTCCAAGACGGGCCACGTCGGCTTCGTCGGCGGCGTCAACGTGGACCTCATCAAGAAGTTCGAGGCTGGCTTCATCGCCGGGGCGAAGGCCGTCAACCCGGCCATCAAGATCGACTCCCAGTACCTCACCCAGCCGCCGGACTTCAGCGGCTTCGGTGACCCGGCCAAGGGCAAGACCGCTGCCGACGGCATGTTCCAGAAGGGCGCCGACGTGGTCTACCACGCTGCTGGTGGCTCGGGTGGTGGCGTCTTCACGGCCGCCAAGGCTGCCGGCAAGCTGGCCATCGGTGTCGACTCCGACCAGGCCCTCACCGCTCCGGCGGACGTTCGCTCGGTCATCATGACGTCGATGATCAAGAAGGTCGACGTCGCGGTCTACGACTTCATCAAGTCGGCGGCTGACGGCAAGGAGAAGACCGGCAACAACATCTACGACCTCAAGGCTGGCGGTGTGGACTACTCCACGACCGGCGGTCAGGTGGACGACATCAAGACCAAGCTCGACGACTACAAGCAGCAGATCATCGACAAGAAGATCACGGTTCCCGAAAAGCCCTGATCGACACCTCTTTGTCGAGCATGTGGGCAACACACGGCCCGGGCGGCGCGGTAGCGTCTGACCCGGGCCGTGTGCTTCCCTGAGCGCCCCAGCACGCGGCGCCACGACCCTTGCCGCAGGTGCCCGAAATGCGCCACCCGCCCGCGATGCTGCGGGCCCGGACCACGGAGTGTGAACCATCACTGCCTCCCCACCGCTGACGCAGACCACGACCGAGGGTGGTGCCCCAGCCGTCGAGCTCGAGGGGATCACCAAACGCTTCCCGGGTGTGGTCGCCAACAAGGACATCGCCTTCTCCGTGCGGCGCGGCACCGTCCATGCGATCGTCGGGGAGAACGGCGCCGGCAAGTCCACGCTGATGAAGATCCTGTACGGCGTGCAGCGCCCAGATGAGGGCACCATCAAGATCGACGGCCGGCTGGTCAACCTGCACTCGCCGTCCGACGCGATCGCGGCCGGCATCGGCATGGTCTTCCAGCACTTCATGCTCGCCGACAACCTCACGGTCCTGGAGAACGTCGTCCTGGGCGCCGAGAAGCTGCACGGGATCGGCGACGGCGCGCGGCGCGAGATCAAGCGGATCTCCGACGCCTACAAGCTGGATGTCGATCCGGACGCCTTGGTCGCCGACCTCGGAGTCGGCGCGCGCCAGCGGATCGAGATCCTCAAGGTGCTGTTCCGCGGCGCCAAGACCCTCATCCTCGACGAGCCCACGGCCGTCCTCGTGCCCCAGGAGGTCGACGAGCTGTTCGACCAGCTCGCGGAGCTCAAGGACGAGGGACTCACGGTGCTGTTCATCTCGCACAAGCTCGACGAGGTGCTCAAGGTCGCCGACTCGATCACGGTGATCCGGCGCGGCACGACCATCGACACGGTGGACCCCAAGTCCGTCAACGCCCGCCAGCTCGCCGAGCTGATGGTCGGCTCGGAGCTGCCGTCCCCGACCACCGAGGAGTCCACGGTCACCGACCGCGTGCTGCTCAAGGTCGACGACCTCGTCCTCGGCGGCGGCACCGGCCGACCGATCCTCGACGGGATCTCGCTGACCATCCACGCGGGTGAGGTGCTCGGCATCGCCGGGGTCGAGGGCAACGGCCAGGCCGAGCTCGTCGAAGTCATCATGGGCATGCGCGAGCCCACGTCGGGCGAGGTCTTCCTCGGTGACGTCGACATCTCCGACTGGCACACCCGCGAGATCCGCGAGGCGGGCGTCGGCTACATCCCCGAGGACCGCCACCGCCACGCCCTGCTCCTCGAGGCGCCGCTGTGGGAGAACCGCATCCTCGGACACCAGACCGAGGCCCCCAACGTCAAGGGTCAGCTCATCGACGCCGCCGCGGCCAAGGCCGACACCGAGCGAATCGTCAAGGCCTACGACGTCCGCACCCCCTCGATCTTCGTGACTGCCGGCTCGCTCTCCGGTGGCAACCAGCAGAAGCTCATCATCGGCCGCGAGATGAGCCACAAGCCCAAGGTGCTCATCGCCGCCCACCCGACCCGAGGTGTCGACGTCGGGGCCCAGTCGAGCATCTGGGACCACATCCGCGAGGCACGACGCGAGGGACTTGCGGTGCTCCTCATCTCGGCCGACCTCGAGGAGCTGATCGGCTTGTCGGACACGATCCGCGTGATCCTGCGGGGCAAGCTGTCCGGTGACTTCGACCCGGACCACGTGACGGCCGAAGACCTCGGTGCGGCGATGACCGGTGCCGGCGAGAAGGAGGAGTCGCGGTGAAGTCCCTCAACGTGCGCCGGATCCTGATGAGCCTGGCGGCGCCGGTCCTGGCGCTCGTCGTCGCGTTCGTCGTCACCTCGCTGGTGCTGGTGGCCGTCGGCGACCCGGTGTGGGAGGTCTGGAAGACCATCCTCGCCGTGCCGAAGCCGCGCCAGAGCGTCAACATCATCAACGCGGCATCCGTGTTCTACCTCTCGGCCATCGCGGTTGCGGTCGGCTTCCGGATGAACCTGTTCAACATCGGGGTCGACGGCCAGTACCGCATCGCGGTCTTCGCGGCCGCGGTGTTCGCCGGCCAGGACTGGCTTCCCGGGTGGCTAAACATCATCGCGGCGATCATCATCGCGATGGTGGCCGGTGGGCTGTGGGCCAGCATCGCGGCATACCTGAAGGTGAAGCGTGGCGTCTCCGAGGTGATCTCGACCATCATGCTCAACGCCATCGCGACCGGCGTGGTGAGCTGGCTGCTGCTCAAGGTGGCGGACCGCCAGAAGGGCAGCAACTCGATCAACACCAAGACGATCCCGGAGTCGTCGCAGCTCGAGGGCTTCAAGCTCATCCCCGGCGCCACCAACCGCGTCTACACGCTGCTCTTCCTGGCCCTGCTGGTCGGGTTCCTCTACTGGTTCGTGCTCGGCAAGACGCGGTTCGGCTTCGACCTGCGCGCGACCGGCCGCTCCGAGAGTGCGGCGGTCGCCAGCGGTGTGAAGGTGCCGCGGATGGTGATGACCGCGATGATCGCCTCGGGTGCGCTGGCCGGACTCGTCGGGATGCCGCTGTTGTTCGGGCAGGACTACAACTACGGGACGACGTTCCAGTCCGGACTCGGCTTCGCGGGCATCGCGATCGCCCTGCTCGGGCGCAACAACGCGGTCGGCATCGCCTTCGCGTCCGTCCTGTGGGCCTTCCTCGACGTGCAGTCCAACGCCCTGCAGATCCAGGCCGACGTCGCCCAGGAGCTGGTCAACATCATCCAGGGCGTGATCCTTTTCGCCGTCGTCATCGCCTACGAGCTGATCCGCCGGGCCGACAAGCGCATCGAGCAGACTCGCGTCGCCCGTGAGCTCTCCGCCCAGCGACAAGCCGCCCCGGCGACGGAAGGAGCCCCGGCATGAGCGCCGCCGGACTCGAAGTCGGCACCAAGGCCGTCCCTGACCGTCCCAAGCGTCGCCGGTTCGGCGTGCGCGAGTGGTCCATCGTGGCCATCGGTGCGCTCGCCGTGATCTCGGTGCTGCGACTGGTGACCGGTGCCGACGACATCGCGTCGTCCGGTGCGTTGGCCGCCGCCATCGGCCTGGCCGTCCCGATCGGCCTCGCCGGTCTCGGTGGCCTCTGGTCGGAGCGCGCGGGCGTGGTCAACATCGGCCTCGAGGGCATGATGATCCTCGGCACCTGGGGGGCCGGGTTCTTCGGCTACCACATGGGTCCGTGGGCCGGCGTCCTCGGCGCGATCGCCATGGGCGCGCTCGGTGGCCTGATCCACGCGACCGCCACCGTGACCTTCGGGGTCGACCACATCGTGTCCGGTGTCGCCATCAACATCATCGGACTCGGCGTCGCGAAGTACCTCGCCGCCCGCTTCTTCAACGGCCTGCCCGGTGGTGGCCCCACCCAGTCGCCGCCGATCAAGTCGCTGCCGGACTTCACCCTGCCCGGAGTGTCCAGCGGGCTCGGCACGGTGGAGAAGAAGGACTGGTTCTTCGTCAGCGACGTCGCCGCCGTCCTGCGCGCACTGTGCACCGACATGTCGATCCTGACCATCCTCGCGCTGCTGCTCTTCGTCGGGACGTGGTGGGTCCTGTGGCGCTCGGCGTTCGGCCTCCGGTTGCGTTCGGTCGGTGAGTCACCTGTCGCAGCAGAGTCGCTCGGCGTCAACGTGCTCCGCTACAAGTTCCTCGCCGTCATCATCTCCGGTGGCCTCGCGGGCCTCGGTGGTGGCTTCCTGGCGCTGGTCGCCGCGAACATCTATCGCGACGGACAGACCGGTGGACGTGGCTACATCGGCCTCGCCGCCATGATCTTCGGCAACTGGCGACCTGGCGGCCTGCTCACCGGCGCTGCCCTGTTCGGCTACACCGACGCCGTGCAGCTGCGCGGTGGAGCGACGGTCCACGCGTTCCTGCTCCTGTTCGCGGTGCTGCTCGTGGCCATCGGGGTGTGGCAGATCGTGCGCAACCAGCGGATCGTGCAGGGTGGCCTCGCCATCGTCGTCGGCGTCCTCGTCGGCTGGTGGTACTTCGCCGCCGACGCCGTTCCGGCCGAGCTCACCGGCACCACCCCCTACGTCACCACGCTGCTCGTGCTGGCCTTCGCCTCGCAACGGTTGCGCATGCCGGCGGCCGACGGCCAGATCTATCGCAAGGGCGAGGGCCACTAGGTGTGCCCTGACCCAGGGACGCAGCAGGAGGGGTATGCCGCGGAGCCGGCTTCGCGGCATACCTCACCCCCTGCTCCGGAGGACGTGGACTGGGAAGCCTTGCGCGCCAAGGCGATCGAGATCATGGGCAAGGCCTACGCGCCCTACTCGAACTTTCCGGTCGGAGTCGCCGGGATCGTCGACGACGGTCGGGTGGTCGCGGGCTGCAACGTCGAGAACGCGGCCTACGGCGTGGGCCTGTGCGCCGAGTGCGGCATGGTCTCGGAGCTGCACGCGACGGGTGGGGGGCGGCTCGTGGCCGTGTCCTGTGTCGGTGGCGACGGGGCGCCGCTCATGCCGTGTGGGCGCTGTCGCCAGCTGCTCTGGGAGAACGGCGGCCCCGACTGCCTGCTGCTCACCCCCGAGGGCGTGCTGCCGATGCGTGAGGTGCTGCCGCAGGCGTTCGGCCCCGACACCCTGACCGCAGCCCGCCACCCCGCCTGACCCCGCCAGCCTTGGCTCTGCCGAGCCCGTCGTTGGTCTGACACGATGTCCCCATGAGTGAAGCCTTCGATGCCGTCGACGTCATCATCACCAAGCGGGGCAAGGGTGAGCTGTCCGACGGGCAGATCGACTGGGTGATCGATGCCTACACGCGCGGGGCCGTCGCCGACGAGCAGATGTCCAGCCTGGCCATGGCGATCCTGCTCAACGGCATGAACCGTCGCGAGATCTCCCGCTGGACCGGGGCGATGATCAGCAGCGGCGAGCGGATGGACTTCTCCGGTCTGTCGCGACCGACGGCCGACAAGCACTCGACCGGTGGGGTGGGTGACAAGATCACGTTGCCGCTGGCGCCCCTCGTGGCGGCGTGCGGCGTGGCGGTGCCGCAGCTGTCCGGCCGCGGACTGGGGCACACCGGGGGCACCCTCGACAAGCTCGAGTCGATCCCCGGCTGGCGGGCGGCGATGAGCAACGAGCAGATGATGCAGCAGCTCGAGGACGTCGGCGCCGTCATCTGCGCCGCCGGGGACGGACTGGCTCCCGCCGACAAGAAGCTCTACGCCCTGCGCGACGTCACCGGGACGGTCGAGGCCATCCCGCTCATCGCCTCCTCGATCATGAGCAAGAAGATCGCCGAGGGCACGGGCGCGCTGGTGCTCGACGTGAAGGTGGGCAGCGGTGCGTTCATGAAGAACGTCGAGGACGCCCGCGAGCTGGCGCGCACCATGGTCGACCTCGGCACCGATGCCGGAGTCAAGACCGTCGCGATGCTGACCAACATGCAGGTGCCGCTCGGTCTCACGGCCGGCAACGCCATCGAGGTGCGAGAGTCGGTGGAGGTGCTGGCGGGCGGCGGTCCCGAGGACGTCATCGAGCTGACCCTGGCCCTGGCCCGCGAGATGCTCGCCTGCGCCGGCCGCGGTGACGTCGACCCCGCCGACGCGCTCAAGGACGGCCGCGCCATGGATGCCTGGAAGGCGATGATCCGGGCCCAGGGCGGCGACCCCGACGCGACGCTGCCCGTCGCGAAGGAAAGCCACGACGTGCTCGTCCCTGCCGACGGCGTGCTCACCGAGCTCGACGCCCTCAAGATCGGGGTCGCTGCCTGGCGTCTCGGTGCCGGTCGGGCGCGCAAGGAGGACCCGGTGCAGGCCGGTGCCGGCGTGGTGATGCACTACAAGCCGGGCGCCACCGTCCGGGGCGGCGACCGCCTGCTGACGTTGCACACCGACACCCCCGAGCGGTTCGAGCGGGCCCTGGAGTCGCTCGACGGCGCGTTCACGATCGCTTCGGAAGGATCGCGACCGGACCTGCTGCCACTGGTCATCGAGAAGATCTCCTGACCCGTTCGGCGGCCGTCACTGCAAAGGCCGTCACCCGCTCGACGACGTCGGGGTTCCACAGCACCCGGCGGTGCCCGAGTCCCTCGGTGACCATGAGACGGGCGTCGTGCCACGCCTTGGTCACGCGCACGCCGCCGGCGAGTGGGGCTTCCTGGTCGCCGCGGTCGTGCACCACGAGCAGGTGCGGCAGCGACGCGTGTCCCGCCGCCATCGTGAGGAGGTCGAGCTCGGCCACGGGCGTGCCCACCCGCCGCTCGGCACGGCGCACCATCACCTCTTGGGACCGGGGACCGACTCCGAGGGCGGCGGCGAAGACCGGCAGCATCGTCTCGACGCCGTCTGGCGGCGCGACGAGCACGAGGGAGTCGGGCCGCACACCCAGTCCGAGGGCGTGGACCGCCGCGAGCCCGCCGGCGGAGTGGGCCACCACGAGCGTGGGTCGCCCGAACTCGGCCACCACCGCCGCCAGCGCCTCGGCCATCTCCAGGAAGGTGGTCGAACGACTGCCGTGGACACCGGGCCCGGAGTCGCCGTGGCTCGGGGCATCGAAGGCCACGACGCACAGGCCGCGGGCCACCAGCGGCTCGACGTGGGCGCCGAGCTGCTGCCACCAGCCGCCCCAGCCGTGCACGAGGTATGCCGTGGGGTTGCCCCACTGGCCGTAGACCCGGCCGCGGACCGTGCCGTGGGCCCACTGCACCTCGAAGGCCTCGCCGCCGCGCGGCGTTCGAGCGGCGCGTGCCGCCGCCGACGGGGCGGCGGGCAGCCGGAACCACAGCCGCTCGGCCACCAGTCCACCCAGGGCGGGGGACTGCCGCTCCAGCAGGGCGAACAGCCTCCTCAGGGCGGGGGAGGCGGGAAGGCCCGTCGCAGGTGCGGCGGCGCGGCCCGTCGTCGCAGCGGTCCGGGCGGCAGGCACCCGGGCGGCAGGCACCCGGGAGGCACTGACCCGGGAGGTGCGGGGGAGGACAGTGAAACGATCGATCGTGCTTTTTTCTACGGACATGAGTGGAGTCTCCTGTGTCGATGGATTCAGTCGCGGATGTGGTCGAGCAGCCGGTCGAAGGCGTCCAGGGCGCGACGCGCTGCCGCCGGGTCGTGGAGCAGGCGTGCCGAGAAGTTGTAGCCGAGGACGATGGCGAGCAGGTCGTGGGCGAAGGCCGCCGGGTCGGTCGACTCGCGGAACTGACCCTCGGTCATGCCGCCTCGGACGATCGTCTCGATGGTGTCGAGCAGGTCTCTCTCGGTCTGCACGACCTTGCTGCGAACCGGGCCGTCGGGTGCGTCGTCGAACTCGCTCGCCACGGAGATGAAGATGCATCCGCCAGGCAGTGCGTAGTCGGCATAGCCGCCCCACCCGAGCCATCGGTCGAAGAGGGTGCGCAGCCGTGGCTCACCCCGGGGTTCCTTCAGGGCGGGGCGGATGACGAGCTGGGTGAACGCCTCGGCCGCATAGTCCATCACGGCCGACTGCAGCCCCTCCTTTGACCCGAAGTGCGCGAACAGCCCGCTCTTGGACATCTCCAGCGCGTCGGCGAGGCCGCCGATCGTGATGCCGCGCAGGCCGACCTGGCTCGACTGGGCCAGCGCCACGCGAAGCACCGAGTCGCGCGTCTCGTCTCCTTTGCTCACTGTCCAATAAAAGCACGACCGTTCGGATCTGGCAAGGCCCGGCGACAGGGTGTGCCTCGCCGCCAGGCTGCCCGGCCGGGCCGGACGCTCAGGGCTAGGGTGGCCCTGTGCCTGAGCTCATCGCGACCCCCACGACCATTCCCGTGCCCGGCGGCAAAGTCATCGACGAACACGTCGGCCGGGTGAACACCGGCAGCGAGGCCGTCTCCGTGGCCCACATGAAGGCGCCGGCCGACTGGACCGAGCCGTTCCAGGCCCCGGCCTTCGACGAGATCACCCTTGTCATCGCCGGTGCCGTGCTCGTGGACCACGACGGCGGCCAGCTGCGCGTCGAGGCCGGCCAGAGCGTCGTCACCCGCGCCGGCGAGCGGATCCGCTACTCGACCGGGTCGGAGGGTGCCGAGTATGTCGCCGTCTGCCTGCCCGCCTTCAGTCCCGAGACCGTCAACCGCGACGAGGAGGAGGGCGCGTGATCTTCGGTCGCAAGGGGTCCGCGGAGTCCTCCGACACCAGCGCGGACGGTGCCGACGAGCAGGTCCGGCGCGCGCCCAAGGCGCTGCTGCACGACCACCTCGACGGTGGCCTGCGTCCGCAGACCATCGTCGAGATCGCCGACCAGATCGGGTATGCCGGGTTGCCGACCACCGACGCCGACAGCCTCGGCGCGTGGTTCCGGGAGAGTGCGGACTCGGGGTCCCTGGTGCGCTACCTCGAGACGTTCGACCACACGCTGGCCGTCATGCAGACCGCGGAGGGGCTGCGGCGAGTGGCGCGCGAGAGCGTGCTCGACCTGGCCGCCGACGGCGTCGTCTACGCCGAGAGCCGCTACGCGCCCGAGCAGCACCTCACGGAGGGGCTCGCGCTCGAGGACGTCGTCGAAGCCGTCAACGCCGGGTTCCGCGAGGGCGAGGAGCAGGCCACCAGGGCGGGAACTCCGATCCGGGTCACCGCGCTGCTGACCGCGATGCGGCACGCGGCCAAGAGCACCGAGATCGCCGAGCTCGCGGTCCGTTACCGCGACCAGGGTGTGGCCGGGTTCGACATCGCCGGCGCCGAGGCCGGCTTCCCTCCCACCCGGCACCTCGACGCCTTCGAGTACCTCCGTCGCGAGAACGCCCACTTCACGATCCACGCGGGCGAGGCGTTCGGCCTCCCCAGCATCTGGGAGGCGATCCAGTGGTGCGGCGCGGACCGGCTCGGTCACGGCGTGCGGATCGTCGACGACATCACCGTCGGTGACAAGGCCTTCGGCGACGACGTCGCGGCGGCGGTCGCCGCTGACACGGACGACGTGCACCTCGGGCGCCTCGCGGCATACGTCAGGGACACGCGCATCCCGCTGGAGATGTGCCCCAGCAGCAACGTCCAGACCGGTGCAGCGGCATCCGTTGCGCTGCACCCGATCTCGCTGCTCAAGCGGTTGCGGTTCCGGGTGACGGTCAACACCGACAACCGCCTGATGAGTGGCACGTCGATGTCTCGCGAGATGGGACTGCTCGTCCGGGACGCCGGCTGGACCATGGAGGACCTGCGCTGGGTCACGATCAATGCGATGAAGTCGGCGTTCATTCCCTTCGAGGAGCGGCTGGCCATCATCGAGGGAGTCGTCAAGCCCGGCTATGCCGCGCTCGAGACGCAGGTCCAACAGGACTGACGGCAGCCCACGAGATCCCAGCTCTCGGGCTTCCGGACCACCGGAAGGGCCGAGAGCTGGGATCTCGGCGCGGCTGCGTCGAGGCAGGATGGGTGGCTAGCGGTCGAGCGGATCCGCGGGCAGGAGCCGGGCCAGCCGCTGGTCCTCGCGGGCCAGACGTTCGGCGTCGCGGCGCCGGCGGTCGGCGATCACGGCGGCGAGGACGTACTCGGCGTGGATGCCCGGTGGGGGTGGTGGCGACACGTGCGGCAGCACCGAGCGCAGCAGGCGCTGGCCCAGCTCCTCTCGTGACGCGGGAGTGAGCCTGGCGGCCCGACCCAGGAACTGGCGGACAGCGATGGCCAGGCCCGGAGGCAGCGCCGCAAGGTCGGCCTGGGCCGCCCACTGCGCCAGTGGGGGCGGCATGACCGGAGGAGGCAGCAACCGCATCGTGGCGCGCTGCGACACGACGTACGTGCCGGCCGCCAGGTCGCCGAGTCGCTTGGCGCGCGGGCTGACCAGGGACGCCACCATCGCACCGGCACCCGCGAGCAGGTAGATCTCCGGCCACCCGACGAGGGCCCGGGTGAGCGCGTGCCGCGCCGTGATGGGACCACCGTCGTCGCGCACCACGCGCAGCCCCAGCGCCAGCTTGCCCAGGGTCCGGCCACGCGTGAGGGTCTCGACCACGGTCGGGAGGCCCACGGTGACCCCCACGACCAACAGGATCATGGCCGTCCGGCCGACCGCCTCGGACGTGCCCGAGAACACCGCGCCCACCGCGATCGAACCGGCCACGAGCAGGACCCCGGCGACGAGCAGGTCGATGATGCCGGAGGCGGCGCGGGTGGGAACGCCGGCGATGGGCAGCTCGACGGCCACCCCTTCGCCGGTGACCATGTCGTCGCTCGCGTAGCTGCGGTAACCGGCCCCCGTGCTCATGGCCGAAGCATAGAGTGACGCCGTGGACCTGGATGCGTATGTCGCCGCACGCAGCCGGTACTGGGGGCGACTCGAGGAGCTGGCCGGACGACGCCGTCTGTCCGGTGCCGAGGGAGACGAGCTGCTCGACCTGTACCAGCGCGTGTCCACCGACCTGTCCGTCGTCAGATCGGCTTCGCCCGACCCGTCGGTCGTGGCCTACCTGTCCATGGTGCTCACCCGCGCGAGAGTGGGGATGGTCGGCACCCGGACGAGCACCTGGGCGGACATCCTGCGCTTCTTCACCCGGACCTTTCCCGCTGCGTTGTACCGCACCCGGTGGTGGTGGGTGACGACGGCGCTCGGCAGCCTCCTGGTCATCGCCCTCGTCGCCGCGTGGACGCTGCGGCATCCCGAGGTCTATGCCAGCCAGCTGACACCGGCCGAGATCCAGGCCTATGTCGGGACCGACTTCGAGCACTACTACAGCGAGTTCCCACACCACGAGTTCGCCACCCTCGTGTGGGTCAACAACGCCTGGGTCGCAGCCCAGTGCATCGCGTTCGGGGTCCTGGGACTCCCGGTCCTCTATGTGCTGGTGAGCAACGTGCAGGGCGTCGGTGTCGTGGCCGCCCTGATGATGGCCCACGACCGCACCGGACTCTTCTTCGGCCTGATCCTGCCGCACGGCCTGCTCGAGCTGACCGCCGTCTTCGTGGCCGCGGCGGTCGGTCTGCGACTTTTCTGGTCCTGGGTGGAACCGGGCCCGCGCACGCGACTGCAGGCCTTGGCGGCGGAGGGGCGCATGGCGGTCGCGATCGCGACCGGGCTGGTCTTCGTGCTCCTCGTGAGCGGGGCGATCGAAGGCTTCGTGACGCCGTCCGGGCTGCCCACGTGGGCGCGGATCGGGATCGGCGTCCTGGCGGAGTCGGCCTTTCTCGCCTACGTGTTCGTGGTCGGGCGCGGCGCCCACCGCGACGGAGTGACCGGAGACGTCGACGCGCGCGACATCGGCGACGAGGCGATCGTCGTCGCCTGACCGCGGACACCGGTCAGGCTCGGCGCCGAGGCCACGACCTGCAAGCTGGGCACCCCAGAGGGCGCCCAGGTTGCGAGAGAGTCAGAGCAGTCCCTGCCGCTTGAGCATGAGGTAGTGGTCGGCCAGCCGGACGGGGAGCTGGTCCGGCGGCTCGTCCAGCACGTCCACCCCGAGGCTGACGAGCGCGGCAGCCGTGCGTCGCCGCAGCGAGGTCGTGCGCTCTGCTGCGGCCGCCTCGTAGACCTCGGCCACGGTGTCGCGAGCCGTGCGCATTCTCGCGACCGCGGGGTCGGCCACCGAGGCGACCACCACCCTGTGGTGGGCGCTGAGAGCAGGCAGCACCGGCAGTAGTCCCTGTTCGACCGCGGCTGACTCCAGCGGCGTGAGCAGCACGACCAGGGCTCGTGGTGTGCCGAGCCGGCTGATCTCGGTGGCGAGCAGTCCCCAGTCGGCCTCGACCAGCCGGGACTCGATGGGCGCGAGCGTGCTGATCGTGTCGTGCAGCAGCGTGGCGCGGTCGGCGCCGGAGACCCGGGCCAGCACCACCCGGTCGCCGGCGAGCACCTGGATCCGGTCGCGTGCGTGTCCGGCGAGGGCCGTCAGCAGGAGAGCGGCGTCCATGGCGGCATCCAGGCGGGGAGCGTCGTCGACCCGTCCCGCGGAGGTCCGCGACGTGTCGACCACGATGACGATGCGGCGGTGCTGCTCCGGCTGCCAGGTGCGCACCACCAGGTGCTGGCGCCGGGCGGTGGCGCGCCAGTCGATGCTGCGCACGTCGTCGCCGTCGACGTACTCCCGCAGGCTGTCGAACTCGGTGCCCTGCCCGCGCGTCCGCACCGCGGCCCGGCCGTCCAGCTGGCGCAGCACCGCCAGGCGGCTGGGCAGGTGCTTGCGGGCCGGGAACGGATGGAGCGTCCTCAGGCGCCCCGGCACGTCGAACGACCGTTGCCGGGCGGCCAGCCCCAGTGGCCCCGTGGAGCGCACGGTCACCCGGTGCGCGGTGCGGTCGCCCCTGCGGGTCGGGGTCAGCGTCGTCGTGACCCGGGTGCGTTCCCCGGCAGCGAGGGCGAGGGTATGCCGCGTGCTTGCGGCCCCGGCGGAGGGCGGCCAGGCGTCGCGGAGGGCGCCACGCAGTGGGCGCCTCCCGGCGTTGGTGACCAGGACCGACGTCGAGGTCTGCTCGCCGAGGCGCACCTGGGCCGGCCCCTCCCGGGCGAAGGTCAGCGAGCGAGGTGGGCTGGCGAGGAGGACGTCGACACCGATGAGGACGACCATCGCGACCCACCACCACCGCACCGTGTCGCCCTGCGGCCACACGGCAACCGGCACCAGCCCGAGGAGGGCCAGCGCGACGGCACGGTAGGTCAGGCTCATCAGCGGGGGACCGGCACCGCTCCGAGCGCACTGTCGAGGACCGCCGTGACGTTGACGCCCTCGAGCTCGGCCTCCGGGCGAAGCGACAACCGGTGGGCGAGGGTCGCGTGGGCGAGGGCCTTGACGTCGTCGGGGGTGACGAAGCCGCGGCCGTTGATCCAGGCCCACGCCCGCGACGTCGCCATGAGTGCGGTGGCGCCGCGCGGGCTGACGCCCAGGGCCAGTGACGGCGAGTTCCGTGTCGCCCGGGCGATGTCGACGATGTAGGCCGTCACCTCGTCCGAGATCTCGACGCTGCGAACTGCCTCGGCACCTGCCGCGAGGTCCGCCGCCGACGCGACCGGCCGCAGACCGGCGGCCTGCAGGTCGCGGGGGTCGAACCCGGTGGCATGCCGGCGCAGGACCGCGATCTCGTCGTCCCGGGGTGGGATCGGCAGCGTCACCTTGAGCAGGAAGCGGTCCAGCTGGGCCTCCGGCAGGGGATAGGTGCCTTCGTACTCGACGGGGTTCTGGGTGGCGGCGACCATGAACGGTTGGGGCAGCGGGTGGGCCCGGCCGTCGACGCTGACCTGGCGATCCTCCATCGCCTCGAGGAGGGCCGACTGCGTCTTGGGTGGGGTGCGGTTGATCTCGTCCGCGAGCAGGAGGTTGGTGAAGACCGGCCCCGGGCGGAACGTGAAGTCGCTGCTCGACGCGTCGTAGACCAGTGATCCGGTGAGGTCGCCCGGCATCAGGTCGGGGGTGAACTGCACGCGCTTGGTCTCGACGTCGAGGGCGGCGGCGAGGCTGCGGACGAGCAGGGTCTTGGCGACGCCCGGGACTCCTTCGAGCAGGATGTGCCCGCGGCAGAGCAGGGCGACGAGCAGTCCGGCGACCGCGGCGTCCTGCCCGACGACGGCCTTGGCGACCTCGGCGCGCACGGCCAGCAGGGCTGCCCGGGCATCGGGCGCGGCGATGGCTGGCCGGTCCGGCTCGACGGGCTTCACGGGCTCGACGGGCTCGACGGGCTCGACGGGCTCGACGGGCTCGACGGGCTCGACGGGCTCGACGGGCTCGACCTGGTCGGCCAGGTCGGCCAGGGCTTGGGCGGGGTGGGGCTGGTCGGTCATGAGCGGCGGACCCTCTCCTCGAGATCGGTCAGTGCATTGGCCAGGGTGTGCAGTTCGACATCGGTGGTGGGGGGCGGGCCGGCGAGCAGCGCCGAGACTTGGGCGGGCGGCATACCTGTGGCTGCCGCGGCAGCGGCCTGGACCGCGTGCGGCGCGTGGGGCGGCAGGGCCAGTCGTCGTGCGAGCCTTTCGGTGGTGCCCTGCCGCAGGATGGCGGCGGCTCTGGGTCGGTCACGGGCGCGGCGATAGATCCGGCCGCGACTCTCGGTGGTCTCGACGGCGCGCACCACCACTGGGAGCGGTTCGGTCACCAGCGCACCCATCCGCCGCCCCCGGACGAAGGCGAGGACGATCACGGCCGTTGCGAGCACGGCGGCTGCCGGCGCGAGCCAGAGCGGCCATCCGTCGTCCGCCCCTTTGCGGGTGCTCGCGAGGTCGCCGAGGCCGGGCTGGTACCACAGGAGTCGCGGCGAGTGGCCGAGGGCACGGACGGCCAGACCGGCATGCGACTCCTCGTCGACCCAGCGGTTGGTGAAGGCAGTGGAGATGCCCAGTGCCACGACCTCGGGGTGGGCGGCGGCGGCGGGGACCGTCGCCATCGCCGCCCCGAAACCGAACCCCTGTGCCTCTGCGGGATCCTCGCCCTGTGCCTGCTCGCCGCCTCGCGGGTTGGGCAGACCGAAGCAGAGAGTGGCCGCCCCGCTCCCTCGCCGGACAGGGATGAACCGCGTGTCGACGAGGGTGGCCGTGTCGTCGGCCCTCGCCACCGCCGAGGTGCACCCTGCGGTCAGCCGCACCTCGGCCTCGAGCGTGCCCGAGGTCAGCGGCAGGTCGAGGGCAGCCAGCTGGGCTGCCGTCGGGTCGAGCAGCACGAGCCGGTCGGCCCCAGCGGACACGTGCCCCATGGCGGTCGCGCTGTCGTGACCGAGGTAGGCGGAGTTGGCCATCACGACGGTGCTGCCCGAGCCTGGCTGGGCGTCGGCGAGCGCGCCGATCGACCGGACGACCTCGACGTCGACGCCGTGCTGGCGCAGCACCTCCACGATGGCCCTGCCGCCGGTGGGGCCGGTGTCGTCGGGGTCGAGCACCTGGTCAGGGGCTGTCGTGGCCAAGGCCATGACCACGAGCGCTCCCACGCCGACCGTCACGGCCAGGCCCCACACAGCCCTGCGGCGGATCCGCGTCGCACGACTGCCTCGGGGGTCCGGGCCTGCCTCCGATGTGGCGGTCACGGGGCGACCAGGTGTCCGTGCTGGGGCCTGGTCCGCAGCAGTACCGCGTCGAGCTCTGTCGTGCTGACGGCCTGGGTCCGCGTGGTCCGGCGGTGGCCGTAGCGGACGTCGTCGAAGGACGCCGCCGCCGTCGCGAGGGCGTTCGCCTGGTCGGGGAAGACCGGGGCCAGGGCGAGCGCCACCTCGTGGGCCGTTCGGCCCGGGAGCTCGGTCAGCAGGGTGCGCTCGACGGCCGAGGCGGCCAGCGCCCGATAGCCGTCCAGCAGCACGGCATCCCAGTCGCCGCGGTCGGCCGACGCGCGAGCCCGGACGCGGTAGTCCGCGGCGCTGAGCCCCTCGTCGTCCACGGGGGCCGCCGTGCCGCCGCGTCGTCGGGTCACTGCCTCGGGACGGACCAGCCGCAGGAGCACCAGGACGACAACGGCCAGGAGCACCACGACCACGAGGACCACGCCCCAGGACGGCAGCAGGCCCGGCCCCGGCCGGCCGGCGAACAGGGTGCTCAGCCACTCCATGAACCGCTGCCACAGGGAGGGTTCAGTGAGGTAGCGGCCGTTGGCGAGCTCGTCACGCAGCCACTGCTGGGCCTCCGGTGAGCTCGGGTCGAGTGGTGGGCCGTCGAAAGGGGCGGTCAGGCTCGTCATCTGACGGCGGCTGCTCCCGGCCACTGCCGCGTCACGTCGTCCTGGGCTGCGGCGATCAGCTGGACGTCGAACCCTTCGCGCCGGATCCGCTGGTCGACGTACAGGAGCGCGTCGACCCCGGCGGTGAAGGGCGTGGTCAGGGCTCCGGTGATGAGGCCGGAGATGCCGGAGATGACGGCCTGCCAGACGTACAGGTTCCCGGGGTCTCCCGTGGCGACGATGCCGACACCGCCGACGATGCCCAGGGGGAGCGCCAGGATCTGGGCGGCGATGCCCACGATGATGCCGGTGAGGATCCTGATGCCGAGGACCCGCCAGAACTGGCTTCCGGACGTCAGTCGCCAGGACCTCGCGATGCCCTCGCCGACGCTGGCCTTCTCGAGCACGACGGCCACCCCCACGAAGGCCAGTCGGGTCGAGAGGAACAGCACGAGGGCGATCGCGACCAGGCCTGCGACGATGGCGAGCAGGACTGCCCCGACCACTCCCGTGTCGTCGGCGGAGGAGACCGCGCCGATGACGGCGAGGACGGGCAGCACCAGCACGGCGGCCAGGGCCAGCGTGATGACCAGGCCGGTCACGATGGTGGCGCCCACCAGGGGAAGGAGCCTGCGCCGAGTGCCCTCCCACGTCTGACCGGCAGTCACGCGCCTGCCCATCACGGCCTGGCTGATGACGAACGCCACGAACCCCGTCAGCAGGATGGCTGACCCGGACGTCCCCAGCGACGGGATCACCGAACCCAACGTCCCCGCCACCGGGAAGATGTCCTGGGTCGACTCGATGTCCAGCGACTCCTGCGCGGCGACCCAGGCGCCGAGCGCGGTCGTCGGCACGAGGAAGACGAGCGTGGTGACGAAGGCCAGGCCCATGGTTGCGGCGACATTGCCGCGGATCGCCTTGATCACCGCGCCGTACAGGTCGCTCAGGGAGAGCGGGCGCAGGGGGATCACTCCGGGCCGGAACTCCATGGCCGGGTGGGCGCCCCACGGCGCGCCCGGAGGGGGGCCGTACCCAGCGGGTTGCCCGGGTTGCCCCGCTGGCTGCCCGGGTTGCCCCGCTGGTTGCCCTGGTTGCCCTGGTTGCATCCAGGGTTGCGGCCCCGTCTGCGCTCCGGGAGGCACCGACGGGTATGCCGCGTGGCCACCTGTCGGGGTGGCCACCGGTTCTGCTGGCCCACTGGTCCCTGGAGCCACCCACTGCGGGTCGGTCATGTGCGCACATCCCCCTCGCTGACGTGGTGGAACCCTAACAAGCCGGGGTGCCCTCCGGGCGTGGAGCCGCGAGAATCCCGCGAAACGGTGGTTGCTCGGCAAAACGGGAGCCACAGACCCCGTTTTGCCGAGGGCCAGGCCGCGGCGCACCAGCGTCCACGGAGGCTTGCGGTGCTCGGACAGGTCGCGCAGCAGCCGCCAGACGAAGGTGACCACGCGGTGGTGGTGCACGCAGTAGGCGCCGGCGAGCAGTCCGCGGTCGCGCAGGTCGGCGATGATCTCGGCCGCGAAGATGCCCTCGGCGAGGATGAGGTCGTGCGGGTCGGCGCGCACGGTGGTCGTGTCGACGGCACGGCTGAGGGAGATGTCGTAGACAGGAGTCTTGACCTCACCGGTCTCGACGAGGGTGGCCAGGGCGTCGAGGGCGGCAGCGCGGTCCCACGAGTCGGGGTGGTCCCAGTCGACGATGCCGAGCTCCTCGGAGCGCGGCATCGCCGGGTCGTCCTCGTCGCGGTAGAAGTCGTCGAGCCGAACGATCGGCCAGCCGTGGGCGCCCTGGAGCCGGGCGGCCAGCCGTGACTTCCCGGCGCCGCTGGGACCGGCCAGGACCACCACCCGGGCGGTGGTCGTCATACCGCCCCTCGTGTCCCTGGTTCGATGTGAACACGCCGGTAGCTCCCGGCGGTTGTACATCGAACCGGTGGAGTGCGAAGGGTCAAGGGTCAGCGGCCCTTGGGGTGCCAGACGGTCTTGGTCTCCAAGAAGGCCGTGACGCGCGACAGGTCGGGCGTGCGTGACCAGTCGGGCTCGACGGCGTCGGAGCCCTCACCGGCGGGCCGCACGACGCGCTTGAGGTTCTCGGCGGCGGCCAGCTCGAGGTCGCCCCAGCTGACTCCCTCGGCGTCGGCTGCACCACTCAGGTCGATGGCGTTGACGTCACGGTGCGACGCGAGCCAGGGCGCGACCTCGGCGGTACGGCCGGTGATGAGGTTGATGACCCCACCGGGGACGTCGGACGTGGCCAGCGCCTCGGAGAGCGTGATCGCCGGCAGGGGGCGGAGCTCGCTGGTCAGGACGACCGCGGTGTTGCCCGAGCAGACGACCGGGGCGAGCACCGAGACCAGACCGAGGAGCGAGCTGCGCTGTGGCGCGAGGACGGCCACGACACCGGTCGGCTCGGGTGCGGAGATGTCGAAGTACGGGCCTGCGACCGGGTTGAGACCGCCGAGGATCTGGGCGAGCTTGTCGGTCCACCCGGCATACCAGACCCAGCGGTCGATGGCCTGGGAGACGATGGTCTCGGCGCGACGCTCGGCGACACCCTCGCTGGCGCGCACCTCGGCCACGAACTGGTCGCGGCGACCCTCCATCACCTCGGCGACGCGATAGAGGACCTGACCACGGTTGTATGCCGTGGCGCCGGCCCAGCCACCGAAGGCGCCGCGGGCGGCGACGACCGCATCACGGGCGTCCTTGCGGGAGCCCTGGGCGGCGTTCGCGAGGAACTTGCCGCGGCCGTCGACGACCTCGTAGGAGCGGCCCGACTCGGAGCGGGGGAACTTGCCGCCGATGTAGAGCTTGTAGGTCTTCCTCACGTCGACGCGTGCGTCGGCGCCTGTCGACCGCGTGGCGGTGGGGCTCACTTGCTGTCTCCCGTCGTGACGTAGGCAGCGAGGCCGTGGCGGCCACCCTCCCGGCCGTAGCCCGACTCCTTGTAGCCGCCGAAGGGGCTGGTCGGGTCGAACTTGTTGAACGTGTTGGCCCAGACGACGCCGGCGCGGAGCTGGTCGGCCATCCACAGGATCCGCGAACCCTTCTCGGTCCAGATGCCCGCGGACAGGCCGTAGGGGGTGTTGTTGGCCTTGGCGACGGCTTCCTGCGGAGTGCGGAAGGTGAGCACCGACAGGACCGGCCCGAAGATCTCCTCCTGGGCGATGCGGTGGCCCTGGCTGACCCCGGTGAAGACCGTCGGCCGGAACCAGAAGCCCTTGCTGGGCAGCTCGCAGCCGTTGTCCCAGCGTTCGGCGCCCTCGGCCTCGCCGGCTGCTGTCAGCTCGACGATCCGCTGGAGCTGGGCCTTGGAGTTGATCGCGCCGACGTCGGTGTTCTTGTCGAGCGGGTCGCCCACGCGCAGGGTCTCGAGGCGGCGCTTGAGCCGCTTCTCGACGTCGTCCGCGATGTTCTCCTGCACGAGCAGGCGTGACCCGGCGCAGCAGACGTGGCCCTGGTTGAAGAAGATGCCGTTCACGATGCCCTCGACGGCCTGGTCGAGCGGGGCGTCGTCGAACACGATGTTGGCGGCCTTGCCGCCGAGCTCGAGGGTGGCCTTCTTGCGGGTGCCGGCGATGGAGCGGGCGATCATCTTGCCGACGCCCGTCGAACCGGTGAACGCCAGCTTGTCGATGTCTGGGTGGTCGACGATGGCCTGACCGGTCGCTCCGGCGCCGGTGATGATGTTGACGACGCCCGGCGGCAGGTCGGCCTGCTGGACCACCTCGGCGAAGAGCAGCGCCGTCAGCGGGGTGGTCTCGGCCGGCTTGATGACGACGGTGTTGCCGGTGGCCAGGGCGGGGGCGATCTTCCACGCCAGCATGAGGATCGGGAAGTTCCACGGGATGACCTGACCCACGACGCCGTGCGGGCGGGGGTTGGTGCCCAGTCCCGCGTAGTCGAGCTTGTCGGCCCAGCCCGCGTGGTAGAAGAAGTGCGCCGCGGCCAGGGGCACGTCGACGTCGCGGCTCTCCTTGATCGGCTTGCCGTTGTCGATGCTCTCGAGCACGGCGAACTCGCGCGCGCGCTCCTGCAGGATGCGCGCGATGCGGAAGAGGTACTTGCCACGGTCGGCCCCGGACATCCGGCCCCAGGCGCCGTTGTAGGCGCGACGGGCAGCAGCGACGGCCCGGTCGACGTCGGCGTCGCTCGCCGACGTGATCTCCGCGAGGACCTCCTCGGTGGAGGGGTTGATCGACTTGAACGCCGAGCCGCCTTGGGAGTCGGTGAACTCGCCGTTGATGAAGAGCCCGTAGGAGGGCTTGATGTCGACGACCGCGCGCGACTCCGGCGCCGGTGCGTACTCGAACTTGGCCATGGCTTCAGGTTCCTCAGGATCCGTCGGGTGCAGGGGGCTGCTGGGTGGCTCGCACGTCAGTACAGGCTGGGCGAGTCGTCGGTGACGTAGTCGGCGCCGGAGTAGGCGCCGATCGCCATCCGCTGGCGTTGCAGGATGAGGTCGTTGAGCAGGCTCGAGGCGCCGAACCGGAACCAGTGCGGGTCCAGCCAGTCCTCGCCGGCGATCTCGCTGACGGTCACCAGGAACTTGAGCGCGTCCTTGCTGGTGCGGATGCCGCCGGCCGGCTTGACGCCGACCATCTCGCCGGTGAGGTCTCGCCAGTCGCGAACCGCCTCGAGCATGATGAGCGTGACGGGCAGGGTCGCAGCGGGGGAGACCTTGCCGGTGGAGGTCTTGATGAAGTCGCCGCCGGCCAGCATCGACAGCCACGACGCCCGTCGGACGTTGTCATAGGTGACCAGCTCACCCGTCTCCATGATCACCTTGAGCCGGGCCCGGGACCCGTCCTTGCGGACGCACGCCTCGGAGACCTCGGCGATCTGGCGGAACACCGTGAGGTAGTCGCCGGACAGGAAGGCGCCGCGGTCGATCACCATGTCGATCTCGTCGGCACCGGCGTCCACGGCGTCGCGGGTGTCGGCCAGCTTGACGGGCATCAGGGCTCGGCCGCTCGGGAAGGCGGTAGCGACTGCGGCGACCTTGACGCCGCTCTGGCCGAGGGCGTCCTTGGCGGTGGCGACCATGTCGCCGTAGACGCAGACGGCCGCTGGGCGGGGAGTGTCGGGGTAGCCGGGGTCGGGGTTGATCGCCTTGGCGCACAGACCACGGACCTTGCCGGCGGTGTCGGCGCCCTCGAGGGTCGTCAGGTCGATCATCGAGATCGCGAGGTCGATGCCCCAGGCCTTGGAGGTGGTCTTGATGGACCGGGTGCCCAGACCTGCGGCCCTGGCCTCGCAGCCCACCTGGTCGACGCCGGGCAGGCCGTGCAGCCAGCTCGTGAGGGCCGCGTTGGTGAGGCGGGAGACGCCGAGGAGGTCGCGCGCCCTGGTCGTCGCGTCGACGGAGGGGGCCGCAGCTGTGGGGGTGCTCACCGACCAATCCTAGCCGTGTCTCACCCCGTGGTCAGATCGCGAGGTGCCTCGGTCTGCGGGGCCGGACCCCAGGGTGGCGGTCGCGGTCTGGCCCTTCGGGGTGCCGTGGGTCGTGGTGTCACGAACAACCACACGCCGCAGGGGTGGTGTCCCCCGTGCAGCGCCTCGGCGTTTGCCTGTGTCTGGGGGAGACGGCCCAGAGCCAGGCTCGACCAGGTGTGGATAAGCGGTGCCGCAACGGTGCCGCAACGGTGCCGTGGCGGTGCCGCGGCGGTGCCGTATCTGGTTGCGCTGCAACGGGTTTTCGCGGTCGCCCTGCCGCCGACATCCCGCCTGACACCTGTGAGCCGCCATGGCCCCTCGGCTACGTGAGTGAAGGATCGCGACGGCCATGACCTCCGGGATCCTTCAATCTGGTCCGTCGGACGCGGTCGCTCCTCGGCGAGTTGCTTACTCAGCCCGAGCAATGGCCACTGCCACCCTCAGTCAGACGGCGGTCAGCTGCTCCATGGCTGACTTGATCTTTCCCAGCCTGGCGGCGGCGGTGGCCCGTGAGTCCCGCAACGTCTCGGCGCCCGCGACGGGTTCGATGACCTCGAGGTAGACCTTGAGCTTGGGCTCGGTGCCCGAGGGCCGCACGATGATCCGCGAGTCGTCGGAGAGGTAGTACCTCAGCCCATCGGTCGGCGGGAGGGCATCGCTGCCCACGGCCAGGTCGTCGACTCGCGAGACGGGGATGCCAGCGACCTCCTCCGGCGGGTTGTCGCGGAGCCGAGCCATCACCGTGCCGATCAGGGACAGGTCCGCGACGCGCACGGCCAGCGCGTCGGTGGCGTGGACCCCGTGCTCGACGGCCAGGTCGTCGAGCAGGTCGGTCAGCGACCGACCCTCCGACTTGAGGGTCGCCGTCATCTCGGCGACGACGAGGGCGGCGCTGACGCCATCCTTGTCGCGCACGTGGGGCGGGTCGACGCAGTACCCCAGCGCCTCCTCGTAGCCGTAACGCAGGCCCTCCACGCGGGAGATCCACTTGAACCCGGTCAGCGTCTCCTCGTGCCGCACACCCGCCGCCTTGGCCATCGCCGCGAGCAGTCGCGACGACACGATCGAGTTAGCGAAGACCGCGTCGTCGTCCACGCCCCGCGCGAGGATGTGCGCCCCCAGCAGGGCCCCGACCTCGTCGCCACGCAGCATCCGCCAGCCGCCGGGACCGGGGACCGCGACGGCGCACCGGTCGGCGTCGGGGTCGTTGGCGATGACGACGTCCGGGCCCGTCTGCTCGGCCAGCTCGAGCGCGGCATCCATCGCACCGGGCTCCTCCGGGTTGGGGAAGTGCACCGTCGGGAACATCGGGTCGGGCTCGGCCTGGCTCGCGACGGGGATCGGCGCGGCATACCCCGCTCGCACGAAGGCCTTGGCCACCGTCTCGGAGCCGACCCCGTGCAGGGCCGTGTGCACGACGGTGACGTCGCGCGGGGTGTCGGCCGACACGACCGTGACGGCGTCCTCGAGGTAGGCAGCGAGCACGTCGTCACCGAGGGTCTCCCAGCCGTCCTTGGCCAGGGGGACGTCCGCGACGGCGGTGATGCGCGCGATCTGGGCGGCGATGCCGGCGTCGGACGGCGGCACGATCTGCGAGCCGTCGCCGAGGTAGACCTTGTAGCCGTTGTCCTCGGGCGGGTTGTGGCTGGCGGTCACCATCACGCCGGCGTCGGCTCCCAGGAAACGGATCGCATAGGCCAGCACCGGGGTCGGGAGCGGCGAGGGAAGGATGGCGGCGCGACCCCCCGCTCCGACGACGACGGCCGCGGTGTCACGGGCGAACACGTCGGAGTTCTTGCGGGCGTCATAGCCCACCACCACGAACGGTTCAGGCTTCAGGGCCTTGACGTATGCCGTGAGGCCGGCTGCCGCCCGGATCACCACGGAGCGGTTCATCCGGTTGGGACCGGCGCCGAGGGCGCCGCGCAGGCCGGCGGTGCCGAACTCGAGCATCCCCGAGAACCGGTCGGCGAGGTCGTCGACGGCGACCTGGTCGCCCTTCTTGGCCTTGGCGAGGATGTCGCCCAGCTCCACGCGGGTCTCGTGGTCGGGGTCGTCGTCGACCCAGGCCTGCGCGGCGTCGATCAGCTCCTGCGCGTGCGCTTCGGAAGCGGACGGTGAGGCGGCTCCGCGGCCGTGCCGCGCGGCATACGTCATGGGTGCCCTCCTTCTCAGGGTGATGGTCTCTCAGATGGTGGCGACGACGGCGGCGAGCAGCTTGCCGCAACGCTCCGCGGCGGCCTTGCCGCTTTCCATGACCTCCTCGTGGGACAAGGGTTGGTCACTGATCCCCGCTGCGAGGTTGGTGACCAGGGAGATGCCGAGGACCTCGAGCCCGGCCTGGCGAGCGGCGATGGCCTCGAGGGTGGTGGACATACCGACGAGGTCGCCCCCCAGCACCTTGGCCATCTGCACCTCGGCGGGGGTCTCGTAGTGCGGTCCGCGGAACTGGACGTAGACGCCCTCGTCGAGCTCGGGGTCGACCGCCCGGGCCAGGTCGCGCAGGCGGGGCGAGTAGAGGTCGGTGAGGTCGACGAAGTTGGCGCCCTCGATCGGGGAGGCAGCCGTGAGGTTGAGGTGGTCGCGGATCAGCACCGGGGTGCCGGGGGTCCAGGCCGGGTTGAGTCCGCCGCAGCCGTTGGTCAGGACGATGGTCTTGCAGCCGGCGGCGGCCGCGGTGCGGACCGCATGGACGACGGCGCGGACGCCCTTGCCCTCGTAGAAGTGGGTGCGGGTGCCGTAGACGAGGGCGCGGCGGCCGGTGTTGGCGATCGCGACCGAACGCATGGTGCCGCTGTGCCCGGCGACGGCGGCCTTGGCGAAGCCCGGCACGTCGGAGTTGTCGATGGTGGCGAGCGTCTCGCCGATCAGGTCGCCGGTCTGTCCCCAGCCGGAGCCGAGGACGAGCGCCACGTCGTGCCGGGCAGCGCCGCTGCGTTCGGCGATGACCGCTGCGGCGGCCCGGGCCACCTCGAACGGGTCCGTCGCGGGGTCGGCGAGGTCGGGATGGCCCGTGGACGGGCTGCGCTGCTCAGTCACGCTCGAAGACTACCGACGCTGCGAGGGGACGGCTCTTCGGATGGTTGGATAGGGCTCGTGAATGCGCCCAAAGCCTCCGTAGTGATCCTCGGCGGTGGCCCCGGTGGCTACGAGGCCGCGCTCGTGGCCGCCCACCTCGGTGCCACCGTGACCGTGGTCGACCGCGACGGCGTCGGCGGCGCCGCGGTGCTGACCGACTGCGTGCCCTCCAAGACCCTCATCTCGACGGCCGACTTCATGAGCCAGTTCGAGACGGCGTCCGACCTCGGGGTGCACCTCGAGGACCACGAGGGCGACGAGGTCTCCGACTCGGTCGCCGAGCTGACAGCGGTGAACCGTCGGATCCTGGCGCTGGCCGCCGCGCAGTCCCGCGACATCGGGGCGCGGCTCGCGGGTGACGGCGTCACGGTGCTACCCGGCAGGGCACGGCTGGTCGCTCCCGGCGAGGTCGTGGCCACCCTCGCCGACGGGTCGACCCAGAGCCTGAAGGCCGACGTCGTGCTCATCGCGACCGGCGCCACCCCGCGAGTGGTGCCGACGGCTCAGCCCGATGGCGAGCGGATCCTCACCTGGCAGCAGATCTACACCCTGGCCGAGCTCCCCGAGCACCTGGTCGTCGTCGGATCCGGCGTCACCGGTGCCGAGCTGGCCCAGGCCTACCTCGGGCTCGGCTCGCGAGTCACCCTCGTGTCGTCGCGTGACCGGGTGCTCCCCGGTGAGGACGCCGACGCGGCCACCGTCATCGAGGACGTGTTCCGCAAGCGGGGCATGGACGTCCTCGGGCGCTCGCGGATGGCGTCGGTGTCCCGGACCGAGTCCGGCGTGGTGGTCCGCCTCGAGGACGGCCGAGAGGTCGAGGGCAGCCACGCGCTGCTCGCGGTCGGCTCGATCCCGCAGACCTCCGGCATCGGGCTCGAGGACGTCGGCGTGGTCGTGAGCGAGTCCGGACACGTGGTCGTCGACAAGGTCTCCCGCACCTCGGTGCGAGGGGTGTATGCCGCGGGCGACTGCACGGGGGTGCTGCCCCTCGCGTCGGTGGCCGCGATGCAGGGGCGGATCGCCATGGCGCACGCCCTGGGTGATGCGGTGGCCCCGCTCAACCTGCGGGCTGTCTCGGCCAACATCTTCACCGACCCCGAGATCGCCACGGTCGGGTTCTCCCAGAAGGACCTCGACGAGGGCACCGTCGACGCGACGTCGGTGATGCTGCCCCTCGCCACCAACCCGCGCGCGAAGATGCAGGGCATCACCGACGGCTTCGTCAAGCTGTTCGCACGAAAGGGCGGCGGCACCGTCGTAGGTGGCGTGGTGGTCGCTCCGCGTGCGTCCGAGCTCATCTATCCGGTGACCCTGGCCGTGCAGCACGGGCTGACCGTCGACCAGCTGGCCGGCACCTTCACCGTCTACCCGTCGCTGTCCGGATCTGTCGCCGAAGCCGCCCGACAGCTGCACCAACGCGACTGAACCACGTCTCTTCGGTCAGTGCAGCTAGCAGACTTTGGCTCGCTCAGCAGAAGTTGCACGCTGCGCTGAGCGAGCGAAGTTCTGCTAGCAGACTTTGGGGCGAGGGCGGGAAGTCTGGTGTCGGAGGGCAACTCCCACACCTTCGTGGGTAATGTCCGGGGTGAGGGTGCTGCGATGCGCCGACTCCGGCGTGACGACACTGAAGTTCCCAAGAGAGGGGCGTGGAGCATGGCAGGCGGTTGGCTGGACAAGATCAAGGACCTCGCCAAGGGCAATCCGCAGCAGGCGGACTCTGCCATCGACAAGGTCGAAGACCTCATCGACAAGCAGACCGGTGGCAAGTACGCCGACCAGGTCGACAAGGGTGGGGAAGCGCTGCGTGACCAGCTGGGCCTGCCCGAGGAGACACCGGAGCCCGCACCTGTGCCCGAGCCGGCACCGGAGCCCGCGCCCGAGCCGGCACCGGAGCCCGCCCCCGAGCCGGCACCGGAGCCCGCACCCGAGCCGGCACCGGAGCCCGCACCCGCACCTGCCCCGGAGCCCGCCCCCGCACCTGCCCCGGAGCCGGCCCCTGCACCCGAGCCGGCCTCCGTGCCCGACAGTGGTCCCGTGCAGGTCCCCAGCGACGAACCCGGCACCGGCAACATCCCCGAACCCGGCCCCGACGTCGAGACCGACGCGGGCGACGGTGGCACCAAGGAGCTCCCGCCCTTCGGGCGGAGCTGAGCGAGCCGGCATACGACAGCGGCGCCGTCTCCCGGCTGGGAGGCGGCGCCGCTCGCGTGCGTATGCCGGGTGGTCAGTCCTTGATCTCGGCGATGACGGCGCCGTTGGTCACCGTCTGGCCGACCTCGGCGACGAGGCCGGTGATGGTGCCGGCCTTGTGGGCGTTGATCGGCTGCTCCATCTTCATCGCCTCGAGGACGACGACCAGCTCGCCTGCGGCGACCTGCTGGCCCTCCTCGACGGCGATCTTGACGATGGTGCCCTGCATGGGCGCGGTGAGGGAGTCGCCCGACGCGGCGGCGCCGGTCTTGGAACCACCGGAGCGGCGCGGGGCCTTCTTCTTCGCAGCACTGGCGCCGCCGCCGAGTGAGAGCCCGCCCGGCAGCACGACCTCGAGCCGCTTGCCGCCGACCTCGACGACGACGCTCTGGCGTTCGCCGGTCTCCTCGGGAGCCTGCGCGACGACGCCGGAGTAGGCCTCGATCTGGTTGTCGAACTCGGTCTCGATCCAGCGGGTGTGCACCGTGAACGGCTTGTCGCCCTCGGGTGCGAAGGCGGGGTCGGACACGATCACGCGGTGGAACGGCAGGACGGTCGGCATGCCGTCGACGGTGAACTCGGCCAGCGCGCGACGGGACCGCTCGAGCGCCTGCTGCCGGTCGTGCCCGGTCACGATGAGCTTGGCCAGCATCGAGTCGAACGCCCCGCCGATGACGTCACCGGCGACCACGCCGGAGTCGAGGCGCACGCCGGGGCCGGACGGCGGTTCGAAGACCGCCACGACGCCGGGGGCGGGCAGGAACCCGCGACCGGCGTCCTCGCCGTTGATCCGGAACTCGAACGAGTGCCCCGTCGGTGCGGGGTCGGAGTAGCCCAGCGCCTCGCCGTTGGCGATACGGAACTGCTCACGCACCAGGTCGATCCCGGTGACCTCCTCGGTCACCGGGTGCTCGACCTGCAGGCGGGTGTTGACCTCGAGGAAGGAGATGGTGCCGTCCTGGCCGACGAGGAACTCACACGTCCCGGCGCCGGTGTAGCCGGCCTCGGTCAGGATCGCCTTGGAGGCCCGGACCAGCTCGGCGTTCTGCTCGTCGGACAGGAACGGCGCGGGGGCCTCCTCGACGAGCTTCTGGTGGCGGCGCTGCAGCGAGCAGTCGCGGGTCGAGACGACGACGACGTTGCCGTGGGTGTCGGCCAGGCACTGGGTCTCGACGTGACGCGGCTTGTCGAGGTAGCGCTCCACGAAGCACTCGCCGCGACCGAACGCCGCGACAGCCTCACGGGTGGCCGAGTCGAACAGCTCGGGGATCTCCTCGATGGTGCGCGCGACCTTGAGGCCGCGACCGCCACCGCCGAAGGCCGCCTTGATGGCCACCGGCAGACCGTGTTCCTTCGCGAAGGCGACGATCTCGTCCGCGCTGTCCACCGGGTCGGCGGTGCCGGGCACGAGCGGGGCGTTGGCGCGGGCGGCGATGTGGCGAGCCTTGACCTTGTCGCCGAGGGAGTCGATCGCGGCGGGAGAGGGGCCGATCCAGCGCAGCCCGGCGTCCATGACGGCCTGGGCGAAGGAGGCGTTCTCGGCGAGGAAGCCGTAGCCGGGGTGGACGGCATCAGCGCCGGCCTTGCGCGCCACCGCGAGCAGCTTCTCCTGCACGAGGTAGGAGTCGCCGGGAGTCGTGCCCCCGAGGGCATAGGCCTCGTCGGCGACCTTGACGTGCAGGGCGTCCCGGTCCGGATCGGCATACACGGCAACGGAACCGATGCCGCTGTCCGCGCACGCGCGGGCGATGCGCACGGCGATCTCGCCACGGTTGGCAATGAGGACCTTGGAGATCGGCTTCGTCGTCGACTCGGAAATGGGCGCCATGCGCGGGAGCCTAGCCCGTTTCCCCGACGGTACTGCCACTCAGCGGGTGTGGCTTCGCCCACGCGCAGGGCGTCTTCTCGCCCCCGCGCCGGGCGTCTTTTGGCCCACGCGCAGGGCGTCTTCTCGCCCACCCGCCGGGTGTCGTCTCGCCGACTCACCGGGTGACCTCGCCACGGCTCCGCTGGCTCAGCTGAGGACGCCACCCACCTTCGACCAGGTGTAGTGACCGCCGCGACCGTCATAGGCGTACAGGGCATTGTCGGTCCCGCGCCCGAATACGACGTAGCTCGTGGAGGAGCGGCTGGTGACGGCCGGCGCACCGGTCAGCAGGCCACCGATGGCGGTGGCGAAGCTGCCCTGGATGATCACCGGTGTCTGGCCGTTCCGGCTGACCATGGCGGGCGCGGGACCCTGCGCGAGCGCAGGCCCGGACCACGTCAGCCGTCCGAGGTTGGTGAACCCGCGCGCGACACCTGTCGCGGAGAGCACGACGCGGAAGAGCTGGCCGTTGGTGCCCCGCACGACCACCGCGACGGTCCCGGCGGCCCGGTCCGCGCTCGCAGCCGGCGCTCCGGACAACACGCCGCCGACCTGGGTCCACGGGGTCCAGCGAGCGCCGTCCCACCGGATCCGGGACAGGACATCTCCGGTCGTGCGGGCGACGATGTCGATCGTGCCGGCGCTCAGGGAGGCGGCGGAAGGAGCGCTGGTCAGCTCACCGCCGACGTCCTCCCATGCGTGGTAGGCGCCGCCCGTGGAGTACGTGTGCAGGAGGTGCCCGTTGCTGCCCTTGGCGAAGAGGTCGACCCGTGACCCGCCCCAGGTCACCGCGGTCGGGGCGGACGCGATCGTGCCGGGAATGGACCGGAAGACACCGAAGGCGCGACCGGCGTCGGACTGGTTGGTGTACCAGACGCGGTCGTCGGTGCCACGCACGAAGGCGGTCACCGCTGACCCGCGAAGCACGGTGGCGACCCCGCTCGGCGAGACGTCGAGGCCGGGGGACCACGTCGGCAACGCGGGCGCGACCGGGTCGACCCGTGAGATGCGGTCGTTCCCGCCGCCGTTGCTGGTGCTGACGTACACCGATCCGCCGGCGGCACTCTGGACGGTGCGGATCCGGCCGATCGTGTCATCGAGCTGGCTCATCTGCTCGTTGCCGATCACGCGCCCGTCGGGCGTCATCGAGAGCACCCGGACGCCCTCGTTCTTCAGCTCGGCGACGGCCAGAGCGCCTTCCCACCGACCCCAGGCCGCCCCGGTGAGGAACGTGGCTCCGCTCGTCGCGACCGTCGGCCTGCCGGACCGCCACTTCGCGCGAATGGCGGAGGGGTACGTGACGGTGTCGGTCATCGGGGCCGACTGGTCGTAGTTGTGCGTGGCGCCGTCCGGGTCCCAGCCGTAGTTGCCACCGCTGCGCAGGAGGTTGACCTCGTCGTCGACGTCCGGCCCGTGCTCGGCGCTCCACATCTGGGAGGTGCCCGGGCGCAAGGCTAGTCCCTGCACGTTGCGGTGCCCGTACGTGTAGATGAACCGGGCCCGCCCGCCCCTGCTGTAGAAGGGGTTGTTGGTGGGTGCCGTGCCGTTCCGGTTGACCCGCAACGTCTTGCCACCCAGGGAGCTCAGGCTCTGGGGTGCCGGACCGGTGATCGCGTCACCGGTCCCGATGCGGAGCGTGCCGTCCGGCGCGTTGCGCAGCCGGCACCCACCGTGCTGCCCCGTCGTGATGGGTATGCCGGTCAGCACGGGGGAGCCGCTGCGGGACGCCGAGGCGCCGTTGGCCGCGAGGACCCAGCGCAGCACGCGGATGTCGACCGGTGACGTGCCGGCGCCCTTGTAGGCCTGACAGGTGTAGTAGGTGCGGTTGGTTGCGAACGAGGGATCCAGGGTGAGCCCCATGAGGCCCGACTCCGATCCGACGAACAGGTCCGACTGGTTGGCCGCCACGGTCTGCACCGAGCCGTTGGTGCGGCGCAGCCTGGTGGCGCCGCTGCGCGAGGTGAACAGCACGGACCCGTCGGGGAGCACGGCCAGGTCCCAGGGGATGGTCAAGCCGGTGGTCAGGGTGGTCACCTGGACGCCTGGGGCGGGTTCTGCCGCCGCGGCGACCTGCGGTGTCACGGCGGGCGTGATCAGGCAGGCCGTCGCAGCGAGCCCTGCACACAGCCGCATCGCGACCTTCCGCCCCGCAGGCGCACGAACCGCAGGCGCACGAACCGCAGGCGAACGAACCGCAACCGAACGAACAGAGTCCATGCTTGGGACGGTACCCCCGCCCCGCGACCGATGCCTGTTGTGAGGAGGCACTTCCTGGCGCCATAGGGTGGCGCCATGAGCGGTGACGACGCGCGGTCGGTGCGGGAGATCGAAGAGGGCGTGCAGCGGGACTTCTCGGGGGCGATGTCCTACGGCGACTACCTGGGGCTGGACCAGCTCCTCGCAGCGCAGCACCCCCGCAGCCAGCCCGCGCAGCACGACGAGCTGCTGTTCATCATCCAGCACCAGACCTCCGAGCTGTGGCTCAAGCTGATGCTGCACGAGCTGCGGTCGGCGCGTTCACTCCTGACCACCGACGAGCTCGCGCCTGCGCTCAAGCGGCTGGCGAGGGTCAAGCGCATCCAGGAGGTCCTCACGGACCAGTGGTCCGTGCTGGCCACGCTGACGCCAAGCGAGTACGCCGAGATCAGGCCCTTCCTGGCGACCAGCTCGGGCTTCCAGTCCTGGCAGTACCGCGCCGTCGAGTTCCTGCTCGGCAACAAGAACGCCGACATGGTCACGGTGTTCGAGCACGACCCGACTGCGCGCGACCTGCTCGCCGAGCTGCTGGTCGAGCCGAGCCTCTACGACGAGTTCCTGCGCTACCTCGCTCGCCGCGGGTATGCCGTGCCCGCCGAGCTGCTCGAGCGCGACTTCACCCAGCCCTACCGGGAGAACGACGAGCTCGTCGACACGTTCGCGTCGGTCTACGCAGCGCCGAGCGAGCACTGGGGCGTCTACGAGACCTGCGAGGAGCTCGTGGACCTCGAGGACAACTTCCAGCAGTGGCGGTTCCGGCACCTGCAGGTCGTCACCCGCACGATCGGCCACAAGAAGGGGACGGGCGGCTCGTCCGGTGTGGACTTCCTGCGGCGTGCCCTCGACCTCACCTTCTTCCCCGAGCTCTACTCGGTGCGCACCCGCGTCTGAGCGCGTGGGACGCCCTGGAGCCATCCGGTCTTCGAGGTACCCGGCTAGGGCGTGAGCCAGCCTTCGGGGCCGGTAGACCCCGCGGCATACGTCTCCAACGGCACCTTGTCGTCCGCCCACGCCTTGATGACCGGTGCCATCACGCGCCAGCACTCCTCCGCGGCATCGCCGCGGACCGTCAGCAGCTGGCTCCCGTCGAAGATCTGCGCGAGCACCTCGCCATAGGGCTGCATGCGCGGTGCGGCGAGACTGGCGGTCAGGGTCTTCTGCTCGAGGTCGACCGGGTCGCCCTCGGCGTTCATCGTCAACGTCAGCGAGACGGCCCCGGGCTTGAGGTCGATGGTCAGCAGGTCGCCTTCCGAGCCGCCGCCGAAGCCGGTGGGCAGGTGCGGGACGTCGCGGAAGTGGGCGACGATCCGCTTGCGCGGCACGCCCATGGCCTTGCCGCTGCGCAGCACGAACGGCACACCGGCCCACCGCTGGTTGGCCACCTCGAGGGTGACCTGGGCGAGTGTCTCGGTTGACCTCTTCGGGTCGACCCCCTCCTCCTTGGTGTAGTCCGGCACCGTTCGGCGACCGAGCGTCCCCTCGGTGTAGCGGGCCCGGCGGGAGGACCGCTTGGGTGAACCGCCCCAGACCTTCGTGGCGCGCAGCACCTGGGCCTTCTGGTCCTGCAGCTCCCGGGCGTCGAGGGCGGCGATCGACTCCATCGCGAAGAGCGCGAGCACCTGGAGCAGATGGCTCTGCAGCATGTCCTTCAGCGCCCCCGCACCGTCGTAGTAGCCCGCCCGCCCCTCGAGCGCGAGGTCCTCGTCGTAGACGATCTCGACCCGCTCTATGTGCTCGGCGCTCCAGATCGGGGCGAGCACGCGGTTGGCGAAGCGAAGACCCACGAGGTTGAAAACCGTTGCGACACCTAGGAAGTGGTCGATGCGGAAGATGTCCTCCTCCGGCACCACCTTGTGCAGCAGGGCGTTGAAGTGCACCGCCGACGCGTGGTCGGTGCCGAACGGCTTCTCCAGGGCGAGCCGGGTCACCTCGGGCAGGTCGACGTGCCGCAGCAGCTCGCAGACCTTCATCGTGACCTGCGGGGGCAGCGCGAAGAAGATGACCAGCGGGCCGGCACCACAGCCGTCCACCAGCTCGCGCAGCGCCGCCTCGTCGAGCACGTCGGTCTTGACGTATGCCGTGTGCTTCGTGACCGCGCCGGTCAGCTCGGTTTTCGATGGGCGTGGCGCCGGTGGCTTGACCTCGGAGAAGGAGTCCTTCACGCGGGCCTTCCACTGCGCGGCGGTGAAGTCGACGCGGTCGGCGCCGATGACGCGGACGCGGCGCTCCGGCTCGACCGCGAGCAGGCTGGCCAGCCCGGGCAGGAGCAGCCGCCTGGTCAGGTCACCCCCGGCGCCGAGGATGAGCAGGGTCGTCTCCGGTGCAGTCGCCATGTCGTGCAGCATTACACGGCGGTGGGGTCAGACAGCTGCGAGTCGCACGGGGAGCACCGTGCCCACGCACGCGGCATACTCCCTCAGCATGACCAGCCACGAAGGCACCCCGGATCGCGCGCCGGCTCCTCGGGTCATCCACACCGCGCAGGCGCTGGTCGACGAGGTGGTCGTGGTCGAGTCACTGCCGGTGCGTGGAGGCAACGCGGTGGCGCAGTCCTACGCACGCTATGCCGGGGGAGCGGCCAACATCCTCGTGGCCGCCGCGCGTTCCGGGGCTCAGGCGGTGCTGGCAGGAGCGGTGGGGACGGGCGCCAACGGCGACCTCGTGCGATCGGCACTCGCGGCCGAGGGAGTCACCGTGAGCAGCCCACCTGTCCCGGATCTGGACACCGGGATCTGTTTCGTGATGGTCGAGCCGAGCGCGGAACGCACCTTCGTGACGACCCAGGGCGCCGAGCGACGGATCAGCGTCGAGTCCCTCCAGACCTCGGCACCCTTGGCCGGTGACCTGGTCTGCCTGAGCGGCTTCTCGCTCGTGGGCCGCACGCGGGACCCGTTGGTGGAGTGGTTGGACGGCCTGGTGGCCGGTGTCGTCGTCGTCCTCGACCCGGGCGCGGCCTTCGCGGACCTGCCCGGCGACCTGCAGCAGCGCGTGCTCGCCCGCACGAGTGTCTGGACGAGCAACGCGCAGGAGGCCGAACAGCTCACCGGGCACGCCGACCCGGGGGCCTCGGTGCAGGCGCTGACGGGGCGCCTGCCTGCGCGTGCCGTCGCGATCGTGCGCGACGGGCCCAAGGGCTGCCACCTGCGCGAAGGTGGCCGCACGGCATACCTGCCGGGATATCCCCAGGAGGCGGTCGACACCAACGGCGCCGGGGACACCCACACCGGAGTGCTCGTCGCGTGCCGCGCGGCGGGTGCCGACTGGGAGACGGCGGCGAGGCGGGCCAACGCAGCCGGGGCGATCAAGGTGACCCGCCGGGGTCCGGCGACCGCGCCGACCGCCGCCGAGATCGACACGTTTCTCGACAGGCAGGGCCTCGCCCAGCAGGATCGGTAGGCGGCACCAGGCGGGTGTGTGCCACGACTTCCTGCTCTGCGGTAGTCACGGACGGGCCGAAAAGTGGCGCCGGTGACGATCAGGAGGCAACACGTCGCGCGCTGGCTAGCGCCAGGCGGCGGCGACCTCCACCGCTGCCAGCACCGTGGCGCCGGCACAGACGAGGATGAACGTGCCGTTCCAGACGACGCTCGGCACATGGGTGAGGGTCGCGAGGACCGCGGGGTCGCTGGTGCGGTTGCGCGTCCGCAGCACGGCGCCGAGGTGCCGCCAGGCCCCCACCAACAGCACGATCCCGGACCCCACCAGGACCTGGGCCTGCACGGCGTCGTCGCGCCACCACCACAGTGCGCCGGTCGCGCCGAGCGCCGCCAGCATCACCGCCGCCGTGAGCAGCGAGCGCACCCGGACGAGCGCGACGAGCAGGACGACGGCGACCAGGGTGAGCGCCGGAGCGGCCCACCCGCGACCTGCGGTCCAGATCAGCGCCGCACCCACCACTGCCGGCGCGGGATAGCCGGCCCAGGTCGACAGGACGCGGCCCGGGCCACGCGTCGGGCCGACGGTGACCGCGTGCCCGGACATGTCGCCGCGCAGCACGAACCCGGTGAAGCGACGTCCCACGGCCAGGCCCACCATCGCGTGACCGAGCTCGTGGACCAGGGTCACGGCCAGCCGCAGGACCTGCCAGACGGCTGGCACCGCCACCACGAGGAGGGCGGCCACCAGGGCGACGGTCACCGCGGGAGCGTTCATCGCGACGTCGCCCGTCGCCGGCTCGACCCGGCTGCGTACTTGTTCCCAGTCCACGGCGGCGAACCTAGCCGACGCCGCTGTGCGCGCTGCCTGGCCCTCCAACCACCTACCACCCCTTTATCGGGTTTAGCAGGAAGGTTGCGCTTCACCCGAGAACCGTTCTCCAGCGAAGCGCAACCAAGTCCCTAAACCCGATAAAGGGGGGCGGCGGGAGGGGGTGGCTGGAGGGGCTCTCGGTCTCCAGCCGGCTACCGGCCGGGGAGGCGGTGCGCCTCGACCAAGCGGTCGTAGATGGCGTCGAGTCGCTGGTCGACGGCGCGGCGGGCGGGATCGGCGTCGTGCCAGTCGACGATCTCCTGCGCCCCCTGCCGGAACGGCACGCGGGCGGTCCAGCCGGGCACTAGCGTGCGGATCTTGCTGTTGTCGAACACCATCGAGTGCGCCTTGTCGCCCAGCAGGCTGTCGCCGAACTCCTCGTCCACGGCGGCAATGGCGTCGGACGTCACGTGCACGAGGTGTGCTTCCACCCCGGCCGCCTCGGCGATGTCGGCGTAGATCCGGTTCCAGGTCGGCGCCTCGTCGCCGGTGATGTGGAACGCCTCGCCGATCGCCTCCCGCCGCCCCAGCAGCCCCACGAAGGCCCGCGCGAAGTCGGTGTGGTGAGTGATGGTCCACAGCGAGGTTCCGTCGCCGTGCACGACGACCGGCTTGCCCTGACGCATCCGCTCGACCAGGGTCCAGCGGCCCTCGAAAGGCGGCAGCGTGTGGTCGTAGGTGTGCGACGGTCGCACGATCGTCATCGGCAGGTCGCTGTCGCGGTAGGCCGCCACGAGCAGGTCCTCGCAGGCGATCTTGTCGCGCGAGTACTGCCAGAACGGGTTGCGCAGAGGCGTGGACTCGGTGACGGGCAGCCGGCTCGGAGGCGTCTGGTAGGCCGACGCCGAGCTGATGAAGACGTACTGCCCTGTCCGGACGGCGAACTCGTCGAGCTGCTGCTGCACCTGGTCCGGCGTGAACGACAGGAAGTCGACGACCACGTCGAACTCGCGCTCACCCACGGCGTCGCTGACGGCTGCAGCGTCGCGGACGTCAGCCGTCAGGGCCTCGGCGTCGGGGTGCGGCGGATGGGTGGTGCTGGTGCCGCGGTTGAGGATCGTGACACGGTGGCCGTGCGTGACGGCTTCGGCGACGCAGGCCGAGCTGATGACGCCGGTACCGCCGATGAACAGGACGCTCTGACTGGCCATGTCGCGAGCCTAGGACCAGGGCCGGGTGACCGCCGCCCGGGTGCGCCCGCGCCCCATCGCGGCCCGCGTCCGGGGGCCGCTCGGGTCAGGCCAGGCGCTCGAGGTCCGCCCGGCAGCGGCGCTCGAACTCCCCGAGCTCGGTGATGGCGTCCTCGAGGTCGCGGCGGCGCTGCTCGAGGTCGCTGCGCCGCTCGTCGATCTGGTCCAGGACGTACTCGAGCTGGCTGGCCTTTCCCCGCGGCCGGTCGTAGAGGTCGATGATCGTGCGGATCTCCTCGAGGGGGAAGCCGAGCCGCTTGCCTCGCAGGATCAGCGCGAGCCGGGTGCGGTCGCGGCGGTGGAAGATCCGCACGGTGCCCCGTCGCTCGGGGGTGATCAGGCCCAGGTCCTCGTAGTGCCGCACCGTCCGGTGGGTGACCTCGAACTCGTCCGCGATCTCGCGGATCGTCCAGGTCTCCCTTGTCTCCCTCGTCTCCCGGGTCTCGTGGACGCGCTCGTCGACGGCGGCGGAGGCGGGGGCTGGCATACCCGTGAGTATTGCTTTACGTTTACGTCAACGTCAAGCAACACCACACCCACGGTATGCCGCGTGGCCGGGAGCGTGTCTGTGATCCACTCCGCCCCGGCGCGCACCCACGAAGGAGAAACGATGTTCGAGCTGATCAAGGAGCACGAGGACTTCCGCAAGGTCGTCCGGGAGTTCGCCGAGGCAGAGGTCGAGCCGCACATCGCCAAGTGGGACAAGGACCACCACTTCCCGAGCGACCTCGTTCCCAAGATGGGCGAGCTGGGGCTGTTCGGCCTCGTCGTGCCCGAGGAGTTCGGCGGAATGGGAGACGACGGCGACTTCACCTCGCTCTGCGTCGCCATCGAGGAGCTCGGCCGGGTCGACCAGTCGATCGGCATCACCCTCTCCGCAGGGGTGGGCCTGGGCATCAACCCGATCCTGACCTACGGCAGCCAGGAGCAGAAAGAGCGCTTCCTGCCCGACCTCGTGGCGGGTCGCGCCCTCGCCGGCTTCGGCCTCACCGAGCCCGACGCCGGCTCCGACGCCGGTGCCACCCGCACCAAGGCGGTCCGCGACGGCGACGAGTGGGTCGTCAACGGGTCCAAGGCGTTCATCACCAACTCCGGCACCGACATCACCTCCGTGGTCACCGTCACCGCCCGCACCGGCACGAACGACGATGGCTCCGCGCAGCTCAGCGCGATCATGATCCCTTCCGGCACACCGGGATTCACCGTCGAACCGGCCTACGACAAGCTCGGTTGGCACGCCTCGGACACGCATGGCCTGACCTTCGAGAACTGCCGCGTCCCGGCCGGGAACCTCCTCGGCAACGAGGGCGAGGGGTTCAAGCAGTTCCTCAAGACCCTCGACGACGGCCGCATCGCCATCTCGGCCCTCGCGGTGGGCATGAGCCAGCGGATGCTCGAGGAGACCACCGAGTACGCCAAGACCCGCAAGGCGTTCGGCAAGCCGATCGGCGTCAACCAGGGCGTGTCCTTCCAGATCGCCGACCTCGCCGTCATGGTCGAGGCGTCGCGCCAGCTGACCTACAGGGCCGCCTGGCTCAAGGACGAGCTCGAGCACGGCCGCCGCTCGGTCAAGGAGGTCAAGCAGGCAGCTGCGATCTGCAAGCTCTACTCCACCGAGGCTGCCGTCACCGCGACCCGCATCGCCACCCAGGTCTTCGGCGGCAACGGCTTCATGGAGGAGTACCCCGTGGCCCGCTTCTACCGCGACGCCAAGATCCTCGAGATCGGCGAGGGCACCTCCGAGGTGCAGCGCATGGTCATCGCCCGCCACCTCGGCCTGCCGAGCGCCTGAGCCCCATGCCTGCTGACCGCCTGTCCACTGATGAGCCAAGCGCCGCAGAGTTCGGCGCCGACCTGCGAGAGGGTATGCCGGTGACCTCCACCTCGCCGTCCGTCCCGTCCACGTCCACGCAGCCCCCGTTCGCCGTGGGCGGCGACAGCGGCTCCGACCCCAAGGTGACCGACGTCCGGGAGCGGCTCGCGGCGGCATACCTGGCCTCGGCGGTCGCGCCGGAGAAGGCGCAGGCCAAGCTGGACTCGCAGGGCAAGCTCTATGTCCGCGACCGGATCGCGATGCTGTTCGACGAGGGGAGCTTCGTCGAGGACGCGAGGTATGCCAACGCCACGGCGAAGGGCCTCCCGGCCGATGGCGTCGTCACGGGACGCGGCACGGTCGACGGGCGACCCGCGATCGTCATCGCCAACGACCCGACGGTCAAGGCCGGGTCGTGGGGGGCGCGGACGGTCGAGAAGATCGTGCGGGCCACCGAGATGGCGCTGCGCGAGGAGCTGCCCGTCTTCTGGTTCGTCGACTCCGCGGGTGCCCGGATCACCGACCAGGTCGAGATGTTCCCCGGACGCCGCGGCGCCGGTCGCATCTTCCACAACCAGGTCGCGCTGTCGGGCAAGGTGCCCCAGATCTGCTGCCTGTTCGGGCCGAGCGCTGCGGGCGGTGCCTACATCCCGTCCTTCACCGACCTGATCATCATGGTCGAGGGCAACGCGTCGATGTACCTCGGCAGCCCGCGCATGGCGGAAATGGTTGTGGGAGAGAAGGTTTCGCTCGAGGACATGGGTGGTGCGCGGATGCACTGCACGGTCTCCGGTGTGGGTGACCTACTCGTCGCCGACGACACCGAGGCCATCGAGATGGCGCGGCTGTACTTCTCCTACCTGCCCGCCAACTGGCGCTCGGACCTGCCGTCGTACGCGCCGGAGGAGCCCTCGACGCCGCTCACGCGGCATACCGTGCCCGAGCGCGAGAGCCAGCCGTTCGACATCCACGAGGTCATCGACGGCCTGGTCGACGACGAGTCGTTCTTCGAGGTCAAGCCGCTGTTCGCCCCCGAGCTGGTCATCGGGTTCGGCCGGATGGCGGGTGAGACCGTCGGCATCGTCGCCAACAACTCCATGGTCAAGGGCGGGGTGCTGTTCACCGACAGCGCCGACAAGGCCACGCGGTTCATCTGGCTGTGCGACGCCTACTCGATCCCGCTGATCTACCTCGCCGACGTCCCGGGCTTCATGATCGGGTCGGAGGTCGAGCGCGGGGGCATCATCCGGCACGGCGCCAAGATGGTGCACGCGGTGTCCTCGGCCACCGTGCCGCAGTTCTGCGTGATCGTCCGCAAGGCCTACGGCGCCGGGCTCTACGCCATGGGCGGTCCCGGCTTCGGTCCCGACGCGACCATCGCGCTGCCGACCGCACGGATCGCCGTGATGGGCCCGGAAGCGGCCGTCAATGCCGTCTACGCGAACAAGATCGCGGCGATCGACGACCCGGCCGAGCGCGAGCAGTTCGTGCAGGACATGCGGCGCGAGTACGAAGAGGACGTCGACCTCGAGCGGCTTGCCGCCGACCTGGTGCTCGACCAGATCATCGAGGCCGACGCGCTGCGTGCCGAGCTGCTGCTGCGGCTGCGGTACGCCAAGGCTCGCGGGCGGCACTTCGCCACCAAGCGGCGCGACATCCCCCCGGTCTGACCTGCTCGGCACGAGTTGACCCGCCGAGATCCCAGCTCTCGGGCTTCCGGACCCTCCCGAACGCCGAGAGCTGGGATCTCGGCGGCTGGCTCAGCCGCGCTCGCCCTGGGCGCCCCGGTGGGCTGACGAACGCAGGTCGTGCCACGCGAGCCCGACCTCCATGAGCAGCTCGCGCAGCAGTGGCAGCGAGAGGCCGACGACGTTGCTCGGGTCGCCTTCGATGCCGGTGACGTAGGGCCCGCCGAGCCCGTCGAGGGTGAAGGCCCCGGCCACTCGCAGGGGCTCACCGGTCTCGACGTAGGCCTCGATCTCGTCGTCGGTCAGCTTGGCGAAGTGCACCGTGGTGGACGCGGTGGCCCCGAGCGTGGCGCCGGTCCCGCCGTCGGCCTCTTCGCGGGTGTCGACGACCCAGTGACCGGTGTGCAGGATGCCCGAGCGTCCGCGCATCTGGCGCCACCGCGAGGTCGCCTCCGCCGCGGACGCCGGCTTGCCGTGGATGGCGCCGTCGAGGTCGAGGACCGAGTCACACCCGATGATGATCGCGGCGTCGATCTGGTCGGCCACGTCCTCGGCCTTGGCGCGAGCAAGGACCAGCGCGACGTCCTCGGCGACGAGCTCGCCATAGGTCTCCCGGGCCGCTGCGGTCACTGCTGCCTCGTCGACCGAGCTCACGACGACGCTGGGCTCCAACCCCGCGGCGGCGAGCAGTCGGCGGCGGGCGGGGGAGGCGGAAGCGAGCACAAGGGACGTCACGAGGCGAGGCTACCCACCCCAGGCGCCCCGGCGGCATACCCCGACCCCAGCGCTATCTCATGCAAAAGGCGAGTGAGCGCCGCCCTATCCCGGCGCTCACTCGCCTTTTGCATGAGTGAGCGCCGCCCCCGCGCGCCGCGTCAGCCGAGCTGGTCGTCGACGAAGCACCAGCGCCAGGACTCGCCCGGCTCGAAGCTGCGCATCACGGGGTGGTCGGTCTCGCGGAAGTGGGCTGAGGCGTGCTTGTGGGGCGAGGAGTCGCAGCACCCGACGTGGCCGCAGTCCAGGCACAGCCGCAGGTGCACCCACGTCGTGCCGTCGCGGAGGCACTCCTCGCACCCGTGCGGGCTGGTCGGTGCCACGAACCGGTCGTGGTGGTCGGCGAGGTGCTCGCACTCGTCCTCGGGGCGCTCGGGGGGCAGCAGCGGGTCCTCACGCAGCTCGTCGGAGCGTTCCTCGATCCGGTCGAGCATGGACTCCTCGATGTCGAGCTGGGCGAAGACGTGCGCCAGCACCTCCTGGTCGACGGTGCCCGCGTCGCGGATCCGCAGGAGCTCGGCGCGCTCGGCACCGAGCATGATGAGCCGCACGCGGCGGTAGGTCGCGCTCGGCGTCTCGACCGCGTCGGCTCGCCCCTGGCCGAGCCGTTCCCAGACGATGTTGGTGCGGTTCTCGGCGCGCCTGCGCAGGGTCTCGATGACGTCGTCCTCGACGTCGTGGTGCTCCTCGAGCGCCTTGAGGCCGGCCGCGACCGACGACTGGAGGATGGTCGCCTCCTGCAGCGCGTCCTCCCGCGGATCGGGGCCGCGCACACCGAGAGTGCGCGCGAGCCAGGGCAGCGAGAGTCCTTGCAGGAGCAGGGTTGCCACGGTCACCGTCATAGCGGTCAGCACGAGGGTGGAGCGCTCGGGGGTGCCCTCCGGCAAGGTGAAGGCCGCGGCGAGGGTCACGACACCGCGCATCCCGGCCCACGAGATGACCGCGGCTGCCTTGGGGTGGAACTTGCCCTCGCCCTTGGTGAGCTTGGCCTGCAGCAGCTTGAACGGGAAGACCCAGATCGGGCGCAGGATCACCACCGTGGCGAGGACGGCCAGGCAGACCAGGATGACCCGGCCCCAGCCCGGGCCGGTCTGGCCGGCATCCTCGACCAGCCGACGCATCTGCATGCCGAGCATGAGGAACACGACGTTCTCGAGGATGAACTGGATCGTCGTCCAGTTGATCCGCTCGCTCAGCCGCGACGAGGCGTTCTGGACGATTGGCGACTTGTGCCCCAGGAGCAGGCCCGCGACGACGACGGCCAGCACGCCGGAGCCGTGGTAGTGCTCAGCCGGCAGGTAGGCGAGGTAGGGGACGATGAACGAGATCGACGTGTCGATGGCCGACTCGGTGACCTTGCGCCGGACGAAGGCGATCACGACCGCCACGAGCACGCCGAAGCCCACTCCCAGCACGACCGCGCGGCTGAAGTCGAAGGCCACCGAGCCCATCGTCACCTTGTCGGCGTGCGTGCCGGACGCGACCACGCCCGCGGCGAGCGGGAAGGCCGAAAAGGCAGTGCGCAGCGACACCAGGGCAGTCGCGTCGTTGACCAGCGACTCGCCCTCGAGGATGGTCACGATCCGCCTCGGCAGCCCGATCCGTCTCGCCACTGCTGTCGCGGCGACCGCATCCGGCGGCGCCACGATCGCACCGAGGGCGAACGCCACCGCGAAGGGCACACCGAGCAGCCACCACGTCACGAGGCCGACGCCCGCGGCGGTGAACAGGACGAGCCCGACGGACAGGCCCAGGATGGGTTGCCAGTTGGCGCGGAAGTCCACGAGCGACGTGCGGATCGCCGCGGCATACAGCAGGGGCGGCAGCAGGCCGACCAGCACGACCTCGGAGCTCAGCTCCGGCTCGGGGATGAACGTGACGTAGCTGACCGCGACACCCACGACGAGCAGCGCGAGGGGCGCGGCGACGCGCCACCGCTGCGCGAACCCCGCGACGACGATGACGGTGGCGATGATGGCGACGATCGCGCCGGCAGTTTCCACGGGCACATCCTCGCAGGCAGCCCCGGGTATGCCGGGTGGCGGGCGTGGGCAGGCGGCCCACCACCCGCGGTGGGCCGCCGCTCAGAAACCCTCGCCCGGCGTGCGATCAGCCGAGCTCGCCCAGCACCGCCTCGCGCAGGGTGTCCAGGCCGACACCACCGATGTCGAGGGCACGGCGGTGGAAGTCCTTGAGGGAGAACGACTCTCCCTCGCGCTCCTCGACCTGCTCGCGCAGCTGCATCCACAGCCGCTCGCCGATCTTGTAGGACGGCGCCTGGCCGGGCCAGCCGAGATAGCGGTCGAGCTCGAACCGCAGCCACGCCTCGCCCTGGTTGGCGTGGTCGGTGAGGTACTGCCAGGCCTTGTCGTAGGTCCACTCGCCGCCGCCGACCTCGGCCGGTGCCTCGAACCCGCAGTGCACGCCGATGTCGATCACGACGCGGGCGGCGCGCAGCGACTGGCTGTCGAGGAGCCCCATCTTGGTGCCCGGGTCGTCCATGTAGCCGAGCTCGTCCATGAGCCGCTCGGCATACAGGGCCCAGCCCTCGCCGTGACCGGACGTCCAGGCGAACATCCGCCGCCACTTGTTGAGCAGCTCGGAGCGGAACACCGTCTGGGCGACCTGGAGGTGATGCCCCGGCACGCCCTCGTGGTAGACGGTCGTGAGCTCCTTCCAGGTGCCGAACTCGGTCACGCCCTTGGGAACCGACCACCACATGCGTCCCGGACGGGAGAAGTCCTCGGAGGGGCCGGTGTAGTAGATGCCACCCGTCTGGGTGGGGGCGATGAGGCACTCGATGGTGCGCACCGGGTCGGGGATGTCGAAGTGCGTGGCGGCAAGGTTGGCGATCGCCTCGTCGGCCCGCTCCTGCATCCACGCCTTGAGCTCGTCGGTGCCGTGCAGCTGGTATGCCGGGTCGGCATCGAGCGCGGCGATGGCCTCCTTGACCGTGCTGCCCGGCTTGATCTGGTCGGCGACCTGCTCCATCTGAGCCGTGATCCGCTCGACCTCCTGCTGACCCCAGGCGTAGGTCTCGGCCAGGTCGACCCTGGCGCCGAGGAACGAGCGGGAGAGCAGCGCGTAGCGCTCCTGACCGCAGGCGTCCTCCCTGGGGGCGTCGTCGAGCAGGTGGTCCTTGAGCCAGGTGCCCAGCTCGGCATACGCCGCCGAGGCGCGCTCGGCAGCCGTCGCGAGCGAGTCCCGGGTCGACTCGGCGAGCTCCCCGGCCCCGTCGTCGCCGCTGAGCTTGGCGTCCTCGACGAGCTTGGCGAAGTAGCCGTCGTCCGCGACGAGGTCGACGCACTGCTGGATGCAGGCCTCGACCTGGCGACGCGGCGCGACGTTGCCCTTGGCCGAGGCGGCGAGCAGGCTCTCCTGCCACCCGGCGAGCGCGTCGGGCACGCGCTGCAGGCGGCGGCTGACGACTCCCCAGTCCTCGTCCGTGGCCGTGGGCATCAGGTCGAAGCAGCCGCGGACCTCCTGCAGAGGGGAGGCGATGACGTTGAGGGACATCTCGTCGAGCCCGGCCCGGTGGGTCTCCTCCGCGAGGCCGAGGCGCTCGCGCATGGCGGCCAGGGTGACCCGGTCGATCTCGTCGACGGGGTCCACTCCGTCGAGCTGCGCGAGGGTGTCGGTCCGCAGCGCGGCGTGGGCCTCGTGACCGGCGGGGGAGAAGTCGTCGAGCTCCTCGTCGTGGCCGGCGATGCCGAGGTAGGTCGCCGTGATCGGGCTGAGGGCCACGAACTTCGCCAGGAAGTCGTCGGCGATGCGGTCGATGTCGGTGGCGGGTCGGGCCGCGGGAGTCGTCTCTGTGCTCACGCGAGCGAAGGTACCCCAGCGTCCTGACGGCGGCACCGCAATAACCCGGCGGCGGCGCCCACTCACCTGCTGGCGGCACGGCATACCTCGACGCCACCGCAACAACTCGTTGCCCTCCTCCCTAGGCTGGGCGCATGGCTGCACACCTGCTGTCGCTCAACGTCGGGCGCGCCGAACCCAGCACCGCCAAGAACGTCGGCGTGACCGGCATCGCGAAGCGCCCCGTCGAGTCCGCCCACCTGCGTGCCCCCGGGCCCAAGCACGGCGGGATGGGCAGCGGTGTCGAGGGCGACTTCCTCGGCGACACCCAGCACCACGGCGGCGACTACCAGGCGGTGTATGCCTTCGCCCGTGAGGAGCTCGACTGGTGGGCGGGGCAGCTGGGGCGGGACCTGCCGAACGGCATGTTCGGCGAGAACCTCACGACGAGCGGGCTGGACGTCGACGGGGCGCTCGTCGGGGAGCGCTGGGCCGTCGGCGACGAGGTCGTGCTCGAGGTCTGCGGCCCCCGGATCCCGTGCGCCACGTTCGCCGCGCGGATGGGCGAGCGGGGCTGGGTCAAGCGGTTCAGCCGTGTCGGCCGCACCGGCGCCTATCTGTCCGTCGTGACGGGCGGGACGGTGCGACCGGGGGAGGCGATCGAGCTGGTGTCCCGGCCGGCGCACGACATCACCGTGCCCGACACGTTCCGGGCGTTCATGGGTGACCTCGAGATCGCCGAGCGCGTGCTGGCGGCCAACTGCCTGGTCGAGGTCGAGGCCGCGGAGCTGCGCGAAACCGTCACCCGCCGCCGGGCAGCAGGGTCCGAGCTCGACTGAGCAACCCGACACCTGACCCGTGTCGGTATCCCATGCAAAAGGCGAATTAGCGCCGCCTGACTCCCGTCGCTAACTCGCCTTTTGCATGGGATCGCGCCGTCGCCCATCCCAGCTGGCTGGGCGTGCCACACTTGCAGCTGTGGATAACCGCCGGTCCGCGGTCGGCGCCGGGGCAGAGTCGGGTCATGAAGTCGTTCTTCGACCCGCGACAGCCGTTCACCCACGCTGAGGCACGGGCGGCGGGAGTCAGCGATCGGGCCCTGAGGGGACCCTCCATCCGCAAGATCTTCCCGAATGTGTACGTTGCAGCAACCATTCCCGACACTCTCGTCGTTCGATGTCGAGCAGCCTTGCGGATCCTTCCGTCGGACACGGTCTTCAGCCACTACACGGCCGCCAAGCTCTGGGGTGGAACCGTCCCCGACAATCCCAACGTGCATGTGGCCTTCGCGCGGCCGGTCTCGTGCGCCGTACCGGGGATCAAAGTCCACAGGTTCACCTACCCGTTCGCCACCGATGCGCGAAGGCACGGCCTCGCGGCAACCACTCCGGAGCAGACTCTGCTGCACCTGGCCCGGCCGCTCGACCTGGTCGAACTGGTGGCGTGCGGCGACCAGCTGGTTCGGCGGAGACTCACCACGCCGGCCGATCTGGTCAGAGCCGCGGAGAACTACCTCGGTCAAGGTGGGCAACTTGCCCGCCGAGCGGGGTTGTTGTGTCGCGACCACGTGGACTCCAGCACGGAGACGCGGGTCCGCCTGCTCATGGTTCTCGCAGGGCTTCCTGAGCCAACGGTCAACCACACCATCCGGCGCCCCGACGGCAGCGTCCAGTACCGCTTGGATCTTTCGTTCCCGGAGTACAAGCTCGCGATCGAGTACGACGGTCGCTGGCACGACGACCCCATGCAGCAGGCGCGCGACGAAGCTCGCCGGACAGACCTGCGAGAGCGCGGCTGGCGGATCGTCGTGCTTCATGCCGAGGACCTCTTCGAGACTCCCGAAGCCACCTTGGTGGGTTTGCACGAGGAGCTGGCGCGCTGCGGCATACCAGTGCCTGCCGTGGTGGACGACGGTTGGCGACTGCACTTCCCACTGCGGGGTCTGGTTGCTTGAGCTGCAACCGCGGCGCTAACTCGCCTTTTGCATGGGTTAGCGCCAGGCGGAGGCGCGCCAGGCGCCCCGACCAGGGGTGAGCGGGCGGCGCACCGCCCGAGCGGGGGAGGACCACTGCGAGGTATGCCGCGGGGCCGGCGCCTCGTCGCCGCCCGAGGTCGCGGACAGCACCGCCAACAGCGCTGCCACTTCCTCCGGGGTCGCGTCGCCGCGCACCAGCCGCAGCGGCGGTCGGTCGCGGTCCTCGCCGGCGTCGCCGGTGGTGTCGGAGGCCATCAGAGGGGGATGTTTCCGTGCTTCTTGGGGGGCAGGGTCTCGCGCTTGGTGCGCAGTGCCCTGAGCGCCTTGCTGACGTTCATGCGCGTGTTCGAGGGGGTGATGACGGTGTCGATGTAGCCGCGCTCGGCCGCGATGTAGGGGTTGGCGAGGGTGTCTTCGTACTCGGCGATGAACCGTGCCCGGGCCTCGTCGACGTTCTCGCCGGCCTCGGCCGCCGCGGCGAGCTGCTTGCGGTAGAGGATGTTCACCGCGCCCTGGGCGCCCATGACGGCGATCTGCGCGGTGGGCCACGCGAGGTTGATGTCGGCCCCGAGGTGCTTGGACCCCATCACGTCGTAGGCGCCGCCGTAGGCCTTGCGGGTGATCACGGTGACGAGCGGGACCGTGGCCTCGGCATAGGCGTAGATGAGCTTGGCGCCGCGGCGGATGATGCCGTCCCACTCCTGGTCCGTGCCGGGCAGGAAGCCGGGCACGTCGACGAAGGTCAGCACCGGCACGTTGAACGCGTCGCAGGTGCGCACGAACCGGGCGGCCTTCTCGGACGCGTCGATGTCGAGCGTGCCGGCGAACTGCATCGGCTGGTTGGCCACCACGCCCACAGACCGGCCCTCGACCCGCCCGTAGCCCACGATGAGGTTGGGCGCGAACAGCGGCTGGACCTCGAGGAACTCCCCGTCGTCGAGAACGTGCTCGATGACGGTCAGCATGTCGTAGGGCTGGTTGGCGTTGTCCGGGATCAGCGTGTCGAGCTCACGGTCCTCGTCGGTGACCTCGAGCGAAGGCAGCTCGGCGCCCTCGTCAGAGAACGAGGGCGGCTCCTCCAGGTTGTTCGACGGCAGATAGGACAGCAGCGCCTTGACGTACTCGATGGCGTCTTCCTCGTCGCTGCCCATGTAGTGCGCGACACCGGACTTGGTGTTGTGGGTCCGCGCGCCGCCGAGGTCCTCGAACGACACGTCCTCCCCGGTCACGGTCTTGATGACCTCCGGGCCGGTGATGAACATGTGCGAGGTCTGGTCGACCATCACGGTGAAGTCGGTGACCGCGGGGGAGTAGACGGCCCCGCCCGCGCACGGGCCCATGATCAGCGAGATCTGGGGGATCACACCGGACGCGTGCACGTTGCGGCGGAAGATCTCGCCATAGAGCCCCAGGGAGACCACGCCCTCCTGGATGCGGGCACCGCCGGAGTCGTTGAGACCCACCACCGGACAGCCGACCTTCATCGCGAAGTCCATGACCTTGCAGATCTTCTCCCCGAACACCTCGCCCAGCGAGCCGCCGAACACGGTGAAGTCCTGCGCGAACACCGCCACGGTCCGCCCGTCCACCGTGCCGTAGCCGGTGACGACGCCGTCACCGTAGGGGCGGTTGGCCTCCTGGCCGAACGCCACGGACCGGTGCCGGGCGTACTTGTCCATCTCGATGAACGAGCCCTCGTCGAGCAGCAGCTCGAGCCGCTCGCGAGCCGTCTTCTTGCCCCGCGCGTGCTGCTTCTCGACGGCCCGCTCGGACCCCGCGTGGGCGACCTCGGCGACGCGCCGCTTGAGGTCGGCCAGCTTGCCGGCCGTGGAGTGGATGTCGATCCCCGAGTCGGGGGCGGGAACGTCGGTGCCGCCGACCGAGAGCGGATCAGCGACGGAATCGGTGGTCTGCGCCATGCTGTCGAGCCTAGCCTTGCCTCCATGCGCGAATCGCTCGACCGTGAGGCATTGCACGAGGCGTTGGTCACGCCGCGTCAGCCGTGGACGGGGGTCGACGTCCACCCGGCGCTCGGCTCCACCAACCTCGAGGCGGCCCGCCTCGCCCAGCTCTGGCGCTTGGTGGTGACCGACCACCAGCAGGCGGGCCGAGGGCGACTCGGCCGTTCCTGGGACACCCCGGCCAACACCTCCGTCACGCTCTCGGTGCTGCTGCCCGCCCCCGAGCAGGGGCGCGGCTGGCTGCCGCTGGCCACCGGTCTGGCGGTCCGCGACGCCCTGACCGAGGTCGCCGGCGTCGACAGCACGCTCAAGTGGCCGAACGACGTCCTGCTGCCCGCGGACGACGACCGCAAGGTCTGCGGCATCCTCTGCGAGCTCCAGCCGACCGGGATCGTGGTCGGTCTGGGCATCAACGTCGACCAGGACCGCGACGAGCTCCCGGTCGACACGGCCACCTCGTTGCGCCTCGCGGGTGCCCCCGAGGTGAGCCGGGAGCGCCTCGTCGTGGCCGTGCTGACCCACCTGGCCCGCTGGCACGGTGAGCTCTGCGGTGCCGCGGCGGCGCGCGCCGACGTCCACGCGGCATACCGGAAGGCGTGCGCGACCATCGGGCGCGAGATCGAGCTCCACGTGGCCGGCGGTGACGTGCGTCGCGTGCGGGCCGTCGGCGTGGACGACGAGGGTCGCCTGGTCGTCAGCAGCGCGGGCAGCGAGTATGCCGTGGCGGCAGGTGACGTGGTCCACGTGCGGTCAACCACGCCCTAGGGTGACCGCATGAGCGAGGTTGGCCGGCACCGGGTGGTGCGCCCGGAGGACTTCGCGGCGCTGCGCCCGGACGACCTCGAGGCGCGACTGCTCGGCAAGCCGGCCACCATGGCCCGCCGCGACGTCTCCCGCGGCGCCGAGGTGTCGCTGCTGTCGGCCCGGAAGTTCTGGCACGCGCTGGGCTTCCCGAACGTCGAGGACGACGACGCCATGTTCACCGAGGCCGACCAGATGGCCCTGGTGGCCACCGCGCGACTGGTACGCGAGCAGGAGCTCGACGAGGCGACGGCCCTGGCGATGACCCGGGCCTTCGCCCGCACCACCGACCGTCTCGCCGTCTGGCAGACCCAGCTGATGGCCGAGGCGCTCGCCGATCCCGATCTCGAGGCGGCGCTGGACGAGGCTGACGCCCGAGCCGTGCCCGACCTCGCTGCTGCCGAGGCCGCCGCCCGCAAGCTCACCGACATGGCCGACCAGCTCGAGCCCCTGCTCATCTACGCCTGGCGGCGCCACCTCACCGCCGCCATCTCGCGCATGCTGGCCGATGCCGACCCCCAGCAGTCCTCCCAGGGCGTGCGCCGGGTCGTCGGGTTCGCCGACCTGGTCAACTTCACCTCGCTGGTCCGGCGGATGACCGAGCGCCAGCTGGCCGTGGTGGTGCAGCGGTTCGAGGCGCTGGCGACCGACATCGTCACGGCGCACGGGGGACGCGTCATCAAGACCGTGGGCGACGAGATCCTGTTCGTCACCATCGACGCGGCGCCGGCGGCGGCGGTGGCGCTCGACCTGGTGGAGACGATGGCCGAGGACGACCTGCTGCCCGACGTGAGGGTGGGCATGGCCGTCGGACCGGTCCTGTCGCGCCTCGGCGACGTCTTCGGCACGACGGTCAACCGCGCCAGCCGACTGACCAGCGTGGCACCTGGTGGGGGAGTGCTGGTCGACGATGCCCTCGCCTCGGCACTCGCGGCCCTGTCGGGGTTCGAGACGACCGCGCTGCGTCGTCGCACGCTCCGCGGCATCGGTCCGGTCACCCCCAGCGAACTGCGCCGGGCCGCCGGCGGACGCCAGCCGACCCCGCAGGCCGTCACCACCACCCGAAAGGCGTCCTCATGAGCACAGAGCTCGTCCGTATCGAGCGCCACGGCGACGGCGGCCACGTGGCCGAGCTCGTCCTCGACCGCCCCGAGGCCATGAACGCCGTCTCGACCGCGATGGCACAGGCCCTCGCCGCGGCGACCGCCGAGCTCGCCGAGGACCCCGGCGTCCGCGCGGTCGTGCTGTCGTCCACCCATCCGCGGGCCTTCTGCGTCGGCGCCGACCTCAAGGAGCGCAACTCCTTCACCGACGACGACCTGCGCGCCCAGCGGCCGCTGGCGCAGGCGGCATACCGGGGGGTCCTGGACCTTCCTGTGCCCGCGATCGCCGCGGTGGACGGCTTCGCGCTGGGAGGCGGCTTCGAGATCGCGCTCTCCTGCGACCTGGTCGTGTGCGGTGAGGACGCGGTCGTGGGCCTGCCCGAGGTGAGTGTCGGCGTGATCCCCGGCGGTGGCGGCACCCAGCTGCTGACCCGCCGCGTGGGCTGGTCCCGGGCGGCGCAGATGATCTTCACCGCCCAGCGGTATGCCGCCCACGACGCGTGCCGCCTGGGCGCCGTGGACGAGGTCGTGGCGGCGGGAACTGCGCGTGACCGCGCCCTCGAGCTGGCTACCACGATCGCCTCCCACTCACCCGTCGGCGTGCGCAACGCCAAGGCCGCCATGCGGCGCGGCTTCGACACCGATCTGGACTCCGGCCTGCGCATCGAGGACGAGATGTGGGCGGCCACGGCCTTCTCCGGGGACCGTGCTGAGGGGGTCGCGGCGTTCAACGAGAAACGCCGTCCCGAGTGGCCTGGTCGCTGAGATGGGTCCGTTCTACATAGCATCACCCTCATGACCCGTGTGCTCCTCGCTGAGGACGACCCTGCCATCTCCGAGCCGCTAGCTCGCGCCCTCCGCCGTGAGGGGTATGACGTGGACGTCCGCGCCGACGGACGAGCGGCACTCGAAGCGTCCGCGGAGAACCCAGATCTGGTCGTGCTCGACCTCGGTCTGCCGTACGTCGACGGGCTCGAGGTGTGTCGCCGGATCCGTGCCGAGGGTCGCACCGTGCCCGTGCTGATCCTCACCGCCCGGGCCGACGAGGTCGACACGGTCGTGGGCCTCGATGCGGGGGCCGACGACTACGTCACCAAGCCGTTCCGGCTCGCCGAGCTGCTGGCCCGGGTGCGGGCGCTGTTGCGGCGCAACCCCACCGACGCCCCTTCCGCCCACGAGCTCGTCCGCATCGACCCCGAGGGTCGGCGGGCGTGGTTCAAGGAGGAGGAGCTCCAGCTGACCGCCAAGGAGTTCGACCTCCTGCGCGTGCTGGTGCGTGAGCAGGGCAAGGTCGTCTCGCGTGAGCAGCTGATGCGCGAGATCTGGGAGACCGCCTGGTTCGGGTCGACCAAGACCCTCGACATGCACATCTCCGTCCTGCGCCGAAAGCTCGGTGACGACGCCGCGCAGCCTCGCTACATCGCCACCGTCCGTGGAGTCGGGTTCCGGTTCGAGCGCGGCGACGAGATCTGACCGCTGACGATGCGGCAACAGCTGATCCGCTCGACCGTTCTTGCGGTGGCGCTGGCGATCCTGATCACCATGACCCCGGTGGCGTTCGCCATCTGGAACGCCACGGTCCACGGCAAGGGGATCGTGGCGACCTGGCTCGAGGAGGGCACCCCCGCCTCGACCTCGATGCGGCTGGTCCTCGTGGTCATCGGCCTCGGCGTGGTGGCCCTGGGGGTGGGGGTCCTGGTGGCCATCCGACAGGCGCACAGCATGTCGCGTCCGATGACCCTCCTCGCCGAGCGAGCCGAGCGGCTGGGTGCGGGCGAGTCCCGGATCCAACCCATCAACTCAGGCATCGCCGAGCTTGACCAGGTGTCGGAGGTGCTGTCGCGCAGCGCCCAGCGACTGACCAAGTCACTCGCGTCGGAACGAGACTTCGCCGCGGACGCCTCCCACCAGCTGCGGACGCCGTTGACCGCGCTGTTGATGCGGCTGGAGGAGATCGCCGCCACCGACGACCTCGATGTCGTGCAGGAGGAGGCCAACATCGCGATCGACCAGGTCGAACGCCTCACGCGCGTGGTCGACGACCTGATGTCCCGCACCCGTCGCGGTGGCGACGAGTCCAAGGCCACCGTCTCGCTCGACTCCGTCATCGCGGCTCTCCAGCGGGAGTGGCAACCGGCCTTCGAGCAGGCTCGACGCAGCGTCCGGGTCCACGGTGAACGTGGCCTGGTCGTCCAGGCCAAACCGGTCGACCTGTCGCAGGTGCTCTCGACCCTGCTCGAGAACGCGCTCGCCCACGGCCGGGGCACGGTCGACGTCCATGCCCGGCGGAGCGGCCCGTCGGTCGTCGTCGAGGTGAGCGACCAGGGCGAGGGGGTCCCGTCCTCGATCGCACCCCACATCTTCGAGCGCTCGGTGACCACGACCGGCACCGGCCTCGGGCTGGCGCTCGCGCGCGACCTGGCCGAGTCCAACGGTGGCCGGCTCGAGCTCATCCAGGCCCAGCCGGCGATCTTCGCGCTGTTCCTCAGCGAGTCCGACGCCTGACGGCCGGAGCTGTCGCACCTTTATCGGGTTACCCGATAAAGGCGCCACGGAGCCGAGAATCAGCCCTGGGTCTCGGTCAGGGGTGAGGTGTCGGTGAGGGGCTCCTCGCTGAAGACGAACCTGCGGTAGGCCCAGAACCGGAACAGCGTGCCGAGTGCGATGCCGACGAGCTTGGCGACGTTCTCGGCCACCAGGCTCTCCTGCCCGAGGAAGTGGTGCGAGAAGCCGACGCAGGCCGCCTGGATGAGCAGCGCCACGCCGTTGGTGAGGGCGAAGAGGAGGGCTTCGTAGTGGACGGGCCGGTTGCGGCGGTGCCGGAACGTCCACATCCGGTTGCCGATCCAGGCGACACACGTGGCGACCGCCGCCGAGATGATCGTGGCGACGACCGCGCGGGAGAGGGGCCCGTTGCCGTAGCCCGACAGCACGGTGTTGCGCAAGATGTTGAACAGGCCGAGGTCCACGACGAAGGCCACCGCTCCGACGATCCCGAACTTGATCATCTCGCGGTACAGGACGTCGATCGTGCCGCGCAGGCGGGCGACGACGGAGTGGTTCTCGGACACCAGAGGAGCCTATCGGCGGATGCCCGCGGCCCGTCGGCGACTGCGGCCGATATCCTCGCCGCGTGACGTCACCGCAGCGCGCCCCCGGAGGATTCCCGGTCGTCGGCATCGTCGGCGGCGGGCAGCTGGCGCGGATGTGCGCCGCCCCAGCGGCAGAGCTGGCGATCACCCTCAGCGTCCTGGCCGAGGCGCCGGACGCGGCCGCAGCCCAGGTCATCCCGTCATCACCGGTCGGTGACCACACCGACGTCGACGCGGTGCTGGCCTTCGCCAGGGAGTGTGACGTCGTCACCTTCGACCACGAGCACGTCCCTGCCAATGTGCTGGAAGCCCTTGTCGCAGAGGGCATCCCGCTGCACCCCACGCCCGAGGCCCTGCGTTTCGCCCAGGACAAGCTGGCGATGCGTGAGCGGCTCACCGAGATCGGCGTCGCCTGCCCTGCGTGGGCGAGCGCTCGCACGGCGGCCGAGGTCGAGGCCTTTGCGGAGCGGGTCGGCTGGCCGATCGTCGCCAAGACACCGCGCGGCGGGTATGACGGCAAGGGAGTTCGCGTCATCGACTCCACCGCTGAGGTCGACGACTGGCTGGCCCTCGTCGCGCAGCAGCAGGGGACGACCGGTCTGCTCTCCGACGGGATCCTGGTGGAGGAGAAGGTCGACTTCGTCCGCGAGCTGGCCGTGCTCATCGCCCGCAGCCCCTCCAACCAGGCCGCTGCCTGGCCGGTCGTCGAGACGGTCCAGACCGACAGCATCTGCACCGAGGTGCTGGCGCCCGCCCCGGGCCTCGACCCGGCCCTCGCCGCGGTGGCCACCGAAGCCGGGCTGCGCATCGCCGAGAACCTCGGCGTCACAGGAGTCTTCGCCGTCGAGATGTTCGAGGTGAGGGACCCGGGGACCGGCGCCCCGGCATACGTCGTCAACGAGCTGGCCATGCGCCCGCACAACAGCGGGCACTGGTCGATGGACGGCGCGGTGACCGGTCAGTTCGAGCAGCACCTGCGCGCGGTCCTCGACCTGCCGCTCGGGGCGCCCACCCAGCGTGAGCCGCACACCGTGATGGCCAACGTCCTCGGCGGCGACTACCCCGAGCTCTACCCGGCCTACCGCCACATCATGGCGCGGGACCCCGGGCTCAAGGTGCACCTCTACGGCAAGGGCGTCCGCCCGGGTCGCAAGATCGGCCACGTCAACGTCTCCGGCTCCGACCTCGCGCAGCTGCGCGAGCGCGCCGGCCACGCGGCCGACTACCTCGCAGGAGTGATCACCGAATGAGCGACCCCACCACAGCTCGCACGACCACCGAGACGTCGCCGCTGGTCGGGCTGGTCATGGGCAGCGACAGCGACTGGCCGGTCATGGAGCTGGCCGCGCAGGCGCTCGAGGAGTTCGGCGTCGCCTACGAAGCCGACGTGGTCTCCGCGCACCGGATGCCCGAGGAGATGATCGCCTACGGCCAGAACGCAGCTGGGCGCGGTCTGCGTGTGGTGATCGCAGGTGCCGGCGGTGCGGCGCACCTGCCCGGCATGCTCGCGTCGGTGACGCCGTTGCCGGTGATCGGCGTGCCCGTGCCCCTGAAGTACCTCGACGGCATGGACTCGCTGCTCTCGATCGTCCAGATGCCCGCGGGTGTCCCGGTCGCGACCGTCTCCATCGGCGGGGCCCGCAACGCGGGGCTGCTGGCCGCCCGCATCCTCGCCGCCGGCGAGGGGGAGTATGCCGCGGGGCTGCGTGCGCGGATGACGGCCTTCCAGGCGGCGCTGCGGGACCAGGCCCACGCCAAGGGTGCCGCGTTGCGCGAGCGGCGCGGCGGCTCCTAGCCGGCCATCGCTGGCTCCTAACGGGCCATGCCGGCCGACCGCACCCCTCGCCACTCGATCCGCGGGCAGGTGTCCATGACGACGTCCATCCCGGCGGCGCGAGCGCGGTCGGCGGCGGCCTCGTCCACGACACCGAGCTGCATCCAGATGGCGTCGATCAACAGCCGGTCCTTGTTGGCGATGGCCTCGTCCACCACGGGCCCGACGTGTTCGGAGTTGACGAAGCAGTCGACGACCTTGATGTCCGTGCCGTCGGGGATGTCGGACAGCGACGCGTAACCCTGTTCGCCGTGCACGGTCTCTGCCTTGGGGTGCACGGGGATCAGACCCTTGCCGAGCTCGACCTTGAGCCAGCGGGAGACCCCGAACGCCTCACGCTCCAGGTTGTTCGAGAGGCCGACGACGACCCAGATGCCGGGGTCGATGAGGAGCTCGCGGATGAGGTCGGGATCGTTCTGGTGGCGAAAGCTCATGACCTCAGCATCACACGGTGAGGACGCCTTGGGGAGGGGTGCACGGGAGAGGCAGAGGGAGAGGCAGAGGGAGAGCCAGAGGGAGAGGCAGAGGGGTGTGGCAGCGGAAGGCAGTAACGTCGGCCCCATGAAGTTCGGACTGTTCGTGCCACAGGGCTGGCGCATGGATCTCGTCGGGATCGACCCCAGCCAGCACTGGGGCGTGATGGCGGGTCTGGCGCGCCGAGCCGACGCCAACGATGACTGGTCCTCGATCTGGGTCTTCGACCACTTCCACACCGTGCCGATCCCCAGCGAGGAGGCGACGCACGAGGCGTGGACCCTGATGGCCGCCTTCGCCGCTGTCACCGGGCGGGTGCGGCTGGGACAGATGTGCACCTGCATGGCCTATCGCAACCCGGCCTACCTCGCGAAGGTCGCCGCCACGGTCGACATCATCTCCGAGGGTCGGCTCGAGATGGGCATCGGCGCGGGCTGGTACGAGCATGAGTGGCGCGCCTACGGCTACGGCTTCCCGCGCGCCGGGGAGCGCCTGCGGGCCCTCGACGAGGGCGTCCAGATCTTCCGCCAGATGTGGACGACCGGCACGGCAACCTTCGAGGGCAAGCACTTCCAGGTCGACGGCGCCCGCTGCTATCCGCAGCCGCTCCAGGGCACGACGGCCCCGGGGTCGAAGCACAACGGCATCCCCATGTGGATCGCCGGTGGGGGCGAGAAGAAGACGTTGCGCATTGCTGCCCAGTACGCCGACTACACCAACTTCGACCCCAGCCCCGAGGGCTTCGCCGCCAAGAGCGCGATCCTCAAGGGCCACTGCGACGACGTGGGCCGTGACTTCGGTGAGATCGTCCGCAGCGGCAACCTCAACGTCTTCATCGGCGCCTCCGAGCGCGAGGTCGACGACCGGTTCGCGAGCCTGCGGGCGCGGCTGCTCTCGGTGGGGACGCCGGAGACCCGCGTCGACCACCTCCTCGCGGACTACCGCCATGCCGCGACGGTCGGTACCCCCGAGCAGATCGTGGAGAAGCTCGGCGGCCTGGAGAAGCTCGGGCTGACCTACGCGATCCTCAACTTCCCCGAGGCGGCCTACGACACGACCGGCATGGCGATGTTCGAGCGCGACGTGATGCCCGAGCTGCTCGACCGCGAGGAGCACGGCCACCTCTGGCACCTGCCGCGTCGTCGCTGAGCCGGCTGACGGCGCGTCAGGCGGAGGGCGCGCTGGTCGGCCGCGCCGGGAACAGTGTCTGCCAGACACGGGTGCGGCGCAGGCCCCTGCGTACCGAGGGGTAGTGGCGCTCGATCAGGAACCAGAAGCCGAACGCGACGACGTTGGTGACAAGGAAGCCGAACACGATCGCCGCAGCGGGGTGGGCGCGCACTGAGGGCACGGTCTGCAGGTAGATGAGCAGGCTGAAGTGGACCAGGTAGAGCGAGTACGAGTAGTCCGACACGTACTTGACGATCGTGCGTACGGGAGCGGGGATGTGTGACTGACCGGTCGGCATCACCGCTGCACCGGTCCCACCCTTCGCTGCCGCCGCTGCTGCCGGGCTGGCCGGGCCTGTCGCCGGCGCCGGGCGGCCGAACCCGGCATACAAGGACATCACTGCAACCGACAGTGAGAGCGCGACGAATTCGTCATACACGTTCCAGTGCGTGCGAAGCAGGCACAGGGGGGTCGCCACGAGCCCGACCACGCCCAGAACCTGGTGGAGGCGGCGATGGCTGAACCAGGCGCGCCCATGTCCGATGGCGTAGGCCATGCCCATCACCCATGCCAGGACGAGGCCTTGGCTCGCGACCATCGTCTGGGCCACGACAGCGAGGGAGAAGAGCAGGGCTAGCAGGCCGACAACCCCAATTCGCCGGTCTCGGAACAGTCGCAGCAGGATCAGGCCGAAGGTGATGTAGATCCAGAACTCGATGACCACCGACCAGAACGGGTCGGCGGTCCCGATCGGGCTCGTCCGCAGGGGTAGTCCGGTGAGGTCGCCGACCTCCCGCAGGACTGGGTTGTTGTAGAGCATCGTGACGTTCGTGATGGTGGTCCACACGTCGAGGGGAACCTTCGTGAACGGGTTCGGCCGCCCCTGCAGGACTACCCGGTCCGCGATGGCGACGAGGAGGACCGCAGGGACGAACGGGACGAAGATCCGCGCGAACCGCTCGAGGAAGAACTCGCCGAAGGTGTAGCCCGGGGAGGCCATCTTGGTCAGCGCCGACCGGCTGACGAGGAAGCCGGACAGGACGAAGAACAGCAGCACGCCGAGGCTCTGCATGTAGAACATGCCGGGCATGGTGCGGTAGGTGCCGTTGGAACGCTGGACCATGAAGACGGCGGGCAGGAAGAGGTTGAGGGAGTGCCCGACCACGACCATCTGGGCGGACAGGCCGCGGACCGCGTCGAAGTAGAAGAGCTGGTGCTTGCTCGCCGCCTGCAGGTGTGGGTGGGCGACGGTCGTGCCCGGTTCTACCACGCGGTCCACCCGCCATCCACGGCCACCATCTGACCGGTGACGTATGCCGAGTCGTCGCCGGCCAGCCAGGTCACCACCCCGGCGAAGTCGTGCTCCGTCGCCATCCGTCCGAGGGGGGTGAGCCGGCTGTACCGGTCGAGGAACGCAGGGTCCTGCCCACGTTCGATGCCGCCGGGGGCAAAGCCGTTGACGCGGATGTCGGGCGCCAGAACGGTCGCGAGGTAGCGAGTGAGCTGGACGAGGCCACCCTTGGTGGCGCCGTAGGCCGCAGGGTTGCCCATTCGGGTGCCTTCGTAGAGACCCATGTTGGGCCCGACGAGCCCGTAGATCGAGGACACCGTGATGACGCTGCCGTGCCCACCGGCGCGCAGCAGCGGCGCCAGCCGCCGCGTGAGGGAGAAGGGCACGGTGAGGTTGAGCCAGGTCGCCATCGCGAAGGCCTCGTCGGTCTGCTCGTCGAACGGCACGGCATACCCGGCGATCCCGGAGGTCCCCGTGAAGGCGGCGTTGTGCACCAGGATGTCGCAGGCCCCGAGCTCGGTGACGCGCTGCTCCACTGCCGCGAGTCCTTGGGTGGTCATCAGGTCGGCGGTGACGCCGAGGTGACCATCCCCCAGCGCTGCCACGGTCTCGTCGACGCCTGCACGGTCGACGACGACCACCTTGGCTCCGGCAATGACGAGCGCGCCCGCGAGAACGCGGCCCAGAGGGCCGGCGCCACCGGTGACCACGGCGGTGCGTCCAGCGAGGCTGGCGGTCATGCGTGGTCCTCCATCCAGGGAAAGGTGATCAGCCCGGCGTCGATGAGCGCCTCGATGAGCCGGAACTCGTACTCATCGTCGATCGAGAAGGCCTGGGCCTCGGGGATCTCGATGCCGGCATAGGTCCCTTCATCGAACCACGAGCGCTCCAACGCCCGGGCCGAGGCGGCACGCCAGATGTAGAAGTTGCCGTTGATCCGAAGGTAGCGGCCGGCGTCCTGACGTCGAACCACGCCGGTGCCGCTGGCGAAGTAGCGCTCGAGCGCTCCATTCGCGCCCACTTCCCGGACCCCGACCCACTCCGGCTGGAACGTCGGCTCGGACACCGAGATCACGCCGTCCAGGTCGGGGTTGCTCCAGAGGAGCTCAGCGGCCGCGTCGAGCTGCTGGGGCAGTCGAGCCGGGCTCGTGGGGTCGAGCAGCAGCACTGCGTCGTAGGACTGACCCTCCTCCCGCTCGACCGAAGCCAGCGCGTGGGCCACCACGGGGGCCATCGGCGTGTCGTCACCGGCGAGCTCGACGGGGCGCATGAAGGGGACGTCTCCCCCAAACCGTCTAGCGACGTCGGCGATCTCCTCCGAGTCGGTGGTCAGGATCGTGCGGGTGACGCTGGGCGTCATCGCGGCCGCGCGGATCGCGTGGCCGACCAGGGGGATGCCGCACAGCGGGCGGACGTTCTTGCCCGGCAGTCCGCGCGAGCCGCCTCTGGCGGGGATGACGGCCAGCACTCGGGGTGCAGCGCTCATGGGGACTTCGCTCCTCGTGGGCGGGGACGAAACGTCTCGACGGGGTCGTCCGACCCTCTGGCGTTGTCGCAGATGCGCACGGCGAGGGCGCCCTCGGCGAGGGTCGCGGGCGCCCCTGCGCGCAGGAGCAGCTCAGCATCTGCCGTCGGGGCCAATGCCAGTGCGGCCTGCGCCTGCCGTGCCATCACCCCGTTGCGCTCGAGATCTTCGGGAAAGGCCACCACGTCGACGGACCCGTCGGGCGCCGTGGACGACACCGACCCGGTCACCGGGTCCCACGCGACACTGCCGTCGGCGGTGGTGACCAGAGCCCCTCGGCGAGCGGGGCGAGTCGTGTAGTCCAGCCGGAGCGTGACCGTCGCAGACGGCGTCCGCCAGAGCATCGTTGCCCCTTGTTCGGCGGCGATCTCAAGGGGCCCGTCCCACTCGACGACGGCCTGGATGCTGTCCTCCGCGGGCGGGCCGAAGACCGCGACGGCGTAGTCGATCTCGTGCACGAGGTCGCGCAGCACGCCGCCCTCGTCGGCGCGTGCCGAGTAGGACTGGCGGTAGTCGCGTTCCGGTCGCCAGTCGGGCAGCCAGGACTGCGAGTAGACGTGCGCGCTGGCCGGGGTAGGCAGGGCGAGTGCACGGTCGCGGAACTCGAGGAAGCCGAGGTGCGCTCGCAGGGGGGCCGCCACGAAGACCCTGTGCGCGGCCTCCGGGTGGTGCAAGAGACGCCCTGCGTCATCGGCCGTCGGCGCGACCGGTTTCTCCAGCAGCACCCGCGCCGCGCCCGCGTCGAGTGCGGCGAGTGCGTCGTCGACGTGCCTGGCCGTGTCCGTGGCGATGACCACCAGGTCGGCGCGCCCGCTCAGCTCGGTGCCCTGGATGTCGTCGAGCAGCGGTATGCCGTCCAGGTCGCCTTCGCGTGGGCGAACCGGCCAACCGTGGACGTCGGCGCCGAGATCCCGGAGGACGGCCGCGTGCCGGCGGCCGATGGAGCCCAAGCCCCTGACGACGACGGTGCCGCTCATGGGAGCTCCTCCTCGCCTCGGTGCAACGACTCGAGCAGTCATAGTGCCATGACGTCGGGCCCCGTCACGCACCATGGGGCGTCGGTCGTCCCTCGGGCTGGAGGGCGGGTAGTTTCTCCCCATGACCTCCCCCCCGACGTGGATCGTGCTGGGTGCAGGTGGACACGCGCGCAGCGTCTGCGACGTGATCGAGCGGGCGGGTGGCCTGGTGGTCGCCGTGGCTGGCGACTTCGAGGGTTCGCCCTGGGCGGTTCCGGTGCTTGCCGATGACCACACCGCCATAGCCAGGGCACTGGAGGAGGGGCACCGGGTTGCGCTGGGAGTCGGTGCGAACGCCGCCCGCGCTGCCCTCGTCGAGCTCGTGGTGCAACGTCAGGCGTCCGTGCCTCCGGTGCTCGCGCTCACGGCGTCAATGGCGCGTGATGCCGAGGTCGGCATTGCGTGCGTCATCCACGAGCATGCGCACATCGGACCGTTGGCGCGGGTGGGCCGCGGTGTCATCGTCAACACCGCCGCGGTCGTCGAGCACGACTGCGTCATCGGGGATGCTGCCCACATCGCCCCGGGGGCCGTGCTGCTCGGAGCGGCACGCGTCGGGGCCGGTGCCATGGTCGGTTCGGGTGCGCGCATCCTGCCGGGCCGCACCGTGGGCGCGGGTGCGGTGGTGGGCGCTGGTGCCGTCGTGCGGGACAATGTGGCGGCTGGCCGGACGGTAGCCGGTGTCCCGGCAGTCGAGCTCGGCCAGACGAACCACGGCTAGCACCGACCGACCACGAGCCGACCACCACCACGAGCCCACCGCGAGCTGACCACGACCACGAGGAGAGGGCACTCATGCGCACTGCCGAGATCGCAGGCCGAAGCATTCCCACCGCAGGGGACGTCTTCGTCATCGCCGAGGCGGGGGTCAACCACAACGGCGACCTCCAGCTCGCCCACGAGCTGATCGACGTGGCGGCCGAGTCCGGCGCGGATGCGGTCAAGTTCCAGACCTTCGACCCCGCCATGCTCGTGTCGAGCACTGCGTCGTCGACGCCCTACCAGCGCGCCCGCGGGGGCGCACAGGACCAGCGCTCGCTGCTCGAGGCGCTCACCCTGCCGCAGACGGCGTGGGCCGAGCTCCAGGCTCACGCCGCGGAGCGCAGCATCACCTTCCTCAGCACGCCGTTCGACACCGCCAGTGCGGAGATGCTCGTCGCCCTCGGCCTTCCCGCCCTCAAGGTGTCGTCGGGGGAGCTCACCAACATTCCCTACCTGCGCGCACTGGCCTCGCTCGGCGTCACCCTGCTCGTCTCGACGGGGATGGGCACGGCGCAGGAGGTCGCGGATGCCGTGAGCGCCTGCGAGCAGGCGCCCGGCCTGATCCTCTTCCACTGCGTCTCGGCCTATCCCGCGCCGATCGAGGAGTGCAACCTCCGGGCCATCCCCGCGATGCAGGAAGCACACGGCATACCGGTGGGTTGGTCCGATCACACACCCGGCCTGACCACCGCGTTGGGCGCGGTTGCGCTCGGGGCGAGCATCCTCGAGAAGCACTACACGACTGACCGCACCCTGCCCGGCCCGGACCACCGGGCCTCGCTCGAGCCCGCGGAGCTGACCGACTACGTGACCCAGACCAAGGTGCTGGCGCTCGGGCTCGGCGACGGGATCAAGCGGAGGATGCCGTCGGAGGAGGAGAATGCGGCGCTGGTTCGGCGCAGCTGGCACGCGGCCGCAGACCTGCCGGAGGGCACCGTCCTCGGTGACGAGCACCTGCTCCTGCTGCGGCCAGAGGGTGGCGTCAGCCCTGCCGTCGACATCCGAGGCCGTGGTCTCGGCCGGTCGGTGCCGGCGGGCGCTCCCATCGGCGAGGACGACCTGTCACCCGCGGGAGCCCGATGACCGCCACGCGGCAACGGCTGCGCGTAGCAGTCTTCGTCGGCACACGGGCAGACCTCGGACCGCTGTCGCCCGTGATCACGGCGCTCGCCGACGCGGCGGACATCGATCTGCACTTGTTCACCGGTGTGGCCTACGCCGGTGACGAGCTCGCCGCCGCGCTCCCGGCCACCAGCCGGGTGGACGGCTGGCGCGACGCCGTCCACGAGCTCGCCGAGCCGATCGGCACGATCACCGTCGAGGCGATGCTCGAGCACGGTCCGCGGCTGGCGGCCGGCGCATCCCGGCTGCTGCGCGAGGTCGCGCCTGACGTTTTCGTCGTGCTCGGCGACCGGTGGGAGCTGTTGTATGCCGTGCCGCCAGCTTTCTTTGCCGGCGTCCCCATCGTGCACCTGCACGGGGGCGAGGTGACCGAGGGCGCTCTGGACGAACGCGTCCGGCACGCTGTCAGCAAGCTCGCCGACCAGCATTGCGTCGCCTCCGAGGACGCGGCCGCGAGACTGCGCCAGATGGGTGAGCCCGCCGACCGGGTGCACGTGACCGGCGCGCCCGGGCTGGACCGGCTGGCCAGGGCCGAGCCGTACTCCGACGCCGAGCTGGGTGAGCAGCTGGGTGTGCCCGTGCGCCGCCCTGTCGCGCTCTTCACCTACCACCCTCCGACCGCCGAGGCGGGCGCGCCGGTGGGCGCGTGGGCGGCCGAGGCGCTGGCGGCGACTCTCGAGCACTGCGGCACCGTGGTGGCCACCTATCCCGGGATGGACGCCGGCCGCGAGGAGATCATCGCCGCCCTCACCAAGGCGGCCGACGGCGAACCCGGGGTCGTCGTCGTCGAGGCTCTCGGCGCGCGTTTCCCGCGCGTCCTGGCGAGCGTCGACGTCGTGGTCGGCAACTCGTCCTCGGGGATCATCGAGGCCGCTGCGGCGCACCTCCCCGCGGTCAACATCGGCGCGCGGCAGCAGGGCAGGCTGCGCGGCGCCAACGTCGTGGACGTGGCCGAGGGCAGCGCAGCCGTGAGCAAGGGCCTCGCCGTCGCGCTCAGCCCGGAGTTCGGAGCCCAGGCTCGCACAGTGGTCAACCCCTACGGGAGCGGAGACGCCAGTCACCGCATCCTCGATATCGTGCGGCAGGCGCCCGCATCGCCTCGCGTGAAACCTTTCGTCGACCTTGGGTCGGCGCTCCAGCTCGAGGAGGACCGGTGACCCAGCGCCAGCTGCAGGAGGCCTGCGCCCCGACCACCGCAAGCCTCCGTGACGTTGCGATCGTCATCGACACGTTGGCTTCGTCGTTGTGCATGCTCACCGAGCCCGACGGCCGGCTGGCCGGGCTGCTGACCGACGGCGACGTCCGTCGGGCCCTGCTCCGTGGGGCGCATCTCGACGATCCTGCGCTCGAGCACGCCACGACGACTCCTCAGACCGTCGCCGCGGGCTCGCCTCGCGCCCTGGTTCTCGACCTCATGCGTGCCCTGCGCATCTCGGCTGTCCCCGAGGTGGAGGAGGACGGCACCGTGGTCGGGCTGCACACCCTCTCGGACGTCGTGGGAGCCGACCCCCTGCCCAACGTCGCCGTGATCATGGCCGGCGGCAAGGGCACCCGGCTCGGCGACCTCACCAAGCACACCCCCAAGCCCCTGATGACGGTGGCGGGCCGGTCGATCATCGAGTGGATCATCCTCAACCTCGTCGGCGACGGCATCCGCGAGGTCTACGTCAGCGTCAACCACCTCGCCGACCAGATCGAAGCGCACCTCGGCGACGGCACCCGGCTCGGGTGTTCTGTTCGCTACCTCCGTGAGGAGCCCGACCGCCCCCTCGGCACAGCGGGTTCGCTCACCCTGCTGCGCCAGGAGCGTGGCGACCTCGCCGACCCGGTCATCGTCATGAACGGCGACCTCATGGTCGAGTTCGACACCGGCCAGCTGCTGGAGTTCCACCGGCGCCGCGGGGCCCAGGTCACGATGGGGGTGCGCAGCTACCAGCACGAGGTTCCCTTCGGTGTCGTCGAGAGCGACGGCCACCTCGTCACCGCGGTGACCGAGAAACCGACCATCCGCTTCAACATCAACGCGGCCGTGTATGCCGTGGAGCCGGCGGCGCTGGCTCTGCTCCCCGAGGGGGAGGCCAGTACGATGCCGGGACTGGTCCAGCTTTGTCTGGACCGCGGTGACCGTGTTGCCGCATGGACGATTTCCTCCGACTGGATCGATGTGGGCACCCCCGTGGACCTCGCCCGCGCGAAAGGACAGGCGTGACCGACGCTGAGCTCACCCCCCTGGCAATGCAGGGGAGCCTCCGGGGCAAGACCGTGCTCGTGACCGGCTCGGACGGCTTCATCGGCAGCCATCTGGTCGAGCGCCTCGTGGCCGACGGTGCGCACGTCCGCGCTTTCTGCCTGTACAACTCCAACGGGTCGACGGGGTGGCTCGACGAGTCCGAACCGTTCAAGCAGGCGGTCCGTGACGGTCAGGCGGAGGTCATCCTCGGAGACATCCGCGACCCCGAGCATGTGCTTGCCTCCGTCGAGGGAGCCGATGCGGTGCTGCACCTCGCCGCCCTCATCGCGATCCCCTTCTCGTACGTCGCACCCCGGTCCTACGTCGAGACCAACATCATCGGCACGCTCAACGTCCTCGAGGCCGTGCGTCGCCACGGGACGCCCCGCATGGTCAACACCTCGACCTCGGAGGTCTACGGCACACCCGAGGAGGTGCCGATCACCGAGGCCCACCCCTTGCGGGGTCAGTCGCCCTACTCGGCCACCAAGATCGGTGCCGACAAGATGTGCGAGTCCTACGCGCTGTCCTTCGACACCCCCGTGACGACGCTGCGCCCGTTCAACACCTTCGGGCCGCGACAGTCGTTCCGGGCGGTCATCCCCACCGTGCTGTCCCAGCTGCTTGCCGGCGCCACCCAGGTCAAGCTCGGTGCCATCTCGCCCAAGCGCGACTTCACCTACGTCACCGACACCGCTGACGGGTTCGTGCGCGCCGCCCTCGCGGAGGTCGCCCCCGGCACCACGGTGCAGCTCGGCACCGGCCGCACCGTGTCGGTCGGTGAGGTCGTCGACCTGTGCAAGAAGGTCACCGGGTCCACCGCGGAGATCGTCACGGACGAGGCGCGGCTCCGGCCCGACGGGTCCGAGGTCGAGATCTTGTTGTCCGATCCGTCGAATGCGCACGCCACCTTCGGGTGGGCCCCCACCGTCTCGCTGGAGGAGGGCCTGTCCCGGACCGCCGAGTGGCTGCGGCCACGGGTCGACGCGGAGACCGCGGGGCACTACCACCGATGAGCATCCCTGCCGGAGAGGCCCACGCACCGGGCGCCCGTGGCCCGGAGGGCACTATTCCCCTCGCCGTTCCCAACATCGGCGCACTCGAACGCCGCTACGTGCTCGAGGCGGTTGAGTCGGGTTTCGTCTCGTCGGTCGGCCCGTTCGTCAACGAGTTCGAGCTGCGGTTCGCCGAGCGCGTCGGCAGCCGGTTCGCCGTCGCCTGCTCGACCGGCACCGCCGCCATCCACATCGCGCTCCTCCTGCTCGACGTGGGACCGGGCGACGAGGTCTTCTGCTCGGACTTCACCTTCGTGGGTTCGGTCAACCCCATCGCCTACACGGGCGCGACGGCCGTCTTCATCGACTCCGAGACCGACACCTGGAACATGGACCCGGTCCTGCTCGAGAGCGAGCTGGCGCGCCGTCAGCAGGCCGGAGAGCCGATGCCCAAGGCGGTCGAGGTGGTCCACGTCCTGGGCCAGCCAGCCGACCTGGAGGCGATCGCCCCGATCTGCGAGCGCTACGGCGTTCCGATCCTCGAGGACGCCGCCGAGTCGCTCGGCGCCTCCTACGCCGGGACCGGAACGTTGGCGGGCAAGCACACCGGCAGCGTGGGCCGGGTCGGCGCGTTCTCGTTCAACGGCAACAAGATCGCCACGACGGGTGGCGGCGGGATGCTGGTCACGGACGACGAGGAGCTGGCCCGTCGGGCCCGTCACCTCACCACCCAGGCCAAGGTTCCGGACGTCGGCTACCTCCACGACGAGGTGGGGTACAACTACCGGCTCACGAACATCGCTGCCGGCCTGGGGTTGGCCCAGCTCGAGCGGCTGGACGAGTTCGTGTCGCGCAAGCACGAGATCGCTGCGCGCTACGACGAGGCGTTGCGTGACACCCCGCTCGTCCTGCCGCCCAGGCTCGAGGGCTACGACGCCACGTACTGGCTCTACTCCGTCCTGACCCCCGAGGCGGACGGCCGCGACGCCTTCCTGGCCCACCTCAACGACCACGGTGTGGGGGCGAGGGCGCTCTGGCGACCCCTGCACCTGCAGCCGCCGTTCGCGGACCTGGCCGTCCTCGGGGGAGAGGTGGGCACGAGCCTGTTCACTCGGGGTGTCTCACTGCCGTGCGCGACCGAGCTGACCCAGGCCGACCAGCAGCGGGTCATCGACGCGGTCCTCGCCTACTTCGGCTGATCCCAGCCGTGTTGCGCTTCTCCCACTGCTCTGCCGACGGGTGCCTGGCGAGCAGCGGGGTGGCCGGCGACACACACAGGGGCGGGGACGCCACGGCATACCAGCGGGTAACCTGAAGTCCGTGAGCACCGGTAACCGCGACTTCGACCTGTTCAAGATCTCCGAGGACCACGAGGCCCTGCGTGAGGCGGTGCGCGCCGTCGCCGAGGACAAGATCGCTCCGTATGCCGCGGCCGTGGACGAAGAGGCGCGGTACCCCCAGGAGGCGCATGACGCCCTGGTGGCCTCCGACTTCTTCGCCCCCCACATCGCCGAGGAGTACGGCGGTGTGGGCGCCGACGCCCTCGCGACGTGCATCGTCATCGAGGAGGTCGCCCGGGTCGACGCGTCCGCCTCGCTCATCCCGGCCGTCAACAAGCTCGGCACGATGCCGCTGATCATCGCGGCGAACGACGACGTGAAGAAGCGCTACCTCACGCCCCTCGCGGAGGGGAGGACGACGTTCTCCTACGGGCTGTCGGAGCGCGAGGCCGGCTCGGACACCGCGGCCATGAAGACCCGCGCCAAGCGGGCCGGTGACGACTGGATCGTCAACGGGCAGAAGTCCTGGATCACCAACGCCGGCGTCTCTGAGTACTACACCGTCCTGGCGGTCACCGACCCCGACGGCAAGCGCGGCAACAACGTCACGGCGTTCGTGCTGGAGAAGTCGGACGAGGGCTTCACGTTCGGTGAGAAGGAGCGCAAGCTCGGCATCAAGGGCAGCCCCACCCGCGAGCTGCACTTCGACAACGTCCGCATCCCCGGCGACCGCATCGTCGGCGCCGAGGGTGAGGGTCTCAAGATCGCGCTCGCGACCCTCGACCACACCCGCGTGACCATCGGGGCGCAGGCCGTCGGGATCGCCCAGGGGGCACTGGATTTCGCAGTCGGCTACGTCAAGGAGCGCAAGCAGTTCGGCAAGCACATCGCCGAGTTCCAGGGCATCCAGTTCATGCTCGCCGACATGGCCATGGCCGTCGAGGCCGCGCGCCAGATGGTCTACGTCGCGGCGGCCAAGTCCGAGCGGGGCGACAAGGACCTGCCCTTCTTCGGAGCGGCCGCCAAGTGCTACGCCTCCGACGTCGCGATGCAGGTGACCACCGACGCCGTCCAGCTGCTCGGTGGGGCGGGCTACGTCCGCGACTTCCCGCTCGAGCGGATGATGCGCGACGCCAAGATCACCCAGATCTACGAAGGCACCAACCAGATCCAGCGCGTCGTGATGGCCCGCCAGATCCTCGCGTGACGGCGAGGTGTGCCGCCCACGCGGCATACCTCGCCGGAGAAGGTTGCGCTTCGCCCCGGAACGGTTCCCGGGTGAAGCGCACCCTTGTCCCTAGACCCGATAAAGGTGTGGTCAGCCGCCGGAGGGTTTGCCGTCGGTGCCCGCCGGAGGCGCCTCGAGGGGCTCGTCGTTGCGCAGCATGGTGAACAGCGCCTTGGCGCGCTGGGAGTTCCACTTGACCGAGCTGCCGGCCGACGTCTGGTAGTTCACGCTCTGGATCGGGACCACGAGGCTGAGCCCCTCGTCGTTGGAGACGGCCCGCATCGCGAGCAGCACCCGGCTGGCGTCACGCAGGGAGGTGTCCTCCCCGACGATGAGGCCCTTCGCCGAGGCGTGCGTGAACCCCCAGTAGCGCGTCGGCACGAGCACCGTGGAGGGGGTGGCGGCCTTCTTCATGATGGCGGCCAGGAACTGGCGCTGGCGTTCGGCGCGACCGATGTCGCCGCGCGGGTCGGAGTAGCGGGCGCGGACGAAGCCGAGGGCGTTCTTGCCGTCGAGGACCTGACACCCCTTCTTCAGGTTGATGCCGGCCTTCTTGTCGTTCATCCGGAACGGCACGCAGATGTTGACCCCGTCGACGCTGTCGACGACGGACGCGAAGCCCGCGAAACCGATCTCGACGTACCCGTCGATGTGCAGGTCGGTGACCTGCTCCACGGTCTGGACCAGCAGGTTCGGGCCGCCGAAGGCGAAGGCTGCGTTGATCTTGTTGCTGCCGTGCCCGGGGATCGGCACGTAGGAGTCGCGCGGGATCGAGATGAGGGCGGGTTTGCCACCGCTCTGGGAGACGTGCACCAGGATGATCGAGTCGGTCCGGCGGCCCGCGGCGTTGCCGGTGGCGTACTCCTTGCGCTGGGCGGCGGTGAGCCCCTCGCGACTGTCCGACCCCACGAGCAGGTAGGTGAACCCCTTGCTCTCCGGGGGTCGGGTGCCGGCGGGCGTGGTGTCGACCTTGGTCACCGAGTTCCATGCGTGCAGTGGGGTGAAGACCATGAATGCCACCCACGCCACGACCAGGAGCAGGACGACCCGCACGATGGGGAACCCGCGACGGCGCCGCGGGGGCGACGGGTCGTCATACGAGGGCCCTGCTGGTGCCCCGGCCGAGCCGGATGGCCGCCCCGCGGTGGCGACCGGGGCCGGGCGAGCCGACTCGGCCGCGCGGGCTGCCTTGTCGCGCCGCCGACCACGCACGTCGACGGTGTAGACGCCTTCGCCGTCGGGCGTCCCCTCGCCGTCGGGCACCCCCCCGGCGTCGGCGCCGCTGCCACCGCCACCCTGGGGGATGGGGCGTGCATCGTCGGGGCCTTGGGGGCGTCCACTCATGCGGCAAGTCTGCTGGGAGGGGGTGGTCCGGGCAAAACGCCGCACGGAAGTCGCCTAGACGCAGAACCGCCGATTCCATGACGAACCGACCCTGCGACACGACACTCTGGAATCCCACGCGTCACAGAATTCTCACCCGTTGCGTCCCATACTGATGCACCATGAGCCGCCCGACCGTCGCCGATCCGGGATTGGTCGTCCCTCGCCGCGCGACCGGCTCCCGGCCGTCGCCCTCCGGCTGGCCGGCTGACGGCGTCTACCTGTCGGGAGGCCCCGGTCGTCGACTGGGCGATGCCACCCCGGCCAGCCCCAGGATGCGGCGGCGGCGTGCGTTCACCCTGGTCGCCCTGACGTTGGTGCTCCCCGGCGCCGCACAGCTCGTGGCAGGGAACCGTCGCCTCGGACGCGTCGGCCTGCGGGTCTGGCTGACGATGCTGGCGCTCCTGCTCGCGGTGGGACTGCTCTTCCTGGCCAGCCGGTCGACGGCCCTCGGGCTGGTCGGCCGTCCCTGGCTGATGCTGGGCCTGCAGTGGGTGCTCACCGGCTTCGCAGCCCTGTGGGCGGTGCTCTTCGTCGACGCGTGGCGGCTGGGCCGCCCGGGCGGGCTCGTCGCCGCCTCGCGGCGCTGGCTCACCGGGCTGACCGCAGCGCTGCTCGTGGTCACCTCGGGCGGCCTCGTGTATGCCGCGCAGACCGTGGGTGCCGGGCGCGAGGCCCTGGGGGCGATGTTCCAGGGCAACAGCGCCATCGCCTCCACCAACGGCCGCTACAACATCCTGCTGCTCGGGGCCGACTCCGGTCGCGACCGGGTCGGCACCCGGCCCGACAGCATCCAGCTGGTCAGCCTCGACGAGAAGACCGGCCGCGCGGTGACGTTCGGCTTCTCCCGCGACACGGAGAACATCAACTTCCGCCCCGGTTCCACCATGGCCCGGCTGATGCCCGAGGGCTGGAACTGCGGCGACGAGTGCCTGCTCAACGGCCTCTACACCTGGGGGCAGGAGCACGCCGCACTGTTTCCCGCAGGCACCCGCGACCCGGGCCTCGTCGCCACTCGTGAGGCGGTCGAAGCCCTCAGCGGTCTCAACGTTCACTACTACGTGATGATCGACCTCAAGGGCTTCCGCAAGATGGTCGACGCCGTCGGCGGCCTGGACATCACGGTCAAGCACCGCACGCCGATCGGCGGGGGCACGTCGCCCATCATCGGGTGGATCGAGCCCGGTCACCAGCACCTCGACGGCTACCACGCCCTGTGGTACGCCCGCTCCCGCCAGGGGTCGACCAACTACGAGCGGATGGCCAGGCAGCGGTGCGTCACCACGGCCATGGCGAGCCAGCTCGACCCCCAGACGGTGCTGCTGCGGTTCCAGAAGATCGCCACGGCCAGCGCCGGGCTGATCGAGACCGACCTGCCCCAGTCCGAGCTCGGACGCTTCGCCGACCTGGCCATCAAGACGCGCTCGCAGAAGATCCGCGGCGTCAACTTCGTCCCGCCGCTGATCAAGCCGTGGGACTACGACCCCTCGGTGGTCACCTCGACGGTCCGGTCCACCATCGCCGCGTCGGAGAAGGCGGGCAGCACCAGCTCGAAGAGCCAGGCACCGGCCTCGGCCCGGCCGGTCGTGAAGCCCAAGCGCCAGCCGGGCACTGCCGTGCAGGACCCGGCCAAGGCGGCGGGGAACGCGGCGGAGAGCGACCTCTCCTCCGTATGCTCGTCCTCCTCATGACCAGCACTCCTCCTGACGAACCCCTCCCCACGCCCCCATCGCCGCCGCTGCCGTCGCTGCCGTCATTGCCGGCGCTGCCCAGCGTGGGAGTGGTGATGCCGATCCTCAACGAGGAGCGTCACCTCGAGGAAGCGGTGGACGCCGTGCTGGGGCAGGACTACGACGGCCCGATCCACCTGGTCCTCGCGCTCGGACCCAGCCACGACCGCACCGACGAGATCGCGCGGGGCATCACCGACCGCGAGTCCCGCGTGCGGAGCGTGGCCAACCCCTCGGGTCGCACCCCGGAGGCGCTGAACGCCGCCCTGGACGCGCTCGACGAGGTCGACGTCGTCGTCCGGGTCGACGGGCACGGCGTGCTGGACCGAGACTACGTCAGCACCGCGGTGAGCCTGCTGACCGAGACCGGGGCCGCCAACGTCGGCGGCCTGATGGACGCCGAGGGCGTCACGTCGTTCGAGCGGGCCGTCGCGGCAGCCATGACCTCGAAGCTCGGCGTGGGAGCCGCACGGTTCCACACCGGTGGCGAGGCCGGAGCGGCCGACACGGTCTACCTCGGCGTGTTCCGGCGTGAGTGGCTCAGCAGGTTGGGCGGCTACGACCCGCGTTTCGTGCGCGCCCAGGACTGGGAGCTCAACCACCGGATCCGCGAGGCCGGCGGGCTCGTCTGGTTCTCGCCCAGGCTCCGGGTGGCCTACCGTCCGCGGCCGACCCTGGCCGCCCTGGCCCGGCAGTACCGCGACTACGGCCGGTGGCGACGGGTCGTGGCCCGCACCCACGCGGGCACGATCAACGCGCGCTACCTCGCCCCGCCGGCGGCGCTCGTCGGGTTCCTCGCCGGACTGGTCGGGGGCTTCGTCTGGTGGCCCCTGTGGCTGGTCCCCGCGGCATACCTCGCCCTCACCACCGTGGGTGGGCTGACGGTGCGCGACGCGCGGCTGCACGCGGCGGACCGCCTGTGGCTGCCGGTCATCCTGCCCACCATGCACCTGAGCTGGGGCTGGGGCTTCCTGTCGAGCAGGGTGCGGATCGACACCTGAGCATCAACGTATGCCGCCGCGTCGCGCCCTCGCGGCGTCCCAGCGGCCCGCGCGGTGGCGGGGTCCTTCAGCGGCAGGCGTCGAGGCGGTAGAGGGTGTAGTCGCCGGCCTTGCCGACCTCGGTGAACCCGGCGGCCTTGGGCACGTCGTCGATGCCTGCGTAGCGTCGTTTCTGGAACGCGCTCCCCGTCTTGGAAGCCCCGCCGACCAGCACGTGGGAGACGCCCAGCCGTCGTGCCGCCGCGCACACCGCAGGGTCTTCCGCGGCCCGGTCGAGGTCGAGGCCGAGCAGCTCGCGGTCGCCTTCGGTCCACGACTTCTCGGTCGGGAAAAGCAGTGACCGGTCACTCGTGAGGTAGAGGTAGGTGCCCCCTCGCCACGGGTTGGCCGCGACCACGTCGCCCGCGGGCACCTGGGCCCCCAGCGTGCGCAGGGCGTCGAGGTTGGACTCACTGACCCAGGCGCCGCGACCGCTGGTGACGAAGAAGGGTCGCAGGGCTTGGCGATGGGAGTGCATCCCGAGCCCTGCCGTCCCGGCCACGAAGGCGATGGCCACGAGGGCAGCTATCGCCGGCGCCGGGTGGGTGCGTGGCCGGCGATGCCGGATGACCGCGACGACGAGCTCGGTGACCCCGGTCAACGCAGCCGCGGCCAGGACCGCGCCCGTGAGCACCATCAGGGCCCCCAGCCGAGGCGAGTTGTTGTACCAGGGCCACGTGAACCATCGCGTGTGCGGGGTGTCGACCAGGGTGATCGCGAGGTAGAGCGCCAACACGCCGCCGTGCGCGAGCACCAGCCACAGCTGCGACCTGCGCACCAGGAGCACGAGGCCGCCCACTGCCACCGTCAGACCCACGCCCCACACAGGCAGCAGGTCCCTCGGGGCGAAGAAGGCGGCGTCGATCAGCCCGTCGTGCACGGACATCTCCGGGCCGGGCCCGTTCGAGGCGCGCATCGCCGTGGACACCCGGGTCGCGGCGACCCAGCTGACTCCGGCCATGAGCAACACCGCGAGGGCCGCGCCGACGAGGCCCACGGCGGCACGGGTGTCCTTCCGGCGCAGTCGCCAGGCGCCGCGCACGAGTCCGGCAACCCCGACCAGGGTGCCGAGGAGGAAGAAGGCGATCAACGCGCTCGGATGCGCCGCCGCGAGGCCCGGCAGTGCGCCGATCACCACGAGTGCCGAGCGGGCACGGACCGGCCCGTCGACCACGACGACCAGAAGCGCGAGGACACCCGGCAGCAGGGCCTGGCCGTAGAGGTTGGGCCACAGGACGCCGTAGCCCTCCATCCAGAACGGAAATCCGGAGAACGCCACTGCGGCCAGCGACGCGGCCAGGGTCGGCCACCATCCGGTGCCCAGCACCCGCCGGGCCAGCAGCATGAGTCCGAGGGGCCAGACGACTGCTGCCAGGACCAGGCTCGTCGCGGACGCCGCCACGACGGGGGTGCTGCCGGTCAGCTGGGCCACCGTGGCGGCGACCGCGTGGAAGGCCGCGGGGTAGAAGCCACCGGTGCCGGAGGCGGCGAAACCGCCGGCGTGGAGCGTGGAGACGTCGCCCCGCTCGAGCATCCACTGGATGGTCCCCAGGTGAAAGATCGTGTCGGGGCTCTGGGGGAACCTCGTCGGCCGACCGCTGACCGGCAGGACGACGAGGGCAACGACGACGGCCGACAACGCGGTTCCGGCCAGCAACGACCACAGGCTGCCGTCGTCGGCGGCCTCGGGGCGGGACCGCAGGAGGCGACCCACGAGGGCGCACGCGCCGATCAGGAGGAGGACCCCCGCCGCCAGGGGCAGCGCGCCCCACGAGACGCCGGCCATCGCCGCCGCGGCGCCGGCCAGGGCGATGGTCGTCGTGCCGAGCAGCGGCCCGACCGCGAGGGCGGTGGGCCACCGCAGGCCGGTGATCCGGGCGCCCAGGGCTCCGGGGACGACCAGCAGCACAGCGGCGACCAGGACGACCGGGAGGGCCTCCAGCCAGGTGGTGCTTCCGAGCCCCATCAGGGTCGCGTCGCCCGGTCGACGAGTCCGTGGCTCAGGTCGACGGGCCCGCGGCTTCGGAGGGCGTGGCGGCCGGGCTGGCGCAACGGTCGGGTCATGGCGGACAGCATACGAGCGGGTTCTGGCCGAGTTCGTCGCCACCCGGGCGAGGGCGGCGGAGGCTATGCTGCATTGCTCCTGCTGCCCCCCTCGAGGAAGAACCGCATGCCCGACGCGCCTCGCGGCGACTGGTGCCTTCGATGAGGACCATGCGCGCCATCCTGCGCACCGCGGTCGCGAGCGGTCCCTCGTCCAGTCCGTCCATCCCGGGATGGCTCGCCACGACCCGGTTGCTGGTCGTCGTCGCGCTCACCGTGGGCTACGTCGCGAGGCGCCCCGACGACGCCGTGGTCTGGTGGCCGGTGGCCCTCATGCTTCTCAGCACGGCTGGCGAGACGGTGGCCCGTCGGCTGCTCCCGACTCCCCGGGCGGTCCACCTGCCCGGCTACGCCGACCCCGGGGTTCCGCTGGTGAGGGCCGTCGTCCCGGCCGCCGGCTTCGCGCTGCTCCTGCTGGCGCTCGCCGCCGCTGCCAGCTGGTCCCCGGCCGTGGTGGCCGTGGGCGCGGGTGTGCAGGCGGCTCTGTTGCTGGCTGCCGGGCTGCAGCTCGTGGCTGCGTATGCCGGGCGGCGGGCCAGGGGCGTCGCCGTGCGGGAGGCGCTGGCCGCCTATGCGCCCGAGTTCGTCCTCTACACCGCCCGCCGGGGCGGGGCCTACCAGCTCGACATGTGGGTGCCGCACCTGCGCGCCCTCGGTCGCCCTTTCGTGGTGGCGACCCGCGACCCGGTGGCCCTGTCGGCGCTGGGGGGAGCGGTCGATGTGCCGGTGGTCGCCTGTCCCGCATGGCGTGACCTCGACAACCTCGTCGTGCCGAGCCTGCGAGCGGCCTTCTACGTCAACAGCGTCGCGGCCAACGCAGACTTCGTCACCTACCGCCAGCTCACCCACGTCTACCTGGGGCACGGCGAGTCCGACAAGGCGCTGTCCCACCACCCGGCGCACGCGATGTACGACCGGATCTTCGTCTCGGGCCAGGCCGCCGTCGAGCGGTACGCCAGGCACGGCATCCAGGTGCCCGCCGACAAGTTCGTCGTCGTGGGCAGCCCCCAGTCGGCCGCCGTCGCGAGCGCCGCACGGCCGATCGCGGAGGTCGCCGCGCCGACGATCCTCTACGCGCCAACCTGGCAGGGCTACAACGACCACTCGTCCTACTCGTCCCTGCGACAGGGGGTCCGACTCGTCACGAGCCTGCTGCAACGGCCGGGCGCCGTCGTCTTCCGCCCCCATCCCTTCTCGCGTTCGCGTCCCGACGAGGCCACCTTGGTCACGGCGATCGAGCAGGTGCTCCTCGAGGACGCCCGCGCGACCGGACGGCCCCACGTGGTCGGCCCCGACGAGCCGTTCGCCCAGTCGGCCAACCGCGCCGACGCCATGGTGGCCGATCTGTCCAGCGTGGTGACCGAGTTCCTCGCCACCGACAAGCCGTTGGCGATCATCGCCGACGCCGACGTCGCGACCTTCCGGCAGCGCAACCCGGTCGCCGACGCGGTATACCTGGTTGACTCCGACCTCGGCAACCTCGACGACGTCCTCACGGACCTGCTCGGGGCCGACCCGCTGCAGGCGGCGCGCGGCGCCGTGCGCGCCCGCTACGTGGGCGCGGACGGGGACCTGGCCTTCGGCGAGGCGGTGCTGGAAATCCTCGATCGAGCCCAACCGCCTGCCGGTCAGATCTCAGCCAGCCGGTAGGGTCGCGTCCGTGACAGAGTTGCGCACGGTGGCCGTGGTCCTTGCGGGTGGAGTCGGCAGCAGGGTCGGACTCAGCATCCCCAAACAGCTCATCAAGATCGCTGGTCGGCCGATCATCGAGCACACGATCGAGGCGCTCGACAGCAGCCCCCTGGTCGACGAGATCATCGTGATGATGACGCCCGGCCACCTCGACCCGGTGCGCGCGATCGTCGCCACCGGCGGCTACTCCAAGGTGACCCAGATCCTCGAGGGTGCCGACACCCGCAACGGCACCACGGGGCGGGCCCTGCAGGCCCTGGGCTCCGAGGAGTGCAACGTCCTGTTCCACGACGCAGTGCGGCCGCTGCTCAGCCAGCGCATCATCGCCGACTGCGTGGCCGCCCTGAAGACCCACGAGGCGGTCGACACCGCCATCCCCTCGGCGGACACGATCATCTCCGTCACCGACGACAGCGAGATCAGCGACGTCCTCAAGCGCTCGGAGCTGCGTCGCGGCCAGACGCCCCAGGGATTCCGCCGGTCGGTCATCTCCCGCGCCTACGAGCTGGCGTCGCGCGACCCGAACTTCGCCGCCACCGACGACTGCACCGTCGTGCTGCGCTACCTGCCCGACGTGCCCATCGCCGTGGTGGCGGGCGACGAGCGCAACATGAAGGTCACCGAGCCGATCGACGTCTACCTCGCCGACAAGCTCTTCCAGCTCACCAGCCACGACCTGCCCGAGGACCACACCGACGACGAGTTCGGTGAGGTGTTGCGCGGCAAGACGATGGTCGTCTTCGGCGGCAGCTATGGCATCGGCGCCGACATCGTGGCGCTGGCGGAGCGCTTCGGGGCGACGGTGCGTTCGTTCAGCCGCTCCGGCACCCGCACCCACGTGGAGCGCAGGGCCGACGTCGTGGCCGCGCGCCAGAAGGTCCTCGAGGAGACCGGCCGGGTGGACTTCGTGGTCAACACTGCCGGCGTTCTGCCACGCGGGACCCTGGAGGAGACGACCGAGGAGACGATCTACGCGGCCACCGAGGTCAACTACATCGCGCCGATCCTGATCGCCCAGGAGTTCTACCCCTACCTGCGCGAGGCGGGGGGAGCGCTGCTGCTGTTCACCTCCAGCTCCTACACCCGCGGTCGTTCGGGCTACAGCCTCTACTCCTCGGCCAAGGCCGCCACGGTCAACCTGACCCAGGCGCTGTCGGACGAGTGGGCCTCCAGCGGCGTGCGGGTCAACTGCGTCAACCCGGAACGCACCGGAACTCCCATGCGCACCAAGGCTTTCGGTCAGGAGCCGGCAGACAGCCTCCTCGACTCCGAGACCGTCGCGAGGGCTGCCCTCCGGGTGCTGGTGTCCGAGCTCACGGGGCACGTCATCGACATCCGTCGCGCCGACCCGTTCTCGACCCACGAGCTGACGGCGGCCCTGGCCGACGACATGCACCAGACAGAACCGCATGACGAAATGCCCGAGAACGCCGAGTCGGCGAGCGGTAGCGACCGCAACTAGGGCCACGAACCCGTTGCAACGAGAGGGAATTCAGTGTCGGTCAAGGTGAGCGTGGTCGTACCGGTCTACAATCCGGGACCCTATATCGATCCCTGCATCGAATCCTTGCTCGGACAGACGCTGCCCGCCGAGGAGCTCGAGCTCATCTTCGTCGATGACGGTTCGACCGACGACTCCCTCGCCAAGCTGCGCGCGGTCGCGGCCAAGCACCCGCAGGTGACGGTGATCCCGATCCCCAACTCGGGCTGGCCGGGGAAGCCGCGCAACATCGGGGCCGACGCGGCCAGGGGTGACTACGTCATGTTCGTCGACCAGGACGACACGATGGAGCCCGAGGCGCTCGAGCGGATGCACACCCTGGCTGCAGGCAACGGCGCTGACGTCGTGCTGGGCAAGGTCATCAGCGACTTCCGTGGGGTCAACCACGAGGTCTACCGCACCCAGCGCCCGTCCTGCACGGTGTTCGACGCGCCCCTCATGGAGAGCCTCACCCCGCACAAGATGTTCCGCGCAGACTTCCTGCGGGAGAAGGGGATTCGCTACCCCGAGGGCGCGCGACGCCTCGAGGACCAGCTCTACATGGCGAAGGCCTACTTCCAGGCCAAGGCGGCGACCATCGTGGGCGACTACGTCTGCTACCGCTACCTGCGCCGACCCGACGGCGGAAACGCCGGTTCCAAGCGGTTCGACCCGGCCATCTACTACGCCAACCTCCGCGAGGTGCTCGACGTCGTCGACGCCCACACCGAGCCCGGCGAGGAACGCGACCACGTCTACCGCCGGTTCCTGCGCGTCGAGCTGCTCGGTCGCATGGGTGGCGGCAAGGTGCTCAAGCACCCTGAGGACTTCTTCGAGCCGCTGCTGCGTGAGGTCCGTGCCCTGCTCGACGAGCGTTTCCCGCTCTCGGTCGACCAGGGCATGGGGGCCGCCATGCGGGTGCGAGCGGGCATCGTCCGCCGGGGAGACCGGGAGGAGATCCTCGCCCTCGCCCGGGAGTACAACGCCGTCAAGGCGCTCGCGGTCCTTACGGGGATGCGGACGGTCGGGTCCACCTTCGAGGTGGACGTCGAGGTGCGACTGACCCACCGGGGCAGTCCCCTCGTCCTCGAGTCCCGGGACGGCAAGCTCTACCTTCCGAAGGCGGTGGTCGGCGACGCCGCCACCGACGAGGAGCGGCGCGTCGACGACCAGGTCGACGCGGCATACGGCGACGTGGTCCTGCGCCACCGCGACCTGCGGGACGAATGGTTCCTGCCCGCTCCGCTGGAGGTCTCCCTGGAGCCGAGTGGAAACGGCCAGGAGGTGGTCTGGAGGGGAACGGCGACCGTCGACCCCGCGACGGCCGCCGGTGGCTCGCCGCTGCGCTCCGGCAAGCAGGACTTCTACCTCCGGCTCGGCTGCTTCGGGTGGGCCCGGCAGCAGCGGATCGGGGCAGACCGCCGCGATGGACTCCGCGTGCCCGACCTGTTCGTCGAGCCCGGCGGACGGCTCGTCGAGCGGTTCGACACCGACCCGCACGGCAACCTCAGCCTCAACGTGGGCATCCCCAAGGACCGCGCGCGGACCCTGCTCGCCAAGTCCTCCGTGCGGTCGGCCTCACGCACCAGCGTCGAGCTCGCCCCCAACGTCCACCTCTCCGGGGCCAGCGGCCAGGGAAGCCTGGGGTTGCGTCGCGCCGACGGTCACCGCACCTCGTGGAAGGTCGCCACGGAGGGTGGCGCCACCTGGGTGGCGAACGCTCCAGACGGTGAACAGCTGCGCCCGGGGACGTACGAGCTGACCCTGTCGGCACCGGGACCGTGGGGGGCCGTGCGACTGCTCGAAGTGGTCGTGGTCTCCCCGCTGGGAGTCAGCACCCGCAGGGCCACCGCGGGACCGACGCCCGCGGAGCGACTGACCAGGCTGGCAGCCCGCGCCCGCCGATCCCTCAAGCGCTGACGCGGCCCCAGGCGGCGACGGCCTCGTCGAAGGCTCGGTCGAAGCGGGCCACGGGGTCACCGGACTGGTCGCCGAGCAGGTAGGCGGCGGTCGTCGCGCGGGCGGCGCTGAGCGAGTCGACGTCGCGGGCGTCTCGCACCTGTTCGGCGACGTCGCTGCCGTCGCCGCTGAGGATGTAGGCACCGCCCGCCGAGGGGAACTCGAGCCGGAAGCGGTCGTCCGAGGCGGTCCCGAAGCGGGTCACGACGTACGGCTTGCCCGAGGCGAGGAAGTCGGTGATGACGCTCGAGATGTCGCTCACCAGGAGGTCGGCGCGGTTGAAGGCCTGGTAGAGGCCCTCCGAGCCGGTGACGACCTCGTGCGGCGCCCCGGCGTCCGTGACCAGGTCCTTGAGTGCCTCGACCTCGTCCCCGAAGGCCGGATCGTCGGTGCCGGTGCCGGGGTGCGGCTTGAACAGCACGCGCACGCCGGGCATGGCCAGCAGGGTCTCGAGGATGACGCGACCTTGGCTGAGGATCGAGGAGTACTCCCACTGGGCGAAGAATCCTTCGCGAGTGGGCGCGTAGAGCACGGTGTACTCCCACGTGCTGGCGCCGTCGTCGCCGTGGTGGTCCTCGGCGAGGGGCGCGGCGACGCGGCGGATCTCCGCCAGCTGAGGACGGCCGATCTCTCGCACCTGCTCGTCGCGCACGCCGACGTCGGCCACCCGGTAACGGTCGCGGGCAGCGGGCCCGCTCACCCACGCCTCGTCGAAGATCCTCGTGAGGACCGTGGCGCTGCCGCCCTTGTCGCTGTCGCCGTGGCCGACGAAGACGTCCACGATGCCGGGGAGACGGAGCAGGTGGTTGTTGGTGGCGACGTTGGACGGGTAGAGAGCGATTCGGACCGACGACGGCACGACTCGCTCGATGTCACCGGGGCGGCTGACCATGACGACGGGGAGGGTGTCGGTCGCCACGAGCGGCTCGTTGTAGGGCTCGCGCACGATGATGACGACCTTGCGGTCGATGCGCTCGAGGGTCGGCACCCACACGTTGGCGATGTAGCCGATGGCCTCGGGTCGGCTGTAGTAGAACACCGCCTCGGGTGCGGCCTCGCGGAGTGCGGCGGCGAGCAGGTCGACGGTCTTCTCGTGGGGCGTGTCACGGCGCGCCCGCAAGGCATCGACCAGTGCGAACGACACGAACACCCCGCAGGTCAGGACTGCCACGGCTGCGGCGACGCGCGCAGCGCCGACCGAGCCACCGCTGAGCGGCACCAGCACCCCGACCACCAGGGCCAGGGTGGCCGCCGAGATCCACCGCGGGGCCTCCGCGAGCAGACCCGGTGCCAGGGGTGGGTGGCGGACGACACCGGGCACCTCGAAGTTGCGCCAGGTTACGGGGGACAGGCGGTGGCCGACGGCGTCGGCGACCAGCACCTGCAGGGTGAGCCGCCCCAGCCAGATCACGACGAGGGTGACCGCCACGACGACGAAGGCGTCGGCGTCGGAGCGCACCGCCGACACGGCGAGACCGCCCAGGAGCAGTCCCCGCAGTCCGGTGCGGACGGACAGTCCGGCCCCGAAACCCTCCAGCGCCTCCGCCACGTCGTCACGCTCGCGCACGAGTGCCTCGCCCGCGAGACCGACGAGCGTGCCGGTGGCGAAGAGTGCCGCGGCGACGCGGGGGAGTGCCTCGGCGATGGGCAGCGCCAACCCGAGGAGGGCGAAACCCGCCCCGAGAAGGCCGATGACCGACAGGTACTTCCTCACGCGTCCTCCTCCTGCGCCGCGACCTGAGCTGCCGCCGCCGTCCGGGCGAGGGCTTCCTCACTGCGCCGACAGGCACGGGTCACCTCGTCGGCGAAGCGGGCCATCGGGTCGCTGACGGGGTCGCCGAGGAAGTATGTCGCGAGCTCGAGGCGGCGGGGGCGCAGGGTGTCCGGCCCCGCCGCGTCCTCGATCGCGGCGACCACCGAGGCGGGGTCGAGGGTGACGACCCCACCTCCCGCCGTGCTGGGGAAGTCCCGGTGGAACTCTTCGAGCGGGGTGTTCTTCGGGTTGGTGACCAGGTAGGGCTTGCGCGAGGCGAGGAAGTCGGCGACGACGCTCGAGATGTCGGCAACGAGGACGTCGGCCTCGTTGAACGCCCGGTAGAGGGCGTCGGGTTCGTTTCCCACGACCTCGTGTGGACCCGCGCCGGACAGCCGGCGCTCGATGGCGGCACGGGCCGTGCCGGCAGCGTCCAGACGGGTGCCGGTCGCGGGGTGGGCCTTGAACAGCACCCGGATGTCGCGGTCGGACTTCAGCAGGGCATCGACCAGGGCCACCCCCATCGGGGCGACCGAGGAGTAGTTGACCCCCTCGAAGTTGCCCTCCCAGGTGGGGGCGTAGAGGACGGTGACCGGGGAGGCCTGACGGGCCCCGTCAGGGACCGCCTGGATGTGGGCCAGCTGAGGTCGTCCGACGGTGACCAGCTGCTCGGCCCGGACGCCCTCGCCGCGCTGCAGGTAGCGGTCACGCGCAGCCGCACCGGCCACCCAGATCTCGTCGAAGACCCGGTGCAGGGGGCTGTAGGTCACCGACTTGTCGCCGTCACCGTGGTTGATGAACACGTGCCGCAGCCCGCGCAGCCGGATCATGTGGTTGTTCTTGATGACGGTCGTCGGGTAGAGCGCCACTCGCATCGACGGCAGCTGGAAGGCTTCGACGTCCTGCGCCCTGGGCAGCACCAGGACGGGAGTGCGAGTCGGCAGCAGGGCGTCGAGGTGGAGGCTCTCGCGGATGAAGATGACGGTCGGCTGCTCGATGCGCTCGATGGTCTCGAGCCACACGTTGAGCTGGTAGGTCGTGTCGGGTCCGCCGCTGAAGTAGACGACCACCTCGGGCGCCAGCTCCTGCAGGGCGGCGAAGACTCCGGACCGCTCCTCGGCCGGTGTGGCGAGCCGACCGACCAGACGACGGCGGGCCAACCCGCGCAGCACGACGAACGCCGCCCCGCCCAGCACGAGCACGAAGGCTGCCCACACCGGCCACCCCGCGCCGAGGGTCCACGACAGCCACAGCCCGACGACGAGCGGAACGTCCACGTGGAGCGCGAACTGCGCACCTTCGACCGGCCCCAGCCGGGGCAGGGTGGGCGGCAGGATCTCGGGTCCGCTGTCCGCACCGCCGACGTCCAGTCCGCGCCACCACACCCGACCGCGCCGCCGCCGCCGGTTGCGGGCCCCGATGACGCGGTATGCCGTGTGGCCCCCGTGGACGACCGCCACGCCGGCCAGGGCGACGGTCACCTCGAGGGCCGAGGGGCTGCGCAGCATGGCCCAGCCGAGGACCGCTGCGCCCTCTCGGAGCAGGTGCCGCTGGACGGGTGCCATCTCGCGGTCGTTGAACCACGTCACAGCGCGCTCGTCGACTCGGTAGAACCTTGCGTCGGCCAGGTAGTTGACGACCAGGGCCACCGCAAGCACCCAGCCCCACGCGAGCACCGCCGCCAGCACCATGACGACCGTGCTCAGCACCCATGCGAGGCTGACCTGGACGTCGGGCCTGCGCAAGGCGGAGGTCAAGCGCGTCATGGTGTCCGTTCGTCGGTGGCGGCGGGGAGTCGGAAGGTGTTGGCAGTTGGCGGGCGCTGGCAGTTGGGGGGCGCTGGGGGCGTCCCAGGCGCTGCGCCGAGGATACCGGGGCCGCGGGCCATCCCCTCGCGGCGGCGTGACTCAAGGGGCCGTGCGGTGTGGCGTACCCTCGGTCGTCGGATCGCACGCGAGATGATGCGAACGGATCGTGCCGACACCCCCCGCATCCACGACAGGCAGGACACATGAGGATCATCACGCGTACGCAGGCCATCCTGGCCAGGCGCAGCGTGCTGTGGACCCTCGTCATCCGCGACCTTCGCGTGCGCTATGCGCGCAGCGTCCTCGGGTACCTCTGGACGATCCTCGACCCCCTGCTGATGTCGCTGATCTACTTCCTCGTCTTCGTCTACATCTTCAAGCGCGACGATCTCGGCCACGAGCCGTACTTCCTCTTCCTGGTCGTGGGGCTGTTGTCGTGGCAATGGTTCTCGGGCTCCCTCACGGACACGTCGCGCTCCCTCATCCAGGAGGCGAAGCTGGTGCGGTCCACCAACCTGCCTCGCGAGATGTGGGTGCTCCGCGTGGTGCTGTCCAAGGGGATCGAGTACCTGCTGTCCCTGCCGGTGCTGCTGTTCTTCCTCGTCGTGTACATGGTCAAGGGCGACGTCCACCTCAACGGCTGGCTGGTGTTGTTCCCGGTCGGCATCGTCATCCAGGCGATCGCGCTCGTCGGCATCGGCCTGATCCTGGCTCCGGTGACTGCCCTGGTGACCGACACCCAGCGGGTCATCCGCATCGTCATCCGGATGCTCTTCTACGCCACCCCGGTGATCTATGCCAGCCGCCTGGTGCCCAAGCCCTACGACATGATCACGTGGCTCAACCCCATGACCGGGATCCTCGAGATCATGCGGGCCGGCCTGTTCCCGCACGACAAGCACCCCATCGTGTGGCCAGCCGTCGGGGTGTCCGCGGTGATGTCGGTCATCCTCCTCTTCGTCGGGGTCTCGGTCTTCGGCCGACTCGAGCGCGCCGTCCTCAAGGAGATCTGATGGTCGATCCCGTGATCTCCGTGCACGACCTCGGAATCGAGTTCTACCGGTCCCGGCGGCGGCGGATGCAGCTGCGCGAGATGCTCTTCCACGGTCGCAGCGGAGCCGCCAAGGAGACCTTCTGGGCGCTTCGCAACGTCAGCTTCGACATCCAGGCCGGTGAGGCCGTGGGACTCGTGGGCGGCAATGGTGGCGGCAAGAGCACGTTGCTCAAGATGATCGCCGGTGTCCTGCTCCCTGACGAGGGTTCGGTCGACGTTCGTGGTGGTGTCGCGCCCCTGATCGAGCTGACGGGAGGCTTTGTCGGCGAGCTGTCCGCCCGCGACAACATCTACCTCACCGCCGGTCTGCACGGCCTGTCCAAGTCCGAAGTCGAGGCACGCTTCGACGACATCGTCGACTTCGCCGGTCCCGAGGTGCGCGCTGGCCTCGACACGCCATACCGGCACTTCTCATCGGGCATGAAGGTGCGCCTCGGGTTCTCGGTGGTCACCACCCTCGACGAACCCATCGTCCTGGTCGACGAGGTGCTCGCGGTGGGGGACCGGGCCTTTCGCGAGAAGTGCTACCAGCGCATGGAGTCGCTGCTGGCCGATGGCCGCACGCTGTTCCTCGTCTCCCACTCCGAGGGCGACCTCAAGCGGTTCAGCACCCGAGGCCTCTACCTCAAGCGCGGCGAGCTGCTCATGGACGGGCCGATGCTCGACGTCCTCGACCGCTACAACCACGACCTGGACGCCGGGGCGTGAGCCCAACCTCGCCTCCATCGGTCGGCGACGACGCAGCCCGCAGCGTCCACGGTTACTCGGCCGGGGCATCGGCTGTGCTCCTGGGCGCGGGGACGGGGGAGGGTGTCGCGGAAGTCTTTGCGGCACTGGGGATCTCGGCGCCGGTTCGGGTGTCGGAGGGCTCGCTCGCGACACGGTTCGAGGCGCTCGCTGACGTGCTGGGGCAGTCGCACGATGCGCCCGCCGTCATCGCGGCGGCCGACCTCGAGATCTCCCATGTCGCATTGCTCGACCTGCTCGACCGGCCCGGAGTGCGCACGGCCGCGCTGGTCGCCGACCCCCTCGCCATCGTCGAGGGCGCAGCGGTCGCAACCCCCGCCCGCGTCGGCCGCGACGGCAAGCTGGTCGAGTCGGTCGGCACGTCGGCGCACACCGTGGGCAACCCCACCTCCGCGCTTCCGGGAATCCTGCGCGTCGGGGCCGCCGACCGCTCCGGGGCGGCTGCGCTGCTCCGGGCCGCCGCACCGTTGACCGACTCGGGCTGGGGCGCCGACCACGTTGCGGCGGTCACCCTCGTGCTCGTCCGCGGCGGCCTCGCCGTGCAGGCCAGTGCGCTGGGCCCCTTCGACTGGGCGCGCACCGGTGTGCGCGCAACGGGTGCCGCCGGCGACCCGTGGCGCCAGCGACTGCGAGGTGCCTCTCGCGGGGGCGACGGCTTCTTCTCCACGTTCGTGGTGCGGCCGCTGTCCCGGCGCCTCACCGGCGTGGGCCTCGGCCTGGGCTGGACACCCAACGTCGTCACGGTCGTGTCACTGGCCTTCGGCATCCTCGCCGCGCTCCTCGTCGCCACCGGCGAGTGGTGGGCGTGGGTCGTGGCCGCAGTGCTGCTGCTGGTCGCCCTCGTGGTCGACTGCGTTGACGGGGAGATCGCCCGGTTCACCAGGCGGTTCAGCCCGCTCGGAGCGTTCCTCGATGCCGTCGGCGACCGGGTCAAGGAGTATGCCGTGCTGGCCGCAGTCGCCCTGGTCGCGGTGCGTGAGGGGGCCGACGGCTGGCCCGTTGCCCTGGCCGCGATGGCAGTGGTCACGCTCCGCCACCTCGAGGACTACGCCTACGAGGACAGACTTCGTGGTTCGCGCCGCAGCAGTGCCGACGTCCTCCCTGTCACGTCACCCCACGACCTGTCGCGTGAGGGGGCGCGGACGACCTTCGCGGGGGCCCCCACGGGCAGCACCCAGGCGGTGCACTGGGCCAAGAAGGTCGTGCACATGCCCATTGCCGAGCGCTACCTGCTCCTGTCCCTCACGTTGCTGACCCGCCGTCCGATGCTGGTCCTGTGGACGCTCGCCGTCGCCGTCGGCATCGCTGTCGCGTGGACCCAGGGCGGTCGGCTCGCCGCCGTCCTCGCCCGCCGCGACCCGACCTGGTCGGTGGCCGAGCGTGCCGCGGGCAGAGGCCGCCTCGACGAACAGCTCGACCTCGGTCCGGTCGCCGTCCTCGTGGGCAGGTTGTGGCGAGCTCCTTTCGCGGTGGGCCTCCTCGGTGCCACCGTCCTGGTCGTGGTGGTGCCCGTCCTGCTGTGGACCGACAGGGTCGGCAGCGCGGCGGCGGTGGCGGTCCTCGGCGGTGCCCTCGTGGCCGGTGGCTGGCAGCCGCCGGTCCACCACCCGTTGGCCTGGCAGGCGCCCGCGGCGCTGTGGGTGGCTGAGGTCCTGGCCGTCGGCGTGCTCGTGCACCACACGCTGGGCGAGCAGACGGCTGCTGGCTTCGCCTACCTCGCCGCGGTGGCCTACCACCGCTACGACGTGGTCTACCGGCTGCGCGACACGGGCACTGCGCCTGCCGAGTGGCTGGCGCGCGTCGGGCTGGGCACCGACGGCCGACTGGTCGTCCTGCTCCTCGTCGCCGCGGTTGCACCCTCGGCGGTGGTGCCCCTGCTGTGGCTGGCCGCGGCGGTGCTGGCCGCGACCTACCTCACCGAGTCGTTCTTCGGCTGGCGTCGATGGATCGGCGCCCAGGTCGACCCGCTGCGTGGAGGGACCCCGACATGAGCCAGCTCGCCCACGACCCCACGGACAACCGGCCGACGATGGCCGAGCTGCGCGCGGTGGCCCAGCCTCCGGAGCACATCGCCCGCTACAACGCCGAGCACTGGTCCGGAGCCCTCTACATCCGGCACCTCTCGATCTACGCCACCAGGGCGATGCTGCCGACCGGGATCACTCCGAACGGCGTCACCTGGCTGATGATCGCCGTGGGCGTGCTGGGTGCCCTGGCCCTGCCCCTCGGCGGGCTGCTCGGGCCGCTGCTGTGCGTTCTCGCGATGCAGCTGCAGATCCTGCTCGACTGCAGTGACGGCGAGGTCGCTCGATGGCGACAGCGGTTCTCCCCGGCCGGGATCTACCTCGACCGGGTCGGGCACTACCTCACGGAGGGCTCGATCCCCGTGGCCCTGGGCCTGCGCGCCGACGGCTGGTCACTGGCCGATCCGCTCGACGTCGGTGGCTGGACGGTCCTGGGTCTGCTCGTCGCGGTCCTCGTCCTGCTGAACAAGGCCTTCACCGACCTCGTGCACGTGGCCCGGGCCAAGACCGGCCGTCCCATGCTCGAGGATGTCGCCACGACGACCCGGTCCAAGGTCTCGGGCGTGGCTGCGGTCCGCCGGGCCATGGGATACCTGCCGATCTTCCGCGCCTTTGTCGCAGTCGAGGCGTCGCTGCTCGCCCTCGCGGCCGGCCTCGTGGACGTCGTGCGAGGCGATCTGGTCGGCACCCAGGTCCTGGTGGTCGTCATGGTTCCGCTGGCAGTCGTCACGGCTGGCGGTCACCTCTTGGGAGTTCTCACCAGCTCGCGGCTCGACTGAGGCTGCGCTGCCATGATGAGATCCACTGGGACACAAGGGGTTCTGGTGCTCCAGTGGGCCCAGGAAGACGGCGAGGTCGGTGGCGTGCTCACCAGCCACCGCCAGCTCACGAGACAGCTGAGAGCGGCCGGCCATCGGGTGCGCTATGTCGACACCGGGTCAGCGGCACGGGCCGCGGCAGCCCTCCCGCACCTGTGGCGGCGACGGGCCCTGCACCTGTTCCACATCACCAGGCTGTGGCGCGCGATCATCCTCGGACCGCTCTTCGCAGTGCTCCCGGGACGCACCGTCCTCGTGCTCCACTCCGGTTCGGTCGGTGGCCAGCTCGATGCCATGCGCCCCTCGGAGGCGCGGCTGCTGAGGCTCGCCCTCCGCGCCTACGACGAGATCTGGGCCGTCAACGACGAGATCGGCCAGCGCCTGCCGGCGTCCCTGGCCCGTCGGGTCAGGGTCGTGGCACCGTTCGCGGCTGAGCCACCGCCTGCCAGCGAGCGCGACCCGCAGGCCTCGGCTCGCGACCCGCACCTGCTCGCCGTGGCGACCAATGCCGGCCTCGCGCACTACCGCGCCGACCTCGCCGTCGACGCCGTGGCACTGGTCCGTGACGCCTGGCCCGATGCCCGCCTCCGTGTCCTGGCCTACGGTCACGACGGGGTCGAGCTCGCGGCCCTCCGCGCCCGCCTGGTCGGGCTGCCCTGGGTCGAGCTGAGCTTCGACTCCACGCCGGACGCGGTCCACGAGGTGCTGCGCCGCACCGGCGTGTTCCTGCGGCCGACGGCCTGGGACGGCGACTCGGTCGTCGTGCGCGAGGCCCTCGCGGCGGGGGCCCGAGTGGTGGCCACGGACTCGTCCCCCAGGCCCGTTGGCGTGGAGCTCAGCAGCTCGGGGGCGGCAGAGGTTGCCGCCGCTGTGCTGCACGGCGGCCGGGTCAGCGACGGTGCCGGGTTGGCGGCCACGACGTTGCTGGACGCCGCCCAGGACGCGATGGCGCGGTTGCGCGTCCGTCAGGCTTCGTCGGAGGGCTGACCGGGCCCACCGCCACGACCACCCTCGGGGGACTGCGGGAAGTCCCGCTGGGTCTCGTCCAGGGCCAGGCGGCGCGCGAGCCGCGTGTAGCGCGACTCGAACTCGCGGAATCGCAGGTACGTGGTCACCGTGAAGCTGAGGAAGGCGACGACGAGCGCATAGAGCACCATGTCCGTGCCGCGCCCGACACCAGCCACCCGGGCGATCTTGTTCCACAGGTCGGGGAACAGGATGGAGACGACGGCGAACGCGGCGAAGAGCAGGAGCCCGAGTCTGCGCACGGCCTGGGCGCGGGCACCGCGCGAGCGGAACAGACGCGCGGCCACGGCCACCACCACCAGGATCAGCAGAACCTGGATCAGCACGATCTTCATGTCAGCGGCTCCTGGTCGACGGGCTCATCGGAGAATCAGCTCGGCGAGGATGTTCACGGCGTTCCACAGCGACTGCCCCTTGGCGCGGGAGTAGTCGGTGTAGAGGATGTGCACCGGGCTCTCGGCGTAGCGCACGTCGAGGGCGCCGATCTGCTGGACCAGCTCCGAGGCGTGCGCCATGCGGTTCTGGGTGATCTCGATGCGCTCCACCACGTCGCGCGACAGGACGCGCAGTCCGTTGTGGGCGTCCGTGAGGCGAGTGTGGGTGGTGAGGTTGGTGTAGCCCACTGCCATGCGGAGGACGAGCTTCTTCAGGGCGCCGGCATCGGTGCGGTCGTCGAGGAACCGCGACCCGAACACGACGTCGAGTCCTTCGCCGCGGGCCTTCGCGAGCATCTCCACCACGTCGGAGGTCTGGTGCTGCCCGTCGGCGTCGAAGGTGACCACCCAACGCATCCCAGGAACACTGCGCGCATATTCGAAGCCCGTCTGCAGGGCCGCACCCTGACCGAGGTTGACGGGGTGCCGCACCACGACCGCCCCGGCGGCTGCGGCCTCCTGAGCGCTGTTGTCCTTGGACCCGTCGTCGACGCACACGACGTGCGGAAAGGTCTCACGGGCATGACGGACTACGTCCCCGATGACCTGCGCCTCGTTGAAGAGGGGGACCACGAGCCAGACGTCATCATTCTCCATCGCAGCCCAGCGTATCGGCTCGGTTCACCGCCCGATCCCGCGCCACGCTGGCCTATTGCGGGTCGGCGGCGAGGTGGCTGGCTGCACGCCCTCGGCGGACATGCCGATAGCCTCTTCGACATGGAGTCCCAGAACCATTTCTACGGACACAGCGCAGGCCTGGCGGCCTACCTGAACCGTGCCCGGCCGAGCCACATCAACGGGCTGGTCCAGCATGGCTGGACGGCCGTGTCGCCGGTCGGATCGCATTTCAGGGACTTCCCGAACCTGCACGGTGGCGGTCGCCGCAAGCTTCTCGTCTGGTCCCACTCGTCTCGAGCCTGGTCGCCGTCGGAGGAGACCCATGAGACGACGGCCATCGGCGCCCAGTTCGCCTATCTCGCCGCCGCGGCGGGCCCGACACCGGAGCCGCGCCACGAACACGACCGCGTCGTGCTCATGCCTCTGCACGGCATCCAGACCCAGCGGGTCCGTGGCGATCATGCGGGCCTGGCGCGGATGTGGCGCGAGAAGGAGGGACCCGCGACGGCCTGCCTGTATGCCGCGGACGCGCAGGATCCGGAGATCGTCTCCGCCTACCGTTCGGCGGGGCACCGCATCGTGATGCTCGGGGAGCGACTCGACCCTGCCTTCCTGTGGCGGGTGTGGACCATGCTCGGTCGAGCCGAGCGCGTGGTCTCGAACCGACTCTCGACCCCTGTTCTGTATGCCGCCCACCTCGGTGCCGACATTGCCATCTACGGCGACGGGCTGCGAGTGGACGGCGAGCAGACGACGACGGCCAACGAGTACCGGCGGGTCTGGCCCGAGCTCTACGGAGAGCACCTGGACCGCGCGGCCGCCAAGGCACTGTGCGAGCTCGAGCTCGGAGTCCAGCACCTGAGGTCGCCGCAGGAGCTGGAGCACATCCTGGGGTGGGACGGTTCCACCGCCGTGGCCGCCGTGGAGTACTGGACCACCTCTCCGGCGCAGCGCGCCATCATCAACTTGCGCAGGCGCGCGGCGCCCGCGACCCCGGTGGCCGACACCCATGAGTCCATGCGCTTCAGCGCCTGGCTGCGGGCCGCGACCAGCTACCTGCCCGGACGTATGCCGGCGTCGATCCCGGCCCCGGGGGAAACGCGCGAACCGATCGCCGTCGCCTGAGCGAACCGTCCGCGCGTCAGGACGCGAAGGCGCGGCGGAAGACGAGCAGGCTGAATCCCACCGTGCCGGCGGTGAGGACGATCCGGGCGATCATGGCCGCGCCCGTGGTCGGCAGGACGGCGCCCAGCGCGCACAGGGCGAAACCGAGCAGAGTGGGAGTCACGAGCACCCGGTAGTGCCAGCGGGTGCTCGAGACCCTCCGTGCCAGCACGCCCGTGCCGAGCGCCATGAGGGAGTACGTGACGGGCATGCCCACGCCGATCCCCGACAAACCGAACGCCTCGGCGCCCACCCATGCTGCCAGGGTTCCCACGACGAGGCTGAACGGCGTCACCACGGCCAGGCCCCCGATCCGACCGGAGACGAAGACCAGGTGCACGTTGCACAGGTAGGGAACCGAGAGCACCGTTCCCGCCGCCACCACGCCCACGGCGGCCGTCAGCGCTCCGGGGTCGTAGGAGGGCGGCGCGACCATCGCGAGCAGGAAGGGTGCGGCGCATGCGACGAACCCCGCGGCCAGGGCGGTCAGGAAGGCGATGTTCTGACCGGTGTGCTCGAGGACATCGGCCCGGTCACTCTCCGGTGCCCGGTAGACGATGGGGGCCCAGGCGTTGTTCAGGGATGCGGAGACGATTCCCGGCGCGGAGCCGATGAGCACCGCCAGCTGGAACCGACCTGCCTGGGTGCTGTCGAACAAGCGTCCGGCGACGAGCACGAGCGCACCACTGGCAAGGAAGATCGCGACCTGGTGCGGCACCGTGGGCAGCCCGATGCGCAGGGCTCGTCGGGTGTCGCCCTTGGCGTGCTGCAGATGCCCTTCGCGCAGTGCCATTGCGAGTCCGGCCAGACCCGACACCACCAGGCCAAGGGCCAGTCCCGTGACGTACGCCTCCGCAGTCCGGGAGACCAGCCGCACCAGTAGCAGGCCGAGCAGGGGGCCGCCCAGGGCACTCGTGAGGGACAAGGACACGAACAGGCCCGGGCGGTCGATGACGCGCAGGTAGGACTGCACATTGACGACCGTCGCGAAACCCGCGGAGGCGGCCAGCGCGAGCGCCAGGACGGCGGGTTCCTGCAGGGCGAACACGTGGTGGGCCCAGGGAGCTGCGGCGGCGGCGATCCCGCACAGGACCGCGGAGGCGAAGGCGCCCCTGAGCAGCAGGCTTCGCGCACCCTCGACGCCGGTGCGCTCGAGGATGCCGTGCCGCATGATTGCGGCGGCAAGGCCGAGGCCGGCGACGATCATCCCGACCTGGATGATGACCAAGGCCGTGGCGACGGCTCCGTAGGCCTGAGAGCCCACGCTGCGCGTCACGGCAGGCGTGACCACGGCGTTGCTCAGGATCGGGGCCGCGGCGCCGATCGTGTAGATCAGTCCCCGGCCCAGCACGCTCCGCGACGCGTCGGCGCCTGGGGAGCGGACCTCTGCCTCCCATGCGGGCTCAGACACGGTGGGATCCCCACGGTGAGTTGCGCGTGGCAGGGGGGTGGCTCATCACTGCTCCGGTTCGAAGGGGCGTCGTGTGGAACTGCAGCCCTGGGCAGTCCAGCGCCAGCAGCCTAGGCGACGTTCCACACGGGAGGGTCGTCGGGCGTCCTGGGGGTTGCGGGTGGGTAACGATCTGTGGTGCCAGTGGGGAAGTTGGTGCGTTTGTGTGGCATTGCGCCTGCCTTTGGTGCACCGTGTGAGGACTGCGATTCCCGATCACGTCTGAGAGCCCTGCCGTGCTGACCGCGAAGACACGCCGGACCACCGTCGCGCCCGCTGCGCTCCTCGCCATCTTCTCTACCGTCGTGGCCGCACCCCTGATGACACCCGGACTCGTCGACCTCGCAAGCGGCCCGACGCCGCACCAGGTCAAGGCCACCACGAAGGTTCATGCCCTCCGGACGGCGCCACGCAGCGCGCTGGAACGAGCGCAGTCGACCCCCGACGCCAGGTCGAGCTTCGACGACCGCGATGCGACGCCCGGGTCCGGCAGCACTGGAGGCGCAGGCGAGCTGGCCGCGGCCAGGGCTGGCGGCCTGAGCGACCCTGCCGCAGTGCCGTCGGGGCTGGCGGTGGCCGGCGTGACGTGGCGGCCCGGCGACCTCGCGAGGGGCGACCACGTCGAGCTCCGGGTACAGCGCGAAGGGGTGTGGGGGGCTTGGGAAGAGGTGCATGCCGAGGCGGACCACGGTCCCGATCCGGGCACGGCCGAGGCCGAGGCGGCACGCGGGCACCGGGCCGGCAGCGACCCGTTCGTCGTGCAGGGCGACGAGGTGCAGGCTCGCGTGCTCAGCTCGGATGCCATCGTCCCCACGAGCCTGTCGCTCACCGTCGTCGACCCGGGCACGTCTGCTGCGGACGCCAGCGTGGGAACCACTCCGGCTGGTGGTGCCGTTGCGGCGACAGCCAAGCCCACGATCTACACACGGGCACAGTGGGGAGCCGACGAGTCGATCCGTCAGGGCAGCCCCGGGTACTCCCAGGCGCACGTCGCCTTCGTGCACCACACGGCTGGCTCCAACAGCTACTCGCAGGCACAGGTCCCGGCAATCATCCGGGGCATCTACGCGTACCACGTGAACGGCAACGGCTGGTCCGACATCGGCTACAACTTCCTCGTCGACCAGTTCGGTCGGACCTGGGAGGGCCGCTACGGCGGGGTGGACAAGGCCGTCATCGGCGCACACACACTTGGGTACAACTCCTGGTCCTTCGGCACCAGTGTCATCGGGGACTACAACACCGTTGCGGTGCCCTCGGCCGTGACCACGGCACTCACGAACGTCATCGCCTGGAAGATGTCCCTCGACGGTATGCCGGCCACGGGCACCGTCTTCGCCAAGGATAAGTACTTCAACCGGATCTCTGGGCACCGCGACGCTGTCAATACCGCGTGTCCGGGAGCCAAGCTCTATGCCCTGCTCCCCACCATTCGCAAGAACGTTGCCGCTCGCATGGGGAGCCTTGCGACCACGAGGTTGTCGCGAGACGTCGACCGGGCGGGGCAGGCCGACCTGTTGACGTACGCGACACCCGTGGCTGGGGCACCACTGGGCCCGGTGACCCTCCTCACCTCGGCGACCACGAACCCCTTCACCGCCCAGCGAACCTTGGGCAGCAACTGGAACTCGCTGCGACTCGCGACCCTGTCCCCCGACTTCACCGGTGACGGCCGGCCCGACATCGTCGCCCAGTACCCTGCGGGCGGCAACCTGCGCATCTACAGCGGTGATGGCCGTGGCGGGATCGCGGGGATGACTTCGACCGGCAGCGGCTGGAACTCCGTCCGGTCGCTCATCGCGGCCGGCGACCAGAACGGCGACGGCCGTGCAGACCTCATGGCTATCAGCAGCACCGGCCAGCTGGTGCTTTACCCGGGCACCGGGCGGGGCACCTTCACCGCGCGCACCGTCGTGGCCACTGGGTGGGGTGCCTACCGGTACGTCAGCGGCGCCGGCGACGTCACCGGCGACGGGCACCCTGATCTCCTGGCCGTGCGGGTCAGCGACGGGGCCCTGGTGCTGGCGCCAGGCGATGGTCACGGAGGCCTCGGCACGCTGCGCTGGCTTGCGGGAGGATGGGGCGGCCTCACCGCTGTCTTCGCGGCAGGCGATCTCGACGGCGACGGCCACGACGACATCCTCGGTCGTGATCCGAGCGGCGCGATGCGGGTGTACTACGGCGACGGGAGCAACCCCGGCGCGCGGTGGAACCGTTGGGGCAGTGGATGGAACAGCATGGCGCAGATGACCAGCGGGGTGGACTTCACCGGCGATGGCCACCCGGATCTGCTGGGCGTCGCAACGACTGTCAGCAAGGGCGGCCTGCGGGTCTATCCCGGTACCGGACGCCGAGATCTCCAGGTCGGCACGACGTTCGAGGCCCCCGGTGGAGCAGACCTGATCCAGCTCGTGGGTGACGTCAACGCAGACGGCTACGTTGACGCCGTTGTTCGCGTGGGCGACGCACTGCAGGCCCTGCCCGGTCGCAGTGGCGGAGGTTTCGGGGCCCCGATCCTCATCGGTGCGCGGGGCTGGGCGGCCATGCGTCAGATCGTCGCTGGCGGCGACCAGGACTACGACGGAATCCCTGACGTCCTGGTTATCACGAAAGCCGGACTCACCCTCCGGTACTCGTTCAAGCGCGACTTCACCATGCCGCGGGTCGAGGAGCTCGAACAGGGCTGGGGTGATGTCGTGAGCCTCGCAGGTGTGGGCGCCTTCAATGCCGACGCGAACGGCGATGTCGTCGCTCTCCGCTCGGACGGCACGCTGCAGCTCTTCCGCGGTTCGGGCCCCAACCCTCTGTTCGACTTCACGGTGCTGCGGTCGGGTCAGACCGATCTGACCCAGATCATCGGCGTGGGCGACTACAACGGTGACGGCACAGCCGACATCATGGCGGCAGCGAGCTCCGGGCGACTGTGGCTCTATGCGGGCAGAGGGGATGGCACGCTGTACGCCGGACGGATGCCGCTCTCGGGCGGCCTTGGTGCAGGACAGGAACTGGGGTGACCATGGAAGCCATGAGGAGCGTGCTGCGCATGCCGTTGGTGGGGAGGCGTCGTGGCTGGGCGACAGGTGCACTCGTCGCCCTGACCGGCGCCGCGGTGCTGGCGACTGCCGGGTCTGCTGGTGCCGAGGCCCTGCCGATCCCACTGACGGGACCGTCCTTGATCTCGGGACACGGCTACGGCCACGGCCACGGCATGTCGCAGTGGGGCGCCTACGGCGCGGCCACAAAGGGTCTGACCCACCAGCAGATCCTGGCCTTCTACTACCCGGGTACCACTCAGGTGACCACGTCTCCCGGCCCGCTCCGGGCCCGCCTGAGCGGGGTGTCCACCTCCAGCCTCACCGTCGCCATGCGACCGGGTCTGAAGTTCGTCATCGGCAGCAAGGTCCTCGCCCTGGGGGGCGGTACGACAAGCCAGCCCGTCGACCGCTGGAGACTGCTGGTCAGTGGCGGTGCGCTCAACCTCCAGTGGCGCGCGGGTGGGGCGTGGAGCACCAGCAGCACCTACAGGGGTCTGACCGGCACGCCTGGCTTCACGAACCCGACGGCCACCACGGTGCGCGTCGAGCGCACCGACGGCACGCTGCGCGACTACCCGGACCGGGTCCAGGGGACGCTGAGCGGATCATCGCTCGTGACCGTCAATGCGACCTACATGGAGAACTATCTGCGCGGCGTCGTCCCCAACGAGATGCCGGCGTCCTGGCCGGCGGCCGCGTTGCGCAGCCAGTCCGTCGCGGCCCGAACCTATGCGGCGTATGAGCAGCAGCACTCCACGAGTTCCCTCTACGACGTCTGCGACACGACGTCGTGCCAGGTCTACTTCGGCTACGCCGACTACAGCGCAAGCGGCACCCTGACCGCCACACGGACGCATCCCAACTCGGACGCAGCCATCAAGGCGACCAAAGCAGTGATGATCGCCTACCAGCACTATGTGGCTTTCACGCAGTTCTCGGCTGCCAACGGTGGGTGGATGGCAGCCGGAAGCGTTCCCTACCTCGTTGCCAAGGCTGACCCGTACGACGGGGTGGTGCCAAACAACGCCAACGCCTGGACAGTCTCCGACACCACGTTGCGCACCGACCTGCAGAACGCCCGCCCGGCTGTCGGGACTCTCCACAGCGTGGTCGTCACCCGGGACGGGCACGGCGAGTGGGGTGGCCGGATCCGCGGCGTGACCCTGGTGGGCAGCAGTGGCACGGCAACCCTTCCCTGGGACGAGCTGCGGAGCCGGCTTGGCCTCAAGTCGGAGTGGTTCACCGTGACGAATGGTGACTTCCTGCGCAGGGACACGACCGGGACCGCGAAGCCGAGCGTGTTCGGCCGCACCGCCACGGGCACGCTCTCGCGCATGACCCTCTCTGGAACGGCCCTCAGCGCGCCGACGTCGGTGGCAACCGGCTGGAGCACGATGAAGCTCCTCGGCTACGCGGGTGACCTCAACGGGAACGGCTCGGGCGACCTGCTCGCCCGGGACTCCTCCGACCGGCTGTGGTGCTACCCCGTTCCCCAGACCGGAACGCTGGGGACCCGCACGGAGCTGACCAACGTCCCGGCGACCCTGGACCGCATCACTGGTGTCGGCGACGTGACCTCCGACGGGCGCAGCGACATCGTGGGCGTCGACCCCGCCACCGGCACGCTGTGGCTGTATCCCGGCAACGGCGCCTGCGGCGTGGCGTCGTCACGCAAGAGTCTCGGGGGGAACTTCAACCCCTTCGGCATCATCGTCGGGGCCGCGGACGCGAACCGCGACGGATGGGCCGACATCTGGGCTCGCGACGCGAGTGGTGTGCTCTGGACCTACAAGTTCGACGGTGCCGGTCGGATCACGGGTCGCACCAACGCCGGCGGTGGCTGGAACGCCATGACAGACCTCGTGGCCGTGGGCGATGTCAACGGTGGTGGCGGAGCCGATCTGCTCGCCCGCGACAACGCCGGCAAAACCTGGTTGTACCCGGGCAAGGGAGACGGGACGTTCGGAGCCCGCCTGAGCGTGTCCGGCGACGTCTCCGCCATGACGATGCTGCGCTGACGATCCTGCGCCGACGATCTCCGACGATTGCCCCGGATTCAGCTCCAGGTCAGCCTGGGGGCTGCGCCTGGGGGGCGCGCAGGCGCACCACGGTGACTCCGCCACCGCTGTACTCCACCGTTCCGTAGTCCCCCAGGCGTGCTGAGACCGGACCGACGGCCTGGTCGGCCAGGATCCAGCGCACCCCCCTCGCCCAGGCTTGGGTGGCGAGGGCTGGACTGGGCGCCGTGATGAGCTCCTGCTCGGAGCGGAGGCGAGCAGGATCCCAGAAGGGCATGCGCGAATAGCCACCGCGCGTGGTCCAGGCGTTTGCAAGGGAGCGGTCGGCGTAGGCCCATCCGCTGACGTCTACGCGCAGACCGGTGTAGGCGGCGACCGTGAAGTCGGTGGGGTTGCAGAGCCGGGTCTTGCTGATGATCCGCCACTGCTGGGCGCACACGTGGTTGGTGGCGACGACGTCGTCAGGTTGGGCAGCAGTGCGGATGCGCTGCGCGCCCTCGATGAAGGCGGCCGTGGTCAGGCTGGCCTTCCGGGAGACAGCGCTCTTCTCCCAGGAGTGCTGGCGCTCGCCCGGGGACTGGTGGTGGGCGCCCGTGACCGCGAGCCAGGTCGGCACGAGGCCACACGCGACGAGCCCGAAGGCGAAGACCGTGGCGACGCGCCCGAGGACCGGCTGAGGAGGACCCATCCGCGGGGAGCGTACCACGAGCACCACTACGGCGGTGATCGCGGACAGAAGACCAGCCAGCGCCAGCACGGGGCCACCCCAGGCGAGGACCTGGTCGCGCACGGCGATCCCGAAGCCGAGCGGGTGTCCACCCGGCGGCCTCGTCTCGCGCCACACCGCGAGGGGCGAACGCAGCCCGGCCCAGTGCGTCACGGCCGCCGTGGCCGCGACGGCCGCGACGGCGGTAGCCGTCACGACGACGACAGTTCGGCGCACGCCTGCGCTGGCCCAGCGGGCCAGGGCGTCGGAGAATCCTGCTGCGGACCCCGCCAGCCCCAACGGGTAGGCCCCCACGATGAAGAACACCTCGCTCTGCCCGGGGTGGCGGGTCAGGAAGGTTCCCGCGAGGCCGGCGAGGACCACCCCGCTACAGAGGACCCCGGCCGGGTCCTGCGGCCGAAGCCGACTGAGCCACCACAGCCCGGCCAAGCGGGGAAGGAGGGGCAGGATCGACACGGCGGCCGCAGCCAGGGCGACGGGAAGGCTGGCGGCCACCGCGCGGTTCTGTGCGTCCCACGTGGCCAGGTCCGGCATCATCAGGCCCACCAGGAAGGCCGCGTGGACGCCGGGCTGCAGCCGCAACCCGTAGGACCCTCCCGGGTAGACGAACAGCACGGCGAACACCCAAGTGGCTGCAGTCACCGCGGCAGCAGAGGCGCCTCGCAGCACCCACGACCACTCGCGACGCACGAGGCCGTATGCCGCCGCTCCCGCAAGTCCGCAGATGATGACCGGGGGTACCGATGACTTCGACCCCGCGGCGACCAGCGACATCACGGTGAGGCCCCCCAGCGCGGGGACCCAGCGTTTGCCGGTCGCCCGGAACACCTCGATCGCCAGGCCCAGACAGGCGACGCCGAAGACCCAGCTCATCGTCTGGGTCGGGCTGACCTGCCAGTAGAGCCGGAGGGGGTCGGGGGTCAGCCCCCCTCCATCTGCGTCGTACCGGCCTGCGATACCGGTCGGCTGGACCCACGCGGTGGTCAGGGTGTTGCCCACTACACCGACCAGGAGGGCGGCGATCGCTGCTGCCGAGCTGCGTCCGGCGATCTGGCGCGCGACCGAGGCCGTGATGAGGACCAGGGCGAGAAGGAGGCACACGGGAAACAACCTGGTGACGACCGTCGTGGTGTCCAGTCCCTGCCCGAGGTGGGCGGACGCGGCGTGGAAGAACCAGTGGTAGCTGCTGGACGCGCCGGCGACCATCGGATACGACGGCGAGACGCCCCGGGTGAGCTCGCCCGTCATGGCGACCTGGAACACCGAGTCAGGTGTGTAGGCAAACCCGGCGCCCGACGGCACGACCGGCATGGCAGCCAGCAGCGTCGTCGCGGTCCACAAGACCGTGACCAGCATCGACACCACCACGACGAAGCCAGCGCCAAGGCCCCAGCCCGGGGCGGGTCGGCCGAACAGCCGCCGGCGGGTGCGGGGGATCGCGAGGACGACCGCGAGGACCACCACGGCCCCCCCAGCCGGATGGACCTCCCGCGCGAGGATCTGCCCTGCCAGCCATCCGAGGAGCGCGACCACCAGACCGACCGGAGTCGACCAGGCCACGTCGTCGAGGAGGGCGGAGGGCCGTGGGCGCCCCGCCCGAACCAGGGCAAAGCCCGGGAGCATGACGGTCCCGACGAAGATCCCCAGCCACCGCAGGACCACGGCAAGGTCGACGCCTGTCGCCACCTGGGCCCAGGCGAATGCGATGAGGGGGAGGACCAGCCCTACCCCCAGGAGCGCGTGGCGGGTGGGCTGCGATCTCGACCAGACAGACACGCCCCGAGTATCCCCCGGGGTGGTGGCCGGGTCGCGGAGGACCGAGGACGACCCGCCGGGCACGTCATGTCCCGACGCGACCGGGGTATCGCTCACGGCAAGCTGGTGGTGAAGTCCGGCTCCGTCTTCTCGCGGACCTCGTCCTCGGTGACACCCTCGGCGAGCTCGCGCAGGACCAGACCGTCGGCGGTCACGTCGAAGACGCACAGGTCGGTGATGATCCGCTGCACGACCCCGCGACCGGTGTAGGGCAGCGAGCACTCGTCGACGATCTTGTAGGACCCGTCCTTGGCGTTGTGCTCCATCAGGACGATGACCCTCTTGGCGCCGTGGACGAGGTCCATCGCGCCGCCCATGCCCTTGACCATCTTGCCGGGGATCATCCAGTTGGCGATGTCGCCCTTGGCCGAGACCTGCATCGCGCCGAGGATGGCGGCGTCGACCTTGCCGCCGCGGATCATCCCGAAGCTGGTGGCGGAGTCGAAGAAGGACGACCCGCGACGCAGCGTCACGGTCTCCTTGCCGGCGTTGATCAGGTCCGGATCCTCTTGTCCGTCAATGGGATACGCGCCGACGCCGAGGATGCCGTTCTCGGACTGGAGCACGATCTCGACGTCGTCGGGGACATAGTTGGGGACCAGGGTCGGCAGGCCGATGCCGAGGTTGACGTAGGAGCCGTCGGACAGCTCGGCGGCCGCGCGGGCGGCCATCTGCTCACGGGTCAGTGCCATCTCAGGCCTCCCTGGTCTTGGTGTCGGTGGTGGTCGCGGGGCGGACGGTCCGGCGCTCGATGCGCTTGTCCTTGGCCTGGTCGGCCGTCAGGGGCAGCACCCGGTGCACGTAGATCCCCGGCAGGTGGACCTGGTCGGGGTCGAGCTCACCGGGCTCGACCAGCTCCTCGACCTCGGCGATCGTGATCCGGCCGGCCATGGCGGCCAGCGGGTTGAAGTTGCGGGCGCTCTGGTTGAACACCAGGTTGCCGTGGCGGTCGCCCTTCCAGGCCCGGACCAGCCCGAAGTCGGCGACGATGGCGCGCTCGAGGACGAACTCCTTGTCGACGCCGTCGACCTCGAAGACCTTGACCTCCTTGGGAGGTGAAGACTTCGCGACGGTGCCGTCCGCGGCATACAGCCAGGGCAGTCCACCGTCGGCGACCTGGGTGCCAGCGCCGGTCACGGTGTAGAAGGCCGGGATCCCCGAGCCTCCCGCACGCAGCCGCTCCGCCAGCGTGCCCTGCGGCGTCAGCTCCACCTCGAGCTCTCCGGAGAGGTACTGGCGCTCGAACTCCTTGTTCTCCCCGACGTAGGAGGAGACCATCCGCCGGATCCGCTTGTCCTTCAGCAGGATGCCCAGGCCCCAGTCGTCGACGCCACAGTTGTTGGAGATGGCTTCGAGGTCCTGCACCCCCGCATCGTGGATCGCCGCGATGAGCACGCTCGGGATGCCGCAGAGCCCGAACCCGCCCACCGAGAGGGAGGAGCCGTCGACGATCCCGTCGATGGCTGCGGCCGCGGTGGAGACGACTTTGTCCATGGCGTGGACTCTAGCCGGACGTCTGCGGCCAGCTTGCGTGGTCCCTCCCCATCGTTCTGGGTATGCCGCGTGGTGGCCCCACATGAGCCGTCGCACCGGGGTGGCGGGCGTGGCCATCAGCCGATCGGGGGAGGGGAAAGCGAATTCCGTGGTTGTAGTTCACCCGTTGCCCTTGTGACGGCTGTGCACTGGTGGGACAAATGTCCTGCCTGCTGCAGGAAGTGACCCCTGGGGCTGGTGTCCAACTCGTACCGCGGCTCGGGATCCGAGGCGCCATCCCCCATGGAGTGTTCTGTGTCGCGTGTCGTGCGTGCCTTTGGAGTCCTGGCCATCCCCGTGCTCACCGTGCCCGTCGGCGCGGCGACCGCGGATGCCGCGACGTCCGTGACGTCGCCGAAGCCGCCGACCAGGGCGCTCCCCTCGGCGCTGGACATCGCCTCGCCGTACCAGGCTCAGCGGCTGTGCGACCCCAACGCCAAGCCCGGGGTCGTGTCCTTCGCGAAGCTCATGTCGAGCCACTACAAGCTCGGCAGTGCGGACTGGGGCATCGTCCGCAACTGCAACAGCGGCCTCACCGAGCATTCCGAGGGGCGTGCCTGGGACTGGATGCTCAGCGTCAACAAGCCGAACGAGAAGGCCGTTGCCGACGCCGTGACCCAGTGGCTGTCGGCACCGGATGCCCAGGGTCGTCCGGGCGCGATGGCCCGCCGGTTCGGGATCATGTACATCATCTGGAACCACAAGATGTGGCGCGCCTACGACCCCGCGAGGGGCTGGGCGACCTACACCGGACCGGTCCCGCACACCGACCACATCCACTTCTCCTTCTCCTGGGACGGCGCCTACGGCCGCACGTCGTGGTGGACGGGCAAGGCGCTGACCACCGTGGACCCCGGCCCGCCCTCGGCGCCGAAGCCCACGACCCCGCCCCAGCCGCCGTCGGCGGTCTACTCGCTGCTCATGCCGGGAGCGACGGGCCCTGACGTGGCCCTGGCCCAGAAGGTCATCGGGACCACGCCGGACGGAGTGTTCGGGCCGAAGACGGCAGCAGCGCTGAGCGTCTGGCAGGGCAGGAACGGCCTCAAGGTGACGGGGCAGCTCGACCTCGCCACGTGGGCGAAGATGGTTGCCCTCAAGCTGATCCCGGCTCGGGGCGCAGCGACCACGCCCACCCCGCCGGCCACGCCCGCCAAGCCGACCACACCGACCACACCTGCCAAGCCGCCGACGTCGACGCCCTCCAGCCCGCTCGCTCCCTACGCGAAGCTCACCCTGGCGCTGGGTGCCAAGGGCTCCGCCGTCGTGGCGCTGCAGAAGGCCCTCGGCGTCACCCCGCCCGACGGGGCGTTCGGCGTCAAGACCCTGGCGGCCGTCAAGGCGTTCCAGACCCGTCGCAACCTGCCGGCGACCGGCATCGTCGGTCCGACCACCTGGGCGGCTCTGATGACGACCAACGCGGCGACGACGACGGCCTCGCGGAGCACCTCGACCCCGCGAGGCACGACCCCCTACACCGCCCTGATGTCGACCGTCCTCAAGTCCGGCTCCCGGGGCACGGCGGTCAAGACCCTGCAGCGTGCCCTCGGCGGTCTCTCCGTCGACGGGGCTTTCGGGGCACGGACCACCGCTGCGGTCAAGGCTTTCCAGAAGGGCAGGCACCTGCCGCAGACCGGGGTCGTGGACGTCAAGGTCTGGCAGGCGCTGGAGAACCGGGACTACCCGTTGCGGGCCTACTACGGCACGGTCCTGCGCTCAGGCTCGCGAGGGACTGCAGTGACGGCCCTGCAGAAGGCCCTGCGGATCCCCGCGGACGGCACGTTCGGACCGAGTGACGAGTCGGCCGTCAAGGCCCTGCAGGGGCGGGCGAAGCTGGCCCGCACCGGCGTGGTCGCGACGCTGACCTGGCAGGCGCTCGAAGCAGAGCTGCGTCGCCGCTAGGGCTCGCTAGAGCTCGAGGGTGACGCCCTCCGAGGCCAGCCGACCCGCGCGACCCGACGCCGGCTCGGGTCCGCGGGAGAGCACCACCGAGCCACCGGACGCCCAGGCCGCGAGTGCCAGCTCGAGCGCCGTCCGCAGGTCGTCGGTGGACGTGTGGATGCGGACGCCGCGCGCCCAGTTGCGTTGCGGCACGACGTCCTCGTATGCCGTGTCCGTTCCCCGGTCGCTCAGGGCGGCGTCGCTGGGAGCGGGCTCCTCCCACGGGCTGAACTGGTCGGCATACGTGGACAGCTCGCGGGCCTCGTCCATGGCGCCGAGAGGGACGGGGTCGCTCGCGCCGCGCGCCAGGGCGGCGAGGGTGACGAGGACGGTGGGGCCAGATCTGGCCGCCGCCACGGCGACATCGTCGGTCACCACGAGGTCGAACGGGAGGTCGGACGGGTCGTCGGCGGTGTCTTCGGACGTGTCGTCGAGGACGACCGTCGCGCCCACGGACCAGACGGCGAGCGCCCAGTAGAGCGAACGCCAGTGCGGGGGGAGAGCCAGGCGCACCCGCGAACCGGGAGCGATGTCCCACTCCTCCTGCAAGGCGTTGGCGGCCTTGTTGACCCAGTTCGCGAGCACCTTGGCGCTCAGCTCGATGCGTTCACCCTGGGTGGGTCCGGGGGTGTCCTCGTAGAAGGTGACCCGCGGGCCGGCCGGGTCCGAGCCCAGCATCGCCGCAAGAACCTCCCCGGGTGTGGCGGGCATCAGGCCGTGTTGGCGATGTGCTCGATGAGCTCGGTCGTGGACACCGAGGGCGTGCGGGGGAAGTACACGACCTCGCACAGGTCCGAGACGAAGTCGAAGCGGCCCTTCCAGTCGTCACCCATCGCGAGGACGTCGGCCCGGTGCTCGATGATGTAGTCGCGCTTCAGCTCGAGACTTTCCTCGATGAAGACCGCGTCGACGAACTTCAGGCTGCTGATGATCTCGACCCGCTCCTCCTGCGAGAAGACCGGCGCGCGACCCTTCTTGGCCTCGTTGAGCGCGTCGGCGGAGACGCCCACGACCAGCCGGTCGCCGAGCGAGGCAGCCCGTTTGAGGATCCGGATGTGCCCGACGTGCAGCACGTCGAAGGTCCCGAAGGTGATCACGGTGCGGGGGGTGGCGTCGTCCTCGGCGCTGTCGGCAGCAGGCATGGCCGTGAGGTTATCGCGAGACCCGTGCTGGGCTCGCATCGTCGACCAGCACCGGTGCACTGGTTGCGGGCGCGAGAGCAGTACGGTTGCCGACTGTGAGCAGCCGCGAGTCCCGCAGCTACCCGTATGCCCCCGACCCCGGCGACCTCCCGCTCCTCCGGGGTGAGGCCTGGGGCGGCTGGTTGGTCACGCACACGGTCGTCTGGTCGGGTCTGTGGCTGGTGCTCGGGTCGATCGCCGCGGCCCTGCTCGCGCTCGGCGGACTCTGGTCACCGGTCGTCGCCATCCCCGTCCTGCTGGTGCTGGCGGTCGCGGCGGGGCTCGCCACGTCGCTCGTGCCGGTGCGTCCGCTACCCGTCTGGTCGGCCGCCCTGCTCGTGGTGCTTTCGCTGGCCGCCGTGGCCTGGGCCGGGGCCACGCATTCGGAGCAGGTGCTGCCCCGGCGCGACTCGGGCTCCTACCTGCAGTCGGCCGTCCAGCTGGCGTCCGGGCACGCGCGGCCCATCGTCGTGCCGCCCGAGTCCGTCGGGGGCGCCGACGTGCTCGCCATCGACGGCATCACCCTGGCGAGTCCCGCGTTCTACGCGACCGGGACCGCCCAGGACCCCAGCATCCAGCCGCAGTTCCCCATCGGGGCCTCCGCCTGGTACTCCGTCGCCTGGTGGGTCGGAGGGCCAGCCGCGATGGCGTGGGCGCCGGCCATCCTGTTCGGCCTCATCGTGCTGGGCGTCGGCTTGCTGGCCTCGACGGTCGTCGGCCCCCGGTGGGGGCCGCTCGCGGCACTGGGCACCGCTGCGCTGTTCCCCCTGGTCCACGTCGCCCGCGCGACCTACTCCGAACCGGTCGCCCTTCCCGTCTTGGCGGCCGGGCTCCTGACGATGGTGCTGGCCGCTCGGAGCGCCGCGGTCCCTGACGTCGTCGCCGCGCGCCGCACTGCCCTCCTCGCCGGTGTCCTCATGGGCGGGGCGGTCCTCATCCGGGTCGACGCCCTGCGCGAGGTGGTCCTGGTCGTGCCGGTCGTCGTCCTGGCAGCGCTGCAGCGGCAGGCCCATGCCCGGGTGCTCGGTGTGGCCACGGCCGTCTCCGGCGCCGTCGCCCTCGGGCTCACCTGGCTGACGTCGAGCGAGTACCTCGGCAGCATTGCCGCGTCGCTCCTGCCACTCGTGGCCCTCGGAGCTGCGGTGTGCGGCCTCGGGGCTCTCCTGCTGCTCGGAGCTCGGCGAGGCTGGACCATGCCCGCTCTGGTCCAGGCCTGGCTGCCGCGGGTGCTGGCGGCCGGCGTCGTGCTGCTGGGCCTCGCGCTGGCCAGCCGGCCGTGGTGGCAGGTCGTGCGCCAGTCCGCCGCCGACCCCGGGGCGCGCGTCGTCGCGGGCCTGCAGGCGCGTCAGGGACTGGCCGTCGACGGTGGCCGCACCTACGCCGAGCAGGCGGTCGGGTGGCTGTCATGGTGGCTCGGTCCGGTCGCCCTGGCCCTCGCGCTGCTGGCGACAGGGGTGCTCGCCCACCGCGCCGCGTCAGCCTGGGTCGACGGCCGAGAACTGCCGGGCTGGACCGGCCCGGCCGTCGTCGGGATCGGCTCCACCCTGCTCATGCTCTACCGTCCGGGCATCACCCCCGACCACCCGTGGGCGGACCGGCGCCTCGTGATCGCCCTGCCCACGGTCGTCCTGCTCACCGTCGCCTGTGCCGCGGTGGTGTCACGCTGGTCCACCCGCCGGCTCCCGTATGCCGTGAACGTCGCCGTCAGCTGTGGCGTCGCCCTGGCCCTGCTGGTCCCGACTGGTCTGGCGACCTGGCCCCACGCCGACGAGCGGGTGGAACGAGGGGAGTGGGCGGCCGTCGACCACGTGTGTGCGGCCCTGCGACCTGGAGACGTGGCACTCATGGTCGACTCGCGGGCGGCGAACGAGTGGCCCCAGGTGCTGCGCGGCTACTGCGGCGTGGCGGCTCTGTCGACCACGTCGGCGCTCCGCAACGACCCGGTCCGACTGGCCGCCGCCGTCGACCAGGTGCGTCGCGCGGTGGACGCCCGCGGAGGGCGTCTGGTCCTGGTGGCAGCCGACTCGACCGAGGCGCTCAGCCGGCTGGGACTGACCTCCGCGGTGGTGGCGGTCGACGCGCGGATCGAGGAGGACGCCCGGTTGCTCGAACAACGCCCCGACTCGTTGGTGCAGCTGCCGATCCGCGTCTACCTCGGCCGCCTCGGCTGAGACCTCGCCCCTGCCTCAGGACTCGACGGTCCAGGTGGTGGTCGTGCCGTCGGGACCGAACAGGGAGCCCGCGGCCAGCGCTGACCGGATGAGCCCTCGCACCTGCTGCTCGTCCTCGGAGCCGGCGTCGAAGTGGACCGTGACCACCGCGCCACCACCGTCCACCTCAGGGCTGGTGTGGTGCGGCCAGCGACACGGACCGTCATGCTCCCAGTGGCCGCAGAGCGCGCCACGGTCACCGCACCACCCAGGGCGGCGGGGTCGCCGACGAGGGTGACCACGCGGCATACCTCGATGTGGTCCCACGTCCGCGAGGTCATGGGAGGAGGCTACGGCGAGCGCTCGTCAGCTGCGCTTCGCGAAGGCGTCGGCGGCGTGGCGACGAACCGCGGCATACGTGCCCTGGTCGGCGGCCACGATGATGCCTGGCGTGAGAACCATTGGTGCGTAAGGCGTTCCGTCAGTGTGGCCGACGAAACCGCCGGCCTCGGTGACCATTAGAGAACCAGGCGCGTGGTCCCACGGACTGTTGCGGGCGTAGAGGATGTAGTCGGTCGCCCCCTCCATGAGCCGGGGGTAGTCGACGCCGCAGCAGACCCACGAGCCGACCAGGGCGGGAAGCTTTCCGAGCGAGTGACCGCGCAGCGGCCAGATCGAGGTGACGCCGTGCGGGGGGACCCCGTCCTCCACCGGCTCGCGGATGATGCGCTCGCCGTTGCGATAGACGCCGGCGCCCTTCTCGGCAACCCACGCGACCTCGTGCTCTGGCTGCCAGATCCAGGCGCGCACCGTCTCGCCACGCACGACTTCGCTGACCATGACGGCATGGTCGGGGGAGCCGTGGACGAAGTTCTTGGTGCCGTCGACCGGGTCGACCGTGAAGGCGTGCTCCGCCTCGACGTAGCGGTCGAGGGTCGTCGGGTCGGCGGAGGTCAGCTCCTCGCCGAGGACGAACGCCCCGGGGAACGCCGCCGACAGCTCGCGGGTGAGGATCGCCTCGGACTCGTGGTCGGCGATCGTGACGAGGTCACCGGGGTTCTTCTCCATCACCTCGCCGTCGGCCAGCGCCCGGAACCGCGGCGTGATGACCTCGGCTGCGACGGTCTTCATCAGGTCCAGCACCTGTTGGGTGTCCACGGGTCCCACCGTTCCACACCGGGGCCGCGGGCGGTCACCCGGTCTCATCCCACCGGGACCCGCGACTCTGAAGGATCCTCCGGACCCAGACGCGGATGATCCTTCAGAGTCGTGAGGCTGTGGATGGCCGACGGGCTGCGCAACCCGATCGGTCAGAGTGGGCGGATGCCGATCGACTGGTCAATGCTGCATCAGCACGCCAACCGCCAGTACGACCTGCTGACCCGTCGGCAGTGCCTGGGGGCAGGGATGACGGACGACGCGGTGCAGTGGCGTGTCTCGTCGGGGAGGTGGGTCCGCCTGCGCGATGGCGTGTTCCTCACCAAGCCGGGTCGAGACGACTGGAACGTCACAGCGACCGCGGAGCTGCTGGGCTGCCTGTCCGGCGCGCCAGCCGCCGATGCGGCTTTCTGCGGTCGCTCCGCTCTCTACCTCTGGGGCCTGGAGCGCACGCCACCGACCGTCACCGAGGTGGTGGTTCCCTACGAGCGGGCCATCGCCTCCGGTCCGACCCTGAGGGTGCGCCGGTCGGTCCGCTGGGAAGACCTCGTGGATGAACGCGCCTTTCCATGGCGGACCACCCTCCCCGCGACGCTGCTGGACGTAGCCGCCAAGGGGACCCCGATCGACGCGCTCTCGACCGTCGCTCTTGCAGTACAGAAGGAGGTCGTCTCGGTCGGCCAGCTCCGAGCCGAGCTGGCCAGGCGCCAAGGGCATCGTCACAGTCGCGTCCTCGGTCCCGCCCTGGCCGAGGTCGAGGACGGTGCTCAGAGTGGGGCGGAGGTGCTCTACGTCCGCGATGTCGAGCGCGCCCACGGGCTGCCCGTCGGGTCACGTCAGGCGCCGTCTGACGCCGGTCGTCGACGGTTCCACGACAACGAGTACGAGGACTACAGCCTGATCGTCGAGGTTGACGGACGGTTGGGGCACGAACGGTGGGCAGACCGGGTGAAGGACGGCCGTCGCGACCGCCAGCTGCTGTCCAGCGCGCGGGCCACGACGAGGGTCTTCTGGGCCGATGTCGCGGCCACGCCGTGCGACACCGCCGTGGACATCGGGGCGATCCTCCGGGCTCGAGGGTGGCCGGGGCGGGCACGTCGCTGCCGACGGAACGGCTGCACCGTCCCGGGCCGCTGACCGTCCCTTGCACGTGGCGACTCTGAGGATCGTCCGGACCCGGGCGCCGAGGATCCTTCAGAGTCGCGGACAGCTGCAACGCCGGAGGGGGAACAACGAGGGTGAGCACGGGGGAGGTTCCCGGCGGGTAGGCTCCTCGCGAGATGAATGAGCACCCCAGCACCGGTCCAGCCGCCCCCGCCACGGAGCGCATTCCCACCGACCCCCGGCAGACGGACAGCCCCGTCACTGAGCGCTTTCCCGTCGCGCCCGAGCCGAGCCCCAGCGCCACGGAGCGTGTGTCCGTCGCGCCGCAGCAGGTCATTGCTCCCGCGACCGAGATGATGAGCACCGGTCAGCAGGCGGCCCCAACCACCCCGGTGGGTGAGGCGTCCGTGCACCCGGCTGACGCGGCATACCTGCCGGCGGTCGCGCCCAGCGCCGCCCCACTCCCCGGCCAACCCGGCCACGGCAAGCCGTTCGTCACCATCGTCCTGCCGTGCTTCAACGAGGCGGCGCACGTCCTCAAGGAGATCGACCGGATCACCGAGGCGATGAACGCCAGCGAGTTCACCTACGAGGTGCTCTGCATCGACGACGCCTCCACCGACGACACCCTCGAGGTGCTCCAGCAGGCCAGCCGCGACTATGCCAACCTGCGCGTGATGCCGTTCCGCCGCAACGGCGGCAGTGGCACCGCCCGCCGGATCGGCACCCAGCAGGCCCATGGCGAGATCGTGGTGTGGACCGACGCCGACATGACCTACGAGAACGAGCGCATCCCCGAGCTGGTCCGGATCCTGCGCGACGACGACTCCTACGACCAGGTCGTGGGCGCCCGGACCACCGAGGAGGGCACCCACAAGTGGGCCCGCGTCCCGGCGAAGTGGTTGATCCGCAAGATCGCCGAGAAGCTCACCAACCAGACCATCCCCGACCTCAACAGCGGGCTGCGGGCGTTCCGGCGCGAGGTGTCGCTGCCCTACCTGCGTCTGCTGCCACCGGGATTCAGCTGCGTCACCACGATCACGCTGGCGTTCCTGAGCAACCAGCACGACATCAAGTACGTGCCCACGAGCTATGCCAAGCGCGCGGGCGTCAGCAAGTTCCACTTCGTCCGCGACGCCTACCGCTACATCCTCCAGGTGCTGCGCATGGTCATGTACTTCGACCCGCTCAAGGTGCTCATGCCGCCGGCCCTGTGGCTCATCGTCATCGGGCTGCTCAAGGGCGTCGTGGACATGGTGCGACACCCGTTCTACTTCCCGGCGAGCACGGTGCTGCTCATCGTCAGCGGCATCATGATCGGCTCGCTGGCGTTGCTGTCCGACCTCGTCGTGCGTTCCCGGACGGGCGTGTGAGCAGGCTCCGGTATGCCGCGTGGCCGGGGCAGCTGCCGGGGCGCCTTCAGGCGCGTGTCAGGTGACGCCCAACGCCGCGCTCAGGGTCGCGGTCGTGGGGCCGACCCATCCCTACAAGGGCGGGGTCGCGTCCCACACGACGAGCCTGGCGCACGAGCTGGCCGAGGCCGGTCACGACGTCACGCTGGTGTCCTGGTCGCACCTCTACCCGTCCAAGCTCTATCCCGGTGAGCAGGCCGTCCCGGGCGGCGCTCCCGACGTCGAACCCTTTCCCCGCACGGTCCGCGCCCTGAGCTGGGCCCGCCCGGACACCTGGGTACGCACCGGTCGCCGGCTGCGCGGCTTCGACGTCGTGGTCGTGGTGCACGTCATCCCGGCCGTCGTCCCGGCCCACCTGGCACTGCTCCGGGCGGCCGGCGTCGGTCGTCGCAACGCCCAGCGGGGGGTCGCCCACGCGGGGCCCCGCAGCGTCGTCATCGCCCACAACGTGCTGCCACACGAGACGCACCTGGGCGACCGCGAGCTGATGCAGCGCTTCTTCGAACGCGTGGACTCCGTTCTCGTGCACAGCGATTCGCAAGCCAGGATCGCCTACGAGCTCGGCGCCCCCCGCGTCTCGGTCACCGACCTCCCCCCTCACCTGCCCGGCGGCGCACCCGTGGAGCGCGTGGCCCACGACGGCCCGCCGCGCCTGTTGGCACTGGGGATCGTGCGCGACTACAAGGGTGTCGACCTGCTGATGGAGGCGCTCGCGGAGGTGCCCGGCCCGACCCTGACCGTGGCCGGTGAGATGTGGGGATCCAGCGGCGAGCGGGTCAAGGAGCTGGCCCAGGATCCTCGGCTGCGCGACCGGGTCGAGGTCCACGGCGGCTATGTGCCGGCCGACCGGTTGGCGCCGCTGCTCGCGACCCACGACGTCCTGGCGCTGACCTATCGCAGTGCCACGGCCTCACAGAACGCCTTGCTCGGCCAGCACCACGGACTTCCGGTCCTGGCCTCCGACGTCGGCACGTTCGGCGGCCAGGTGCGAGACGGCGTCGACGGGCTCCTGGTGCCGCCCGGAGACAAGCAGGCGCTCGTCGAGGCGCTGCAGCGCCKCGCGGAACCCGGCTGCACGGACCGGCTGCGCGCCCAGGTCCGTCCGCCCGACCTGTCCGGGCCCTGGGCGCGGTACGTCGGGACGATCGAGGCCCTCGCCGCCGTCGAGCCCGCCGCCGAGGCTGATGAGCCCGGGGCCGAGTCGGGAGCCGGGCCCTCCGGCGCGGCTGCCGTCGTCGGGCACCTGAGGCACCGGGCGGCGAGCGCCGCACGGACCGTCATCGCCGCCTCGCGGCCCGAGGTGGAGCTCGGCCGTGGCGACCTGCCCGAATGGATCCACGCGTCCGACATCCTCGCCGACGGCCACGACGCCGACGAGGCGAAAGCCTTCGCCCGCAGCCTCGGACTCCCTCGCTGCAGCGACGCGCTCGCGGCCTGGGCAGCCCTGGGGGCGCTCGCTGCCATCGTCCGGGTCCGCGACGACGGCCGGCGCAGCGCCGTCATCGTCGACGAGTCGGGCAGCCGCTCCCCACTGTCCAAGTGGGCCCGCGCCATCGGGTTCGTGCCGGTCGAGCTGGAGCTCACCGGCCGTCGGTCCTCGGTGGAGGTGCTCGACGTCGACACCGCGTCGCTCGACGTCATCGTGCGGTTGCACCCTGGCGGATGCGACGCCGACGACATCGACGAGGCGATGAGCCAGGCGTCGTGGGCGCTGAAGTCCGGCGGGTTGCTCTGCGTGACCCTGCCCATCGGCCACCCCGGAGCCGAGGGTGCCCTGGGTCCCGCCGACGTCCGCGCGGTCCTGGCCCGTTCCCACGACTTCGGGTTCGTCCTGGTGGGCGACCTGGACGGCGACATCGCGGGGCGCATCCGGATGGCGTCGGACACCTCCACGCGCACCGACGCGGCATACGGGCTGCTCCGTCTGACCCTGCGGAGACGCTGAGATGCCGACCTTCGGAGACGCTGACCTGACGGAGAGCCCACGATGACCCGATCCCGCGTCTTCACCCTGCTGCGGAGCCTGTTGGCCCTGCTCGTGGTCGCGGCGGTGTCGATCGCCGTCGCGCGCAACTGGCGAGCCGTGTCGGCCGACATCGACCGGATCGACGCGGGGTCCTTCGCGCTCGCGGCGGTGCTGGTCTGCCTGCCCCCGCTGCTCACCGTGCTCGCGTGGCGCATCCTGCTGGCCGATCTCGGGTCGCCGCTGCATGTCGCGCCTGCCGGCGGCGTGTTCTTCGTCGGCCAGCTCGGGAAGTACGTTCCCGGTGCCGTGTGGAGCATCGTCGCGCAGGCCGAGATCGGGGCGAGGCTGCACATCCCTCGCCGCCGGTCGGCCGTGGTGGCGTTCGTGACGGTCGCGATCGCCGCGATCTGCGGGCTCATCGTCGGCGTGCCGGCCCTGCCCCTGCTCATCACGCGCGACGACTCGTCGGCGGCGACTGGCTGGATGGTCCTGCTCGCCATGCCGCTGCTGGCCGTCGTGCTGTGGCCCCGGCTGCTCAACTGGGCCATCGCGACAGTCCTGAAGATCCTGCGTCGCGAGCCCCTGGAGCGCGAGCTCTCAGGTCGCGCCGTGCTGTCGGCGACGCTGCTGCTCATCGGCGCGTGGTTGTGCTCCGGCCTGCACGTGCTCGTCCTCGCACGGGCCACGAGCACCGACTACGAGAGCGGCCAGCTGCTGCTCGCGACGCTGTCCGGCTTCGCGCTCGCGTCGTCGCTGGCGATGTTCAGCGTCATCCTGCCCGCCGGTGTGGGTGTCCGCGAGGGGGTGCTGGTGCTCATCCTCGCGCCGGTCACCTCGACCTCCGCGGCGACGGCGGTCGTGGTGATCTCGAGGTTCCTCACCGTGGCGGCCGACGTCCTCTTCGCCCTCCTCGGCTGGGCCTACGCACGGTCGCACCACCTCCTGACCTCGGCCCAGGAACGCGAGCACGACCACATCGTCGTCGACTCCGTGGGCGAGGTTGCCAGCGACGGTGCTCCCGGGGAGCAGGCGCCCGGCCCGAGGCAGGCCCGACCATGAGCGGCGAGCCCACCGGACGCGAGGAGCAGCTCGCCTACTCCGAGCTCATGGACGCCATGCTCGACGAGCGCAAGAGGCGGCAGAAGGCCCAGAAGATCCTGGCCGTCGTCCGGCACGCCCTGGGCCGCGAGGACCTGGCTGGTCTGCGTGCCCTCGACGTCGGCTGCTCCGCGGGTTTCATCGCGGACGAGCTCGCCCTGGCGGGCGCGCACACGACGGGCGTCGACATCGACGAGCCCGGACTCGTGGCCGCCCGTGAGCGTTTCGGCGAGCGGGTCGAGTTCAGCCTCGCCCGCGGGGAGGCCCTGCCCTTCGAGGACGGCTCGATGGACGTGGTGGTGTTCAACCACATCTACGAGCACGTGGTCGACCCCGAGTCCGTCGTCGCCGACATCCACCGGGTGCTCAGCCCCACCGGAGTCCTCTACCTCGGCATCGGTCACCGACACCAGGTCATCGAACCGCACTACAAGCTCCCCTTCCTGTCCTGGCTGCCACAGGCGGCGGCCGACCGCTACATGCGGCTCACCGGACGGGGGGAGCACTACTACGAGCACTACTACTCCCGGGCCGGGCTGCGGCGGCTCTTCGGCGCCTTCGACGTCTGGGACTACACGCTCCCGGTGCTCGCGGACAGCAAGGCCTTCGCCGGGACCGACCAGATCCCGCAGTGGGTGTCGCGCGTGCCCGCCCCCGTGTTGGAGCGGGCGGCGCCGATGGCACCGACGTACATCTGGGCGGCCTTCAAGGACGCCTCCCCCTCGGGCCCTGCGCTGCGGGTCAGCCCCGTCCACCTCGGCTGAGACACAGGTATGCCGCCTGCTCAGGCGAGCGGGCGGCCTACCTCGTGCTGGTGGTCGGTTCGGAAACCTCGCGGTCAGGCCGCGCCGGGCTCCTGGGTGTCGGTCTTGGGGTACTTCTTGACGAAGTCGACGATGACCTGGCCGGAGACGTCGCCGCAGAGCTGGCGGTGACCGGCGTCCTTGGCCCAGTGGGCGAGGGCGTACGGCTTGTCCGCGGGGAAGGCGCCGCGGTTGGCATCCCACTCGACGACCTTGAACTTGCCGCTGGTCTCGGGGAGCTTGTTGGCCTGGTCCGCGATGTCCTTGAGGAGCGTGGTGTCCTTCACCTTGGCGCCGTCGTACCAGAGGATCGTGTAGCCGTGCTCGAGGTTGTGGACCAGGGTCTCGAGGACGGGACGGTCGGTCGCGGTGTAGAAGTCACGGCCGCTGACGTCGGGGCTGACGAAGTGGGGGCCGTTGCTCGGCGGGACGGTGGAGTACGTCACCGAGGTCTGGTCGGGCTTCTGGGTGCCGGGCCCCACGTGCTCGCCCGAACCGGTCGAGGCATCCGTCGTGACCGCGTCGCACTTGGCCGCCGCAACGGAGGCGCCGAGGTGGGGCAGCTGCTTGGCCTTGGCGTCGTTGATCGCATAGAGGACAACGCCGGTGAGACCCGCGAGCAGGACGAAGCAGCCGACGACGATGCCGGCGACGACCTTGCGTTCCTTCGCCTTCTGCTGGTTCTGGATCTCGGCCAGTCGGGCCTTGCGGTCCTGGCTCACGCGCTTGTTTGCCACGGGTTCCTCGGGTGGTTCGGGGTCGGGACGCGCAGAGTCTACGTGGCCCGCCTGCGGACTCTGTCACCACTACGCGCAACACTGACGGCATGTCCCCGACGGCCGAGACGACGCGTGTCTGGCAGCCCGGGCGCCCGACTGCGGTCGGCCTGATCGTCTCGGCATTCCGTCGTGGGGGCGCAGATCCGACGTTCCAGTCCGACCGCGGTGACGGCTGGTGGCTCGGCCTTCCCACGCCCTCGGGGCCGGCGACGTTGCGGCTCGTGCAGCGCAGCGAGATCGGTGAGGTGGTCGCGACGGCTTGGGGGGAGGGCGCGCAGTGGGCCCTCGACCAGGTGCCTGCCCTCCTCGGTGACGGCGACGACGACAGCGATTTCGTGGCGCACCACCCGCAGGTGGCGAGGGCGTGGAAGAGGTATGCCGCCTGGCACGTGCCGCGGTCGGGGCTGGTGATGCACGCCTTGGTGCCGGCGGCGATCGAACAGAAGGTCACCGGGCAGGAGGCCTTCGGTGGCTACCGCAGGCTCGTCCACCGGTTCGGCTCACGAGCGCCGGGGCCGGGGGAGCAGCGGCAGCTCTGGGTGGCGCCGACGGCCCAGGAGTGGGCCGGTATTCCCTCGTGGGAGTGGTTGGCCGCGTCGGTCGACGGCGCCCGGTCGGCGACGGTGGTGCGGGCTGCCCGGGTGGCCGGCCGGTTGGAGGAGAGCGCCTCGCTGCCGCTCATCGAGGCCCGCCGACGCCTGCGGTCGGTGCCCGGCGTGGGGGTGTGGACGGCCGCCGAGGTGGCCCAGCGCGCCCTCGGCGACCCCGACGCGGTGAGCTTCGGCGACTACCACGTGGCCAAGGACCTCACCTGGGCGCTGCTGGGCGAGGTGCGCGACGACGACGTGCTGGCCGAGCTGCTCGAGCCCTACCGTGGCCACCGCTACCGGGTGCAGCACCTCCTCGAGCTGTCCGGGGCAAGCCGGCCACGACGCGGCCCGCGGATGGCGCCGCGCACCCACCTGCCCACCCGGCGCTAGACCTCAGCACCCCGGACCTGTTGCTCGCTCGTGGTCACCGCGGCCCCGATTCGACCTCTCCGTGACCACCAGCCGGCAACACGTCGGAGATGAGGCGGGTGCGGTCAGCGGGGGTGCACCTCGAGCCGCACGTCCAGCCCGTCCACCTCATCGGGCACCGCGGTCGCCAGCCCCTCGCCCCACAGCGCGACCTGCAGGCGGCTCACCGCCACCCCCAGCTGGTATGCCGTGGGCGCACTGACGTGGACCACGTCACCACCGACGTCCACGCCGGCATCGGGGGCTCCGCGCAGGGCCACCGCCACCGCCCGGCGCAGTCGCGACCCCACGTCCTCGGGGCCGATAGCCGCGATCCCGTCCTCGATCGCCTCGGGGCTGCCCGGGGCGGTGCCGAGGGCAGCGCGGATGGACTCGGCGCGCCCGTGGTCGAACCAGTCCTCCCGGCCGACTCGGACCAGCGCCCGCGCCCCGGCTCCCCGTCGGTCGAGGGCCAGATCGGTGCCGCGGATGACGGCGGCCGGGATCGCGTCCGCCTTGCCCTTCACGAGGTCGGCCGCGGCGGCCAGCTCGTCGGCGAGAGCCCTCGCCGTGACCGACAGCGGTTTGCCGTCGGCGTCGACAGATCCCCTCAGGTCGTCGACGACCGCCACTCCCGCAGCCCCCAGGGCGAAGTCCGTCTGCCCGAACCGCCAGGGCCGTCCGGCCGTGTCACTCAGGACCACCCCCAGACGCCGCAGCCCGGTCGCCGCGAGCAGGGCCACCCGCAGGTGCTCCGCCTCTGCGTCGGGGTCGGCAGGGAGGAGCAGCACGTCGTCGCGACTCCCCGTGTTGGAGGTGTCCACTCCGGCCGCAGCCATGATCGGACCCGCCGTCGACTGCACGATGCGGGTGATCCGGTCGTCGGACATGCGCTCGGCGACCACCCTGACCGTCTGGCTCACCACGGCGGCACTCCTGTCGGCCGAATCTGCCCACAGGCCAAGGGATTTGGAGACGACCTTGCTGGAGACGACCAGCACGTCGCCGTCCACCAGCGAGACGTCGACCGAGGCCGCTGCGTCGAGCAGGAGGGTGACCAGGACGTCGCCCGCCGCCACCTCGGGCATCCCCGTCAGGGGGATGAGCGACACCGACACGGTCAGGCGTCCTTGAGCTCGAGAGCGAGTTCCAGTGCGGCGCCAGCGATGTCGGCCGCCGCGTCGGCGTCGGTCATGAGCAGCGGCCGACTGCGCACCGTGGCCCGTGGCAGGCGCACGGACGCCTCGTCCTCCGCTGACACCAGCCATCCGTCGAGGAAGTCCTCGTACAGCCCGGCGACGGCCGCGGCTGTGGACTCCACCCCGATGGCCCGGAGGCACGCGTCCGCGTGGCCGCGCACCGGCATACCTCCGATGAGCGGTGAGACGCCGACGACGGGGGCTGCGCTGCCCCGCAACGCATCTCGCACCCCGGGCACGCCCAGGATGATGCCGATCGAGACCACGGGGTTGCTCGGAGGGAGGAGCACGACATCCGCGGTCCGGATGGCGTCGAGAACGCCCGGTGCCGCAGTCGCACGGTCCATGCCCACGGCCTGGAACCGCTGCGCCGGGATCGAGGCCTGGTGACGAACCCACCACTCCTGGAAGTGGATGGCGCGCTGACCCTCCTCGTCCTCGACGACGACGTGCGTCTCCACGGGTGAGTCGCTCATCGGCAACAGGGTGATCCGCTGGTCTGGGAGGCCCCATCGGGCCGCCAGGCGCGCCGTGACCTCGGTGAGCGACAGCCCCTGCCCGAGCCACTGCGAACGGATGATGTGGGTCCCGAAGTCGAGGTCGCCGAGGGCGAACCACTGCGGCACGGCACCGTAGGCCGCGAGCTCACCCTGGACCCGGTGGCTCTCGTCGGCCCGGCCCCAGCCCTGGCCCTCGTGGATGCCGCCGCCCAGGGTGTAGAGCAGCGTGTCGAGGTCGGGGCAGACCCGCAGCCCGAACAGGCTGATGTCGTCGCCGGTGTTGCCGATGATGGTCAGCTCGGTGTCCGAGAGGCCGGGGGAGCGGTCCAGGTGAGCGCGGAGGCCACGCAGGAAGCGGGCACCTCCGACGCCGCCGGCCAGTGCCGTGATGCGCATGCTCCGCAGTCTTGCAGCCCGCCACCGGAGACGGGCCTGCGGGCCCCCGTCGCGGCCCGCAGGCTTCTAGCGCACCTCTAGCGTCCTGTGAAGCGGCGTTATCAAGGTTCATCCGATCGGGCAAATATCAGACTTCCGCTTGACGAACCACGTATGACACGCGTGTAATTCCATTGTTGTGACCAAGCAAGGTCACACGCAGCGGCGAACCGGGTCGAGGAGGAAGCCGTGCAGGAACTTCAGTTGGTCACCTTCGAAGGTGGCGAAGAGGTGGAGGTGTCGTGGCAGGAGCGCTCGCTCTGTGCCCAGACCGATCCCGAGGCGTTCTTCCCTGAGAAGGGCGGGTCGACGCGTGAGGCCAAGAAGGTCTGCGTCGGCTGTGAGGTGCGGGCCGAGTGCCTGGAGTACGCCCTCGCCCACGACGAGCGGTTCGGCATCTGGGGTGGGCTGTCCGAGCGGGAGCGCCGCAAGCTCAAGAAGCGTGCGGTCTAGTCGCCCGCGCGGCGACTCCGTGACCAGCGCATGACGCTTGCCCCGCCCCACGGCCTGACCGACCCCGCAGGATCGCCTGCGGCGGTCGCGACGGTGACGGCGGTTCTGGTCCTCCGTGGCCCGACCTCGGCGCTCCGCGAGACCCTCGACTCCCTTGCGCGCCAGACGCGCAGCCCTGAGCGCCTCATCGTCGTGGACCCCGGCAGGGACGAGCGCGACGGCAATGCCGTCGAGACGGTGCGGGCCCACCGAGGTGTGGCCGAAGCCATCGACTCGATCTCCTTCGTCACCGTCCCCGGCGCAGCCTCCCTCGCCCATGCCGTGCGCTTCGCCCTCGCCCAAGCCGACCGGGCCGCGACGGCCGAGGGCGCTTCCGCGCCCGGTGCCACCCATGTCTGGGTGCTCACCTGCGACAGTGCCTCCGCCCCCATGACGCTGGCGCGCCTGCTCGACGCGGTGCGACGTAGTCCGTCGGTCGGTGCCGCCGGCCCCAAGCTGCTCGACTGGACACGTCCGGGCGCGCTGCGATCGGTCGGCCTGCAGCTGACCCGCAGTGGCCGGGTCATTCCATCGCCGGCCTCCGGTGAGCCCGACCAGGGGCAGTACGACCGCCGCACCGACGTCCTGGCCATCCCGGCGACCGGCATGCTCGTGGAGCGCGGAATGCTCGAGGAGCTCGGTGGCCCCGAGCGCGCCTTCGGGGACTTCGGCGCCGATGTGGACTTCTCGTGGCGTGCCCAGCAGTCCGGCCGCCGCGTCGTCGTCGTGCCCCGCGCGACCCTGCGCACCGGTGCCCAGGCGGAGCTGGACGACGTCGTCCGCGGCGACTCGACCCCCCGGATGCGTCGTCAGGCCAGGCGCGTGGCCCTGGCCAGGTGCGCCTGGTGGGCGCTGCCGCTGCTCGCGGCCTGGATCGTCGTGTCGAGCACCCTTGCCGCCCTCGCGCTGCTGCTGGCCAAGCGACCCCGAGCCGCGTGGGCAGAGTTCGCCGACGTCGGGGCGGTGCTGACCCCGGGCCGAGTGCTCGGGGCGCGGTGGCGCTCACGCGGCACCCGACAGGTCCGTCGGCGCGACCTGCAGGGCCTGTTCGTCCCCTCGCGCACCGTGCTGCGACACACCACCGACCTCATCCACGACCAGGTCGCGCTCGAGCCCGGGCAGGCCGATGCCCGCGCCGACGCCGTCGAGTCCGGTCCGGTCGCCGACGAGGCCCAGGACCTCAACGTCCTGGGTGCGACGTGGGCGTCCCACGCCGCACGGAACCCCGGCCTGCTGGCGACCCTGGTCATGACCGTGGTCGCAGCCCTGGCCAGCCGTCACCTCGGAGGCAGCTTCGTCGACCGGCTGGACAACGGCGTGACTGGCGGCGAGACCCTCGGGGTCCGGGCCGACGCGAGCACCATGTGGCACGCCTGGTTCGACGGCTGGCACGGCGCGGGGCTCGGCAGTGCCGGCGAGCAGGGCCCGCACCTCGTCATCCTGTCGGGTCTGTCGTGGCTGGTGGCCCACCTCCCTCTTCTCAGTGCGCCCGCCTCGCCGGTCGGCGCCGTGACGACCCTGCTGGTCACCTTCGCCCTGCCGATGGCGACCCTCACGGCATACCTCGGCGCCCGGGTCGTCACGCACTCACGGTGGCCGCGGGCCATCGCCGCCCTGGCTTGGTCGACCACCGCCGTGCTGGCCACGGCGGTGAGCTCGGGTCGCGTGGGCGGGATCGTCGCCGCGATCCTCCTCCCGCTGGTGGCCGCGGGAGTGACGCTGGCCGGTCGCCGCAGCGGCACCGCCACGGTCACCGCCGCCACCGTCCTGGCCGCCACCGCCCTCGGAGCCTTCGCTCCTGCTCTCCTCGTCCTCGTTCTCGTTGCCGGGCTGACCGTCCTGCTCGTCGGCCATGGCTGGGCTCGCGTGCGGGGCCTGGCCCTCGTCGTCGGCCCGGTCCTGCTGCTGGGGTCCTGGGTGCCCGCGCTGGTCGCGCGCCCTGCGCTGCTCTTCACCGGCCCTGGCCTGTCGGTCTGGGGGACGACCCAGGCGCAGCCCTGGCAGATCGCGCTCCTGCACCCCGGCGGCCCCGGGTCCTACCCCGTGCTGCTCTCGGCGCCGTTGGTCCTCGGCGGGCTCCTCGGCCTCTTGCGTGCCGGCGGGCGTGGTCGCGCCGCGAGCGTCCTCGGTGCCGTGGCCCTGCTCGGCCTCGCCTATGCCGTCGCGGCACCCCGGATCCAGCTCGGCGTCGTGCCGCAAGGCCTGCCCGACGCCGGAGCACCGGTGACCGCGTGGTCGGGTGTCGGCCTGCTCGTCCTCACCCTCGCGCTCGTGGCCGCAGCCCTGCTGGGCGCCGATGGGCTCGCCGTGAGCCGGGCGCGCGGCGGGTGGCAGGCGTTGGCCCGCTGGCCCGTGGCAGCCGCGCTGATCGGGGCCGTGCTGCTCAGTTCCGGGTGGCTGACCGTCCGCACCGTGGGCGACCAGCTGCAGGCCTGGCAGGACCCCCGCCCGGCCGTGGCCATCGACCAGGCCGAGAGCGGCCTCGGCAACCGCATGCTGCTGCTGCGGCCCGAGGGCGATGCCCTGACCTATGAGCTGCTCGGCCGCGAGGTCGGGGATGTCGTCCGGACCCTGCCCCCGCTGACCGCAGACCGACCGGCGGCGGCGGCGCTTGCCGCCTCCGTGAGTGCGCTGTTCGAGCAGGGGGCCGCGCCCGGCGCGCTCACCCCTGCAGCCGACCTGGCGGACCAGGCGGTCGGGTTCATCGGCCTGAGCGCCGAACCCACCGACCCCAGGATCCGCTCCCTCGACGCCACTGCCGGGCTCAGTCGGCTCGGCGAGCATGACGGCGTGCTGTTCTGGCGGGTCCTGCCCGGAGGCGGCGGCGCGAGCGACGACGCAGTCGCACCGTCCCGCGCCCGGCTAGTGACCCGGGCGTCCGAGCAGGCCATCCCCGTCTCCGGTCCTCACTCGCAGCTTGAGGTGAAATCCGTTGTCCCGCAAGGGGCGTCGCTCGTGCTGTCCGAGCCGGGAGAGTGGGTCCGGCACGCGCGGGTCACCGTCGACGGCCAGGTGCTCGCACCCAACGGCGACGCCGCGGCATACGCGCTGCCGGCGGGGCCGGCCACGATCTCGGTGGACGTTCTCCCGACCAACGCCATCTGGCGGTACGCCCAAGGCATCCTGCTGCTCCTGGTCGTCTTCCTCGCCGTGCCGTTCGGCAACCGCTCCTCGAGGCGGAGGCGCCCGTGAACCTCTCCGTCAGCGGCATCGTCCGCACCTCGCTCGTGGCTGCCGCAGGCGTCGGCATCGTCGCCGCAGCCATGCACGGCCAGGGAGCCTTCGCGTTCGCGTCGACCGGAGTCGTGGACACCGCCACCATCTCTGCCACGAACCCGGTCCGCAGCTCCTCGCTGTTGTGCCCGGGTCCCGAGCTCAAGGGCGTCAAGGGTGTCGACGACCTCGACGTCGGTGTGCGGGTTGCCGCGGCTGCGGCCCCGGTCCGGGCCCTGACCGGCACCACGCCCGCCACCGCCCCGGGTCAGCTCAGCCTCAGCCGTATGCCGCGCGGGAACCTCGGCACGGCCGCGACCGTCCGCGGTGGCACCGTGGTCGGTGACCAGTCCGGCGCGGAAGGCGTGCTGGTGTCCGGAACGCAGTCCATGGCCGCCGGTGTCGCCGCCGCACAGAGCTGGCTGGTGCCCTCGGGCGACCAGCGCTCGCTGGGCTCGGCCGCGTGCGGGCCGCCCGGTGCCGAGTTCTGGATGATGGCCGGCGGGGGAGCCCCCGGACGACAGGAACGCCTCCTCCTGACCAACCCCGGCGGCAACGCCGTCACCGTCGACGTCACGCTGTACGGCGCCAAGGGGGCGGTCTCGTCCCCGAACGGCAAGGGCATCGTCGTCCCGGCGCACGGACGCACCGCGTTCCTGCTGGACTCCATCAACAGCGAGCTGGCCAATCCCGTGGTGCACGTCGTCGCCGACGGTGGTGTGGTCGGTGCGGTCGTCAACGACCTGTGGCTCGACGGCACTCGTGCGGGTGGGTCCGACGACTCGCTGCCCACTGCTGCCCCGTCGCGGGACCAGGTGATCCCGGCGGTCGCCGTGGACGGGCAGTCCGTCCTGCGGGTCGCGGTGCCCGGTGGCGACGAGGCCGTGGTCCAGGCGCGGGTGCTGACCGCCCAGGGGCCGCGCGCGTTGCCTGCCGGTGGAGTGATCCGGATCGACGGGGGTGCCGTGCGCGACATCGACATCTCGGCGCTCCCGGCCGGCGTCGTGGGCCTCCAGGTGCGAGCGGACGTGCCGGTCGTGGCGGCGGCCGTGGTGACCCGGGCTGCCCCGGGCAAGCCCGGAGACTTCGCTTGGACGTCCTCCACGCCTGCGATCACCGGCGTCGCGGGTATGCCGCTCGCCGACCCTGCGGGCACGACCACCCCCATCAAGCGGTTGCTCTCGTTGACGTCGTCAGGCGACACCGCCGGCGTCGAGGTGGTCACGGTCGACGCGGCCGGAGTGGAGACCTCGCGCCGTCCGGAACTCGGGGTCGACGCCTCTGCGGTCGTCGACATCACCGGCGCGACCTCGGTGTGGGTGCACCGCGTGTCCGGGAAGGGCCAGGTGCGGGCCGGTGTCGTCGCGACGGTGGCCGACGCCCAGGGCACGCTGATCACGACGACCCCCTTGCACGACGCTGCGCTGCGCACCACCACCGTGGGCCTGCGCGAGGTCACCCGCTAGCTCGACGCGGGGTCACCCGCTCAGCGCCGTAGCCGCTCGACGCCGGCTCAGCAGCCCGTCGCCGGCTCAGGGTCTGCGCCGCCTCAGGAGCTCGACGCCGACTCAGGAGCCGTCGTCGTAGCGCGGGTCGAGGTCTCCGGGCGGCAGGTTGAACAGCGCCGCCACCTGCTCCACCACCACGTCCTGGACGATGGCGGTGAGCTCGCGCTGGTTGTCGGCGCGGGCCTCGATCGGCCGGCGGTAGATGACGATCCGCGCCGGAGACCTGCCGTGCGAGGGAAAGGCCCGCGCGAGCGGCGCCCCCTCACGCTCCCAGGGGGCGGGGTCGGTCGGCGGGACGTCCTCGACGGCGAACTCGACGTCCTGGAAGCGGGTGCCCAGCCGCGTCTCCAGGCGGGCAGCGCTGTCGAGGACGAGGTCGTCGAACTGCTGCCGGCGGGTGGCCATCGCGGGGACGGCGGGCCACGCCAGCGGACCTCGGACACCTCGGCCGCGACGGTCCCGTCGCGCCGGCCGGGAGCGCCCTGCCTGCGGGCCGGTCGAAGTCACCAGACCAGCCTACGGCGTGCCGAACCGGGGGGTTTGCCTTGCTGGCATAGAGTCCGCGACGTGAGTCTGTCCAGGAGGTGTTCCCGCACCGCGTGCTCGAAGCCCGCCATCGCGACGCTCACCTATGTCTACGGCGACCAGACCGCTGTGGTCGGACCCCTGGCGACGTATGCCGAACCGCACACCTATGACCTGTGCGCGATCCACGCCGAGGGCCTGACCGCCCCCCGGGGCTGGGAGATCGTGCGGCTGTCGGGGGAGTACGTCGAGCCCGAACCGTCACACGACGACTTGCTGGCCCTGGCCAACGCCGTGCGTGAGGCTGGCCGACCGCGACTCGGTGAGGCTCCCAGGCCGACGCCGGCCGCCGCGCAGAGCAGGCGCCAACCTGCCGACGAGGACGCCTCCGGCGCGATCGAGACGGGTCGCCGCGGGCACCTGCGCGTCCTGCGCGACAACTGACACCGCTAGGGTTTCGGGCGTGCCCTCGCCCGTCCTCTCCGACTTCGTCAAGGCCTACGACGTCCGTGGCCTCGTGCCCGAACAGCTCAACGTCGACGTGGCGTGGGCCCTCGGCGCGGCCTTCGCCCGGACCGTGATCGGGCCGGAGGGAGCACCAGGTGTCGTCATCGGACACGACATGCGGCCCTCGTCGCCCGAGCTGTCCCGCGCGTTCGCCGCAGGGGTCACCGCCCACGGCCTCGACGCGACCCTCATCGGGCTGTGCAGCACCGACGGCCTCTACTACGCCAGTGGCGCCCTCGACCTCCCGGGCGCCATGTTCACCGCGTCGCACAACCCGGCCCAGTACAACGGCATCAAGCTGTGTCGCTCGGGGGCGCGCCCCGTGGGTCAGGACTCGGGCCTCGCCGACATCAGCGCCCTGGCCCAGGAGCTGCTCGACGCGGGCGTCAGCGCCGGGCCCCCGGCCACGACGCCGGGACAGGTGCGCGAGCAGGACCTCCTGGGCGACTACGCGGCCTTCCTGCGCGGCCTGGTCGACCTCTCCGGTGGTCGTCGGCTCCGTGTCGTCGTCGATGCCGGCAACGGCATGGGTGGCCACACCGTGCCTGCGGTCCTCGGCACGGGCACCGGGCTGCCCGAGCTGCCGCTGGAGGTCGTCCCCCTCTACTTCGAGCTGGACGGCACCTTCCCCAACCACGAGGCCAACCCCCTCGAACCCGAGAACCTGCGTGACCTCCAGGCCGCCGTGGTCGAGCACGGTGCCGACCTCGGGCTGGCGTTCGACGGCGACGCCGACCGTTGTTTCGTCATCGACGAGCGGGGCGAAGCCGTGAGCCCGAGCGCGGTCACCGCCCTGGTGGCCACCCGTGAGATCGCCAAGCACGTCGCGGCGGGCGCCTCCGCGGCCGACGTCGCCGTCGTCTACAACGTCATCTCCTCGGCCGCGGTCCCCGAGATCATCGCCGAGCAGGGCGCTCGCGGGGTGCGGACCCGGGTCGGCCACTCCTTCATCAAGGCCGAGATGGCCCGCGAGGACGCGGTCTTCGGCGGCGAGCACAGCGCGCACTACTACTTCCGCGACTTCTGGTTCGCCGACACGGGCATGCTCGCCGCGATGCACGTTCTCGCCGCCCTCGGAGAGCAGGGTGAGCCGCTGAGCCGGCTCACCGCGGCATACAGCCGGTATGCCGCGTCCGGCGAGATCAACTCGACGGTCACCGACGCGCCGGCCGCGACCGCGACCGTGCGTCAGTGGGCTGCCGAGCGCGGGGCCGAGTTCGACGAGCTCGACGGGCTCACGGCGACCCACAGGGGCACCGGCGATGCCCCGATGTGGTGGCTCAACCTGCGCGCCTCCAACACCGAACCCCTGCTTCGGCTCAATGTCGAGGCGGCTGACCAAGACACGATGACCCAGGTGCGGGACGATGTTCTCGCGCTGGTGAGAGGAGAACGCTGATGTCGCAAGGACAGGGGCATGACGTCCGGATCGAGCCGTGGCTGCGGGAGATCCTGAGGTGCCCGGCCTGCCGTTCGGAGCTCGTCGACGCCACTGTCGAGGGCAAGTCCGAGCTGCATTGCACCGGCACGGCATGCGGCCTGCAGTACCGCATCGACGACGGTGTGCCCGTGCTGCTGGTCGACGAAGCCCGCAAGCCGGTCTGACGGACTGCGGGGGTCGCCACGATGGCACAGTTCTTCGACGAGTCGCGGATCGACAGCGACGAGACGCTGGCCACCCTCGACTCCCGGCAGACCCTGAGGGGGCTGGCCACGGCCGGTGCCCAGGTGCGCGAGGCGATCGAGCTGTCCGCCGAGGGCGGGATCCAGCGGGTGGCCGGTGGCGAGCGGCCGCGGTCGGTCCTGGTGGCCTCGCTCGGCGGGTCGGCGGTGGTGTGTGACGTGCTCGAGCTGCTCGCCGAGCCGGGCTCGCCCGTCCCCGTCAGCGTGCGGCGCAACCTGCCGTTGCCCGGCTGGGTCGGCCCGCTCGACCTCGTCATCGCCGTCTCCCTGTCCGGGCGTGCTCCTGGCCCTCTCGCGCTCGCGGCGGAGGCGGCTCGCCGAGGAGCTGCGCTGCTCACGGTCGGGGCCGTCGACTCACCGCTGGCGGACGTCGCAGCCCAGGCGAGGGGAGTCCACATCGGCATCGGCCGCGGTCGCACCACCTCCCGCACCTCCCTGTGGTCGCTGCTCGCCCCGGTGCTGCTGGGTGCTGGCCGCCTGGGCATCGTCGACGTCGACGACCGCGTGCTGACCGAGGCCGCCGACCGCCTCGACGAGATCGCGGAGTCCTGCCGTCCGTCGTCGGAGTCCTTCGTCAACCCGGCCAAGGTGCTGGCGGCCGATCTCGCCGAAGGCGTCCCCGTGATCCTGGGCGACGGCCCCCTGAACGGAGTGGCCGCGGGGCGTGCCACGTCGATGCTCGCCCGCACCGCGCGGGTGCCGGCGACGTCCGGCGAGCTCCCCGACGACGCGGCCCAGGTGGTCGCCTGCTTTGACGGTCCGTTCACCGCCGCCTACTCCGGTGGAGCAGCCGCCCGTCGCGGTGGCCAGGGCTCCGGGTCGGTGGACGACATCTTCACCGATCCCTTCCTCGACGGCCCGGCCGCGCCCCGGCTGTCCTTGCTGATGCTGCGCGACGTCCTGCCCGACCCGATGACCCGAGAGGCCGACGAGGCGCGCGCGCTGGCCGAAACCGTGACCTCGGCGGCTCGTGAGGTGGGAGTGCGGGTCAGCGAGGTGACGGCGCAGCCGGGGCACCCCCTGACCCGTCTTGCGGGTCAGATCGCGACCACGGACTTCGCGGCGACCTACCTTGCCCTGGGCCTGGGGCTGGATCCTGCGGTCTCGCCGCACGTGGCGGACCTGCGAGGCCGAGCCGGCGGCTGACCCTGACCCCAGCCGCCTGCGAGGGGCCTGCGAGGCGCCAGCGAGGCCAGCGGGGGGCCCAGCGAGGGCCGGTCAGGCGCCTGCCGGTCGCCTCAGGGCCGCACCGAGCGGATCAGGGCGACGACGTCGCCGACCACGCCCCGCATGCCGGGCAGCCGGCTGAGCCGGACGAGCTTGTCGACGAGGGGGACGACCTGGCGCACCAGAGCGCGGGTGCGCTTCTGGCCGGCGCTCGAGTCGTGCACCCAGAACAGCACGACTCCCATCTGGAGCAGCCACAGCAGCTCGGGCAGCTCCGCCCGGATGGCTGCCGGCACCTTGAGGTCCGACCCATCCACCACGCGGCGGAACAGGTCGATGCTGGCCTCCCTCGCGCCGCGAGACTCGCTGCTGAACGGTGACAGCGGGCTGGTCGGCTCGGCTGCGATCTTGAAGAACTTGCCCGCGAACCCGTGGAACGGCTCGGCCACGTCCACCCAGCTGGTCAGCACCTCACCCAGCCGGTCGGCGAACTTGTCGTTGCTGGCCAGGACCTGTTCCGCAGCCGACGCGTGGGCGACCTGGATCTGGTCGTAGAAGGCCTGGACCAGGTGCTCCTTCGAGGCGAAGTAGTAGTAGGCGTTGCCGATGCTGACGCCGGCCCGGTCGGCGACGGCGCGCATGGTGGTCTTGTCGTAGCCGCGTTCGAGGAAGAGCTCCTGGGCCGCCGCCGCGATGGCCGTGCGGGTCTGCTCGCCACGGTCGGACCGGTTGGCAGGGTCAGACCGGTTGGCAGAGTCCGTCACAGTCGTCAGCGTAACCACCCCCTTCGGTGACACCGGGACTGCGCGCCTCGGGACTGCGCAGCTCGGGTACGTCCGTCGTGGTGAGGGACGCGCGCAGCCCGGCCGCGGCATACGCCATCGCCCGGGCAACCGGCAGGCCGAGCGGGGTGGACAGACGCAGGGCGAGGTCGCGGTGCTCGACGGTGGCCCACAGGCAGGTGACCCACGCGCTGGCACCGGTCCACATCGCCCCGGTGTCGGCCACGACGGTGATCTCACGGAGGGTGGCGGCGTGGTCGAGCTCGGGGAGAAGCTCGCGCGCGGCGTTGGAGCCAGCCGGGATGGCAACGACCGGCACGAGGTGTTGTTGCTCGACGAGCCAGGACCGGAACCGCGAGCACATCGGGCAGCCCGCGTCGTAAAGGACGACCAGCCGGTTCACGCGCTGTCCCACCGACGCGGCGGGGCGAGGACCGCGGCGACCAGCAGCACGGCGACGGGCACGAGGAACAGCCCGATGAAGTACGCGAGGAAGAGGAGGCCGGTCCAGAGGACCACCAGGGCGGTGATGCCGGCGGCCCACCCCGTCTGGCCGTGCCGCAGCAGCGCTCCCACCGCCAGGACGCCGCACAGCACCGGCAGTGCCACGACCAGCAGCACGCCCAGCTCTGTGTCCACCAGGGCCCGCCCGACGAGTCCGCCGGAGTACGCGACGGCTAGTCCCAGCAGGGACCAGGTCACGGTCGTGGGGTCGCCGGCGCGGCTCATGCCGGGACCTGGCGGCGGTCGGCCGAGGCGACGGCGACGACGAGGGCCACCGTCGCCGGGAGCACGAAGATCCCAATGCTCAGCATCGCGAGCAGGGTGCCTAGGCCCAGCAGCCCCACGACCACCACGGCGGCGACCTTGGCCGCGCGCCCGCCCGGTCCGAGCAGCAACGCCCCGACGACCAGGCAGGCGACCAGCGGGACTCCCGCCACGACCAGCCCCCACCACCCGTTCTCCTCGACGAGGGTGGCGGAGGTGGCGGTGTTGACGGTCGCGCCCGTCGAGTCCGTGCCCTCCGACTCCCCGGAGTAGACCGGCACGGTGAGCGCCGCCACCACCAGCGCCGCACTCCACAGTGAGGCGGCGACGAGCGCGATCCGGACCGTCCTCACGACCGTCAGCCCTGCGGGGCAGCGAAGGGCTGGGTCCAGCCCTGGGGCGGCAGCGGGGGAGCAGCCATCGCGTCGAGGCGACCACGGCGGCGGATCTTGTTGAAGACGTAGACGTTGGTGAGGTGCACGAAGCCGAGCATCAGCAGGACGACTCCCATCTTGACGCTCAGTGCCTCGACGATGGCGCGGGCGTCCGCGAGGGTGTCACCGATCCGCAGGTAGAGCGCGACGACCCCGAGGTTGAGCAGGTAGAAGCCCACGACGAGCAGCTTGTTGACCGCCTCGGCGAGCTCACCGTTGCCGTCGAAGACGTCGACGAGGAAGACGCGGCCGTTGCGCGACAACGTCGAGCCGACCCAGATGGTGAGCGGGATGGCGATGAGCAGGTACAGGACGTAGGCGATGACTGCGTTGTCCACGAGGACTCCTTCATGAGAGACGTTCTTTGAACGTGTTCAAGTTGATGGCTCGACGGTAGCAGGCGACTTGAACATGTTCAAGTATGTGCATGGGCCAGGGTGAATTGCCGCCCCCGCGGACCTCCAGGCACTAGGGTCACCGCACGTGACCACCACCCGACGCCACCCTGCGTGGTTGCTGCCGACGATCGTCGGCGTGGTGGCGGTCGTTCTCGCCTGGCTGCGGTGGATCGACCCGACGACGTGGAACCTCGTCGACCTCGAGGTCTTCATGCGGGGCGGACAGGCGGTGCTCGACGGCACCACTCCCTACGCCAGCACCGCCGGTGGCCTGGAGTTCACCTACCCGCCGTTCGCCGCGGTCGCGTTCGTGCCACTGGCGCTGCTGGGCGGGGCCGCAGGGTGGGTGATGTCGGCACTCTCGCTCGCGGCGCTCGTGGTGGTGGCCCAGCTCTCCCTGCGCCCAGGGTCCCGCCCGGGCCGGACGCGCCCCATCCAGCTCGTCTGGCTGGTGGCGCTGCTCCTCGTGGCCTGGGCGCTCGAACCCGTCCAGCGCACGCTGATCTTCGGCCAGGTCAACCTCATCCTCGCTGCCCTCGTGATGCTGGACGTTTTTGTCGTCCCGGCGCGGTTCAGGGGAGTTCTCACGGGGCTGGCCGCGGGGATCAAGCTGACCCCCGCCTTCTTCCTCGTCTACTTTCTCGTGCGCCGCGACTGGGCGGCCGCTGCGCGCTGCGCGGTCTCCGGGGCCCTCACGGTGCTCGTGGCATGGCTGGTCCTGCCGGCCGAGTCCTCGCGCTACTGGCTCCACGACCTGACGACGATGAACAAGTTCGGCGGCTACGCACTGGAGCCCACCAACCAGTCTGTGCGGGCGACATGGGTCCGGCTCCTCGACGGTGACCCGGGGCCCTGGTACGCCGTCAGTGCGGTACTCGTCGTGGTGCTCTCAGGCTTTGCAGCGCAGCGCCTCGAACGCGCCGGGGACCACCTGGCCGCGCTCACCGCCGTCGCCGCCGGCGCACTGCTCGTCTCGCCGATCTCGTGGACCCACCACTGGGTCTGGGTCGTGCCGGCGCTGGTGGTCATGGCCCGCCGGGGCTGGCGGGTCGCGACAGTCGTGGTCGTGCTCCTCATGTTCCTGCCGCCGATGTGGGCGGCCGACGGTGACCCCCTTCGGCTGTCCGCGGCCGAGCAGGTGGTCGCCTCGACGTACGTGTTGTTGGCCCTGGTCTACCTCGCCGTGCTGGCGCTGCCGCCGCGGGGAGCGCGCCGGGCAGGCCTCATTGAGCCAGGTTGAGCACCTCGGTCGCTGACAGCGCCAGAAGGACGGCCGCGCAGCGACCGCCACTGCAGCGGCCGGTGCGAGCGGGCACGAACCAGCTGGCGGTGTTCGGTTGCGGAGTGCTGGTCATGTCGTACGAACGGCTGAGATCCTCGTGACAAACGTGCTGAACCGGCCAGCGTGACCCCTCCCTCGGCCTTGCGTGGGCATTCTTGCGTGATGCCCCGATGGAATGAGAGGAAGGTCCGTTATGTTCCAACGCTTCGAGTCTGACGTCGTCGTCGTCGGAGGCGCTGGACACGTCGGTCTCCCGCTGGCCATCGCGTTCGCATCCACGGGGCTTCGCGTGACGATCTTTGACATTGACGCCGCCGCCGTCGCCAGGATCAGTTCCGGGGAACTGCCCTTCAAGGAGGACGGCGCTGACGACATGCTGGTGGAGGCGCTCGCCAACAGGACCCTGCAGGTCAGCACCGATCCCACTGTCGTCTCTTCAGCCGAGACCGTGGTGATCGTCGTCGGGACGCCGGTGGATTCCCACTTGAGCCCGGACCCGAGTGCTGTGCCTGGAGCGTTGCGATCGCTCAAGCCGTTCCTGCGTGACGGTCAACTCATCGTCCTTCGAAGCACGGTGTATCCAGGGGTGACGGCGAAGGTCGAGGCGTTGCTCAGTGACATGCAACTTGATGTGGCCTTCTGCCCTGAGCGAATCGCCGAAGGAAGGGCGATGCAAGAGCTCTTCGAATTGCCGCAGTTGGTGGGCGCACGCTCGGCCCAGGCCAGGCAGCGCGCCGCGTCCCTGTTCGGGAAGCTCACCAACACGGTCGTCGAGCTGCAACCCGAAGAGGCAGAGCTCGCGAAGCTCTTCACCAACTCGTGGCGGTACATCAAGTTCGCGGCCGCCAACCAGTTCTTCATGATGGCCACCGACCACGGCGTGGACTACGAGACCGTCCGTTCGGCGCTGATGCTCGACTACCCCCGGGCTGCAGACCTCCCTGGCGCCGGGTTCGCGGCTGGCCCGTGCCTCTTCAAGGACACCATGCAGCTTGCTGCATTCGCCGAAAGCTCTTTCGGGCTCGGGCATTCGGCAATGCTGGTGAATGAAGGGCTGCCGAAGTACGTGGTTGGTCGCATGGCCAGGTCCTACCCGCTTCACTCGATGAGGGTCGGCATCCTCGGAATGGCGTTCAAGGGCGAGAGCGACGACACGCGCTCGAGCCTCAGCTATGCCCTGAAGCGATCGCTCGGCTTCCTGGCTCACGAGGTGATGACGACAGACCCGTATGTGACGACCGACGCGGAGATTCGACCTCTTGCCGAGGTTCTGGATCGGGCAGACCTGCTCGTCATCGGTGCTCCTCACGACTCGTACCGCGACCTCTGCACGGATAAGCCCGTCGTCGACATCTGGAACCTGACCCCGAACGGCGTGGTGCCGTGACGCTCGGCGTCTCCGTCGTCATCCCGGCACATGAGGAGCACGAGAATGTGGTTGCCGTCCTTGATCGGATCTTCCGCGAGGTCACCATCGAGTGCGAGGTGCTCGTGGTCGTGGACACGGCCGACGATTCCACGCTCCCTGTCCTGCGTGAGTACGAGCGGGGAGACTCTCGTCTGAGGCCACTGGTGAGCTCCTACGGTCGCGGTCCGGCCGAGGCCATCCGGTTCGGCTTCGACCAGGCAACGATGCCGGTGGTGGTGGTCACGATGGCCGATGGCAGTGATGACCCACGACAAATCGACGATCTCGCGCGGCTCGTCGACCGCGGCGTGGTGATTGCGGCCGCCTCGCGGTACTGCGCCGGAGGGCAACAGATCGGCGGTCCACTGTTCAAGACTCTGTTGTCCCGGACCGCAGGCGTGTCCCTGTCGCTCCTTGGTCGAGTGGGGACGAGGGATGCCACCAACAGCTTCAAGGCGTACTCGGCGGACTTCGTCCGGCGCGTGGGAATCGACAGCCGCAGTGGCTTCGAGATCGGGATCGAGCTGACGGCCAAGGCTCGCCGTCTTCGCCTGCCCGTTGCGGAACTCCCCACGATCTGGTTGGAGCGAGGGGCCGGTCACTCCAAGTTCCAGCTGGCGGTCTGGGTGCCCAAGTACCTGCACTGGTACGCCTTCGCATTCGGTCCCCAGCTCACGACACAAGAAGTCCGCGGTCGATCTGCGGACATCGTCCGGATGGACGACCTACAGGAAAGGCCACCCGCGTGAGTCCCGCTCAGCAACGTGTTCTCGTCACCGGATCTGCCGGCTTCATCGGCGGCTACGTGGTGGAGGAACTCCTCGGCCGTGGCTACCACGTGACTGGCCTGGACAACTTCTCCAAGTACGGTCCGGTGCGTAGGGCCTACGACGGCCATGAGCGCTACCGCTTCGTCGAGGGGGACGCCCGCGATGTCGAGCTCATGACGACGCTGGCCGCCGACTGCGACCACCTGATTGCGGGCGCCGCGATGATCGGTGGAATCTCGTACTTCCACACCTACGCGTACGACCTGCTGGCCACGAACGAGCGGATCATGGCATCGACCTGCGACGCTGCGATCGAGGCCATGCGGGCTGGCCGCCTGAGAAAGGTCACTTACCTCAGTTCATCGATGGTCTACGAATCGACGGACTCATGGCCGTCGGTCGAAGGGGATGAACTGCGGGTACCGCCGCCGCACTCTTCCTATGGCTTCCAGAAGCTTGCCGTGGAGTACTACGCCCGTGCTGCGTGGAGCCAGCACTCGCTGCCCTACACCATCGTTCGTCCCTTCAACTGTGTCGGGACCGGTGAGCAGCGCGCGCTCGGCGACGTCGAGATCCTCAGTGGGAATGTCAGCCTCGCCATGAGTCACGTCGTGCCGGATCTGGTTCAGAAAGTCCTCAAGGGACAGGATCCCCTGCACGTACTCGGAGACGGAGATCAAATCCGGCACTACACGTACGCAGGGGATTTGGCGACGGGAATCGTCGAAGCCATGGCGAATCCTGCTGCCAGGAACGAAGACTTCAACCTTTCCACCGATGAGTCGACGACGGTGCGTGACCTCGCGGCCCTCATCTGGCGCAAGATCCACGGGGACCACCACCCCCTGCGCCTGGTGCACGACGACCCCTACGAGCATGACGTGCAGAGGCGAGTGCCGAGCGTGTCCAAGGCATCGGAGGTACTGGGCTTCCGGGCCGAAACCCGCCTTGATGACATGCTCGACGTGGTGATCCCCTGGGTCCGCAAGGCGATCGAGGAGGGCACCCTGTGAGTCGCTGGACGTTTCGCCTCAATGGGTGCAAACACAATTAGTGCAAAACGGCCTCAGCCGACGTCTCGGCTAACACGCCGACGGGAGTGGCATGCACTCCTCCTTCTGATAACCGCAGGCAGTGTCATGCGCCTTCCGCAACTGTCTCATGGCCTGTACGGGGATCATGCCTTCAGGCAGACCCAGACCAGCTTCGCCGTTCGCGAGTACAGCCGCCATGGCATCGACCTTCTGAGAACGCCACTACCTATCTTCGGCTCACACGCAAACGTCCCGTTCGAGTTCCCGCTATTGCAGACTCTCGCCGCCCTCCTGACGCACTTGGGGACGAGTCCTGAGATGGCTGCGCGGATGATCGGTCTTGTGACGTTCCAAATCTCCGTTGCGTTGACCTGGGCGTTGGCGCGACGCTGGTTCGGAGTCACCACTGCCCACGTCAGCGCATTCGTCATGGAGCTGTTGCCGTTTGGTCTGGAGTGGGGTGCCGCCGCATTGATCGACTTTGGCTCCGTCGCCATGGCGATGGCCATGGTGCTGTCACTTGACAACTACTTCCGACGGGGCGGTCGCCACGCGTTAGCGCTAGTTTGTGCCTTCTCCTGCCTGACAGGACTTGTCAAGGTAACCACCCTGATCCCATGGAGCATCGCGGCCGGCGTCGCCGCACTTGCCTTGCCAAGAACCCGAATCCTGCTCCAGCGGGCGGCTGTTGGGCTTGGCGCCGGACCCGTGAGTGGATTTGCGGCCGCCGTCCTCTGGACCCACTACGCGGACTCGGTGAAGGCGACCGATCCGGCGACACGATTCATCACCAGCGAAGCCTTACGCGACTGGAACTTCGGGACTCTGTCCGAGCGGCTGTCCATCGAATCCTATCTAGCGCTCAGCCATCACGCCCTCTTGGAAGTCGGCAGCCCAGTCGGGATCTCGGTGGCCATCGCGGGCGCCGGCGCGTTGTGGGGTGCGGGCAACTTGTGGCACCGCTTGGCGCTGGCGGTGGGATTCATCAGCGCACCCCTCGTGCTCTTCAACCTCTATGCAGTGCACTCTTACTATTGGATCGCCGTCTTTCCAGCTTTCGTGATCTTGTGCGCACTCGGCATAGTGACCATGGCCGCACGGCTGCAACCCGCCGGGCGCCCAGAGGCGGGAGTCGTGGCAGCGCTCGCCGGACTCCTTGTGGTCACCGCAGCCGTACTTCCCCTCGGCTCCTCCGAGACATCACAATTCATGTACGACAAAGCACCGCCGGTCTTAGCTGCGGACTTGGCGAGACGAACGTCGCCTTTGGAAGAAGTCCTGGTTATTGGTTGCGACTGGGATCCAACACTTCTCTACGCGGCGGACCGTCAGGGATTCATGGTTCGCGGCGCCGAAAGCGCATCCCTACCTCCTGCCGACTCCCTAAGCAGGTACCGCGTTCTCGTTCGTTGCTCGCTCTCCCTGAATCCTGACGACTACCTCCCTCGCGGGTGGCACTCAACCCCCACAGACGATCCACACTTCTACACGATCGCGCGAGCAAGTTGACCCAATCCGCGGCCTAGTGGGCGAGCCGAAACACGGTGGCCGTGGTCAGGTCGGCCAGCTCTACGGCTGGGACGAGGAGCTTGCTCGCGCGGATGCCGCTACCGATCACGACCAGGCCCGCCGCGACGACTGCCTCGTCGACGAGGACCGGCCAGTCCGCCGGGAGCCCGATCGGCGTGATACCGCCGTACTCCATCAGGGTCAGCTCGACCGCCCGGTCCATCGGAGCGAAGCTGATCTTGCGCACGTCCAGGTGCCGGCGCACCGCGCCGTTGATGTCGGCGCGCATCGAGGCCAGCACCAGCACCGCGGCATACCGCACCTCGCCACCGCGCTTGCCGGCGACGACCACGCAGTTGGCCGAGCTCTCCATCGCCACCTCGTAGGCCTCGCAGAACGCCGCCGTGTCGGCGAGCTCGGCATCGATCGGCGCGACCCTCGCCGACGGTGTGGTGGCGATCGCCTGCGCCACCGGCGCCGCCAACAGCTCGGTATGCCGCGTGGCCGGCTCCCAGTTCAGGTTTCCTTCGGCGGTGCCCATGTCGCTGACGGTAGCGCCCACACCGATACGCTGTCGGCCATGTCGACTGAGGGTGGGACCAGAGCCGTCGTGGCCGCACTGCTGGCCAACCTCGGGATCGCGATCACGAAGTTCATCGCGTTCTTCCTGACCGGCTTCAGCTCGATGCTGGCCGAGGCGATCCACTCGCTGGCCGACTCCGGCAACCAGCTGCTGCTGCTCACCGGAGGCCGCAGGGCCAAGCGGGCGGCGACGCCCGAGCACCCCTTCGGGTTCGGCCGCGAACGCTACGTCTACGCGTTCATCGTCTCGATCGTCCTGTTCAGCATCGGTGGCCTGTTCGCCCTGTACGAGGCGTACCACAAGTGGCACGAGACCCACGACCTGCACGACTTCGACCCGTTCAGCGACGAGCACGGTGGCAGCGCCCAGTGGTGGTGGGTCCCGGTGGTCGTGCTGGCCGTCGCGATCGTCCTCGAGTCGTTCTCGTTCCGCACCGCGATCCTGGAGTCCAACAAGGTCCGCGGTCGCCGCAAGTGGCTCGAGTTCGTCCGCGGGGCCAAGGCTCCCGAGCTGCCCGTCATCCTGTTGGAGGACCTCGCCGCGTTGTTCGGCCTCGTCTTCGCCTTCCTCGGGGTGGGGCTCATGCTGCTCACCAAGAACCCTCTCTTCGACGTCATCGGCACCGGCCTGATCGGTCTGCTCCTCGTGGCGGTCGCGATCTTCCTCGCCATCGAGATGAAGTCACTGCTGCTCGGCGAGTCGGCGTCGCCGGAGCACATCGGACGGATCGTCGCCGCCATCGAGTCCGTCGACGGCATCGACCGGGTCATCCACCAGCGCACCCTGCACGTGGGCCCGGAGGAGGTCGTCGTCGCCGCGAAGGTGGCGGTCCCCGCAGGCACGACGGCGCAGGACATCGCCGACGCGATCAACGCGGCTGAGGTCAGGGCCCGCGAGGCGGCTCCCGACCTCACGCTGCTGATGTACCTCGAGCCGGACATCGACGTCGGCACGGGCGAGCGCCCCGTGTGGCAGCACAGCGAAGCCACCCTCACCGACGCGGCCGACGACCCGCTGCCGACGACCGACGCCTCGGCACCGGGATCGCCCCAGCACGACTGACGACTGACGAACGTGGGGCGGCGTTGAGGGCGTCGGCCCGCGTCGGCGTGGTCGCAAACCATGGCCAAACGGACGATGCCTGCGCGTGTGCCGCGGTTCATGCTGGATTGCTGTCGCCGCCCGAAGGGAACCCACCGTCATGCCTCGCCCCAGCCGTCTGGAGATGTTCAGACAGGCCCTCTGGGTCGCCTTGATACCCGGCGCGGTCCTCTTCCTCGTCATGCAGGTGGTCGTGCACATCTCGCACGGGATGGTCGGTGCCGACTCGCACGCGTACTGGGCGGCTGCTCGCTGGCCGGAGACGTGGTACACCCGACCGCCGGCGCACTGGGACGCCTATCTCTACTCGCCGGCCTTCGCGCAGGCCCTGTGGCCGGTGGGTCGGCTGCCATGGCACGTCTTCCAGGTGCTTTGGGCAGGTGCCCAGGTCGCCACGCTGTGGTGGCTCCTGCGCCCGCTCGGGACACGCCGCGCGCTGACCTTGGCGCCGTTCCTCGTCACCGAGGTGCTGTTGGGCAACGTCTACATCTTCTTCGCTGGTGCGCTTGCCCTCGCGATCGGCCGGGCGCCAGGTGCGCTGGCGCTCCCGATCCTGACCAAGATCGCTCCGGGCGTCGTGGGGCTCTGGCTCGTCGTTCGTGGGGAGTGGCGTGGCGTCGTCAAGGCTGCGACGGTGACCCTGGCAGTTGCGGCGGTGTCGGTGCTGATTGCGCCCGGCGCGTGGGTGGCCTGGGGCCGTTTCATCATCGACAACTCGACGACGTCGCGGGGAGGCTTCGCCGCCCTGAGACTCGTGGTCGCCGTGCTCGTGATCGTCTGGGCTGCTCGGCGCAGCCAGGCGTGGCTGCTCGCGCCGGCCATGATCCTGGCTTGCCCGGTGCTCGGCGGGTATGGCCCGTTGGCCTTGCTTGCTGCGGTGCCACGGCTGCTGGAGTGGCAGCGTGCGCAGTCAGCCCGTGACGGGTCGGAGCAGGACGAAGCCCTGGTCTCGAGCGACGGGGACCCAGTGAAGGTCGCGCTGTAGCGCAGCTGCCAGGGGAGCAGTCTCGCGGATCAGCGCGGCCGCTGGACGCTGGCTGCTGAACGACTCCTGCCAGCCGTTCCTCGCTTCCATGCCGCTGAGATAGGACCGCGCGTGGGCCGCTCCGTAGAGCTCCGCCCTCGTGTCCACGGTGTGCTCGAGATCCGGGAACGACCACATGAGCCACCCGCCGAGCGAGTCGTCGTTGTAGACCACCGAGTGGGGCGGCAGGGACCGCAGCGCGGCCGTCAGGCCGGTCGGGACGCCGACAGGTTCCCGTGGACCTGACCATGCCGCCAGGGCGCTGACGACGATGCTCAGGGCGAGCAGACCTGCCACCAGCTGCGGCTCGCGGCCCAGGCGGGGCCGGGGTCTCCCGAGCACGCGGTCGAGAGCCTGGGCAGCCAGTGGCGCGACGATGATGGCCCCGAGGGCCACGCTCCGGGAGTAGGTGCACCCCCAGGCAAGACCGACCAGCAGTATCGAGGCGGTGCTCCAGGTGGGAAGGTCGCGCCGGACGACCCAGATGCTGACGACGACCAGCACCAGACCCGCCAGTGCCATGGTGGAAGGATCGCTCAGCTCAGGTCTGCGCCACTCCTGGATGTAGGGGCTGACCGCGCGCACGGTCCCGAAGGTCTCGAGCAGTCGCGGCCCCACCGGTGTCACCAGTGCTGCCGCGGCGGACAGCAGGGACACGGCGAGCAGCTTGAAGCCCGCCCTGAGGTCCACCCTCCGGTCCGCGAGCAGGCCGACGGTGGTGGCGACGCCGAGCATGATGCCGACGACCCAGGTGCCATGGCTGCTCGCCCAGACCCAGGTCAGGGGGATGAGCCACCACCGGACGCGCAGGTCGCGCACGGTGGAGAGCCACGCGCTGGTGGTGACGGCCAGCAGGGCGAACCCCACGAGCTGCGGGCGAGGGCTGAGGCTCGCGGCGGTCCCCAGGACGGTGATCGCACTGATCAGCGTCGCCCCCAGTGGCCCGCTCTCGCGACGACAGCTGACGTAGACGGCGACGCAGACGGCGAGCCGACCCAGCTCCGTCAGGAGCACGACGGCCGGGAGCCCGCCGACCGCGTTGGCGAGGGAGAGCCCCAGCTCGGGAAGCCACTGGGTGAGGACCCATGGCTCGGTGGTGAAGTGGGAGAGGGGGTCTGGCCCGGCGAACTGCCAGGTGGCCCGGAGGTGGTCGCCCGCCAGGACGTGCCACAGGGTGTCCGGGTCCGAGATTCCCTTGCCGGCCGGTCTGGTCAGGGCCAGCAGGAGCAGTCCGAAGCCCACCACCGGCCCCCATCGGATGAGCCCGGGTTGGTGTTCTGCCTCCGCCTCTGCAGGGCGGGCCGACTGCTGCTCCTCGTCGGTCACCTGTGGCGTCCCCACTGCGGTGACCCTAGCGTCCGGACGGCGGCGAGTCGGCCGCGAAACGTTGACCCGTGGAGGCGTTTGCCGCACCAGCGGCGTCGGTGGCCCGGACGTCCTCGATCCTCAGGGCCGCGAAGCCACCGGTCCCACCGGGGATGCGGGTGACTGCAACGGTGCTGACGAGGTTCACGTCCGTCAGCCCGGGTTGGGCCGCGATCTCGAGGACGACTGGGGTGACCCCGGTGGTCATCGTGATGGTCGACGCCGAGACCCCGGGACCGCTCACGGTGACAGTGCCCGGGCGCCCATCCAGAGCCTCGATGCCGAAGCTGATGCGCAGCCGGCGCGGGGCATCGCCCATGTTGGCGACCTGCAGCATCGTGGTCGGGCCGGTCCACTGGCCCGGGGTGCCCTCATCGTCGATCGTGACGAGCGAGGCGGGGACCGTGACCAGCGAGGGTTGCAGGACGTCGTTTCGCTCAGTGGCCTGTTGCTCGGCTGACAGGGCGCGGAACGACGCCCGCAGCGGTTCCAGGCTGTATGCCGTGAGGTTGCCGTCCGTGGTCTGCGCCGCGACCGGGCCGAGGAGCCTGCTGATCTCCTGGGTGGGGTCCGTGCCGGCGGCGTACCCGGCGCGATTGACCTCGACGGCGCAGAAGCCGGCGGCCGTCAGGTTGTCGAGGAGCTTCGCGGTGTCGGCGACCGGCAGGGCGAGCTGCCAGTCGGCCCGCGTCGTGCCGCGGATGGCGCCGTAGCTCCACGTCAGGCCGGTCGGTCCAGCAAGGCCCGGTAGGAGGTGGTCGTAGTCGTCCATCCGGCCGGGTGGTGGCTCCTCGGGGAAGGCCACCACCGGCAGCTGGAACACCGTGCAGTTGCCCACTGCGTCGTGCAGGCTGGTGCCGAAGGCAGCCAGCTCCGACTGCTCCGCCTTCAGGGCGCGGTAGTCCGGCGCGGCCGCCGGATTGGTCTGGTCGAGCACTCCCAGGACGGCGATGGCCACGGCGACCGGCCACGCGAACCGGCGACGGCGAAGGCGAGGGCGCGAGGTCAGCCAGAGTCCCACCGCGAGCAGGCCGATGAGCTCGATGAAGACGACGAGCCGCGACCAGGTCCGGATCTGCGGTGTGATGAACAGGGCCACCATCGAGCCGAGGCCGGCGCGCGTGTAGAAGGCGAGGCAGGCGAGGAGGGCGATGGAGAGCCAGCCCGAGATGACCCCCGCGGGTCTGCGCGTTGCCAAGGCCGCCAGGGTGGCCCAGACCAAGCCAGCCACACCAGCCAGAGCCACCACGCCGAGGGCAGGTCGCTCGACACTGGGAGGAGCTGCGGCAACGGAGTAGGCCCAGCTGAGGAACTGCAGCGGCCCCGCCCGGTGCTGGTACCACGGCAGCACCAGCTCGATCAGCTTGCCGGCATAGGTCTCCGACTCACCGATGACGCGGTGTGCGGGGAGGGCGCCTGAAACCGCGTCAGCAGTCCTGCCGCGCGACGCGACGAGGAGCGATGCCACGCACAGCGTCGCTGTGACCGCCGCGACCCCGATGCCGGGCAGCAGGTGCAGCGGGCGCGTGCGGGTCCCCAGGCGCACCAGCAGCGCCACGGCGAGGAGGATCAGGCTGAAGACCACGTAGTAGACGTCCGACAGCCCGACCGCCAGCAGGACGGCGCCGGTGCGCGCGGCCGTGGCGAAGGCCAGTCGTCGGCGTCGACCGGTGGACAGGAGCGCCTCACGCGTCGGCCGCAGGGCCTCGCCTCGGCCGACACGCAGCACCAGCCACAGGGCAAGCGGCACCGTCCAGTAGCCGGCCAGCCACAGGTGCCCGAACCAGAGCTGGTGGCCCGGCATCACGGCGAACAGCACGCCGACACACGCCGACATCGGCCGGCTGACTCCCAGCTGCCGCGCCAGCCAGTACGCACTGAGAGCGGCAAGGGGGAACTGGAGAACGAAGAAGACGGTGGCAACAGTGGCGGGGGAGTCGGAGAACAGCGCCAGGAGGCGGATGAGGGGCAGGTGTACGGCGTTTCCAGTGGGAAACCACGCACTGTTGAAGCCGAAGGGAGCCCCCAGGGCGGAATCCACCCCGAACCAGCTGCCGCCCATGAACTCGCGCACCTGGACGAGCACGGGCGGCGCGTCCCCCGACAGTGACAGTGGAAGCCCGGGCCTCCAGTCCCACAGTCGCAACGCCTGGATGGCGGCGGCCAGCGCGGCCAGCGCAGTGACCACGGGCCCGGCTGCAGCGCGCCCTGCGCGTCCCGCTCGCCCCGCCCACGCGCGCCGCGGCCACGCGCGCACCGCGACATCGACGCGCGCAGCGAGGTGTGGCGTCTCCGTCGTCAGGGTGTTGGTCACTGGCAGGAGTATGACGGGCGACCGGTGGGTCGGTCCGTGAGCACGCCGAGGATGAACCAAACGTACGAGATCGCATCTGCCTACAAACGTCTACCCGATCTCGCACCGAACGGCTGATGTTTGCGCACCGCACCTGCGGCAGTCTCCTTGGAGAATCGGCGCCTGCTGTCAGCGGGGGCGGTGACAACCACCCAAGGAGGGGACGTGGCAGGGACGAGCCTGGTGGGTGCCGTGACGGCCCCGCGATCGGCGCCCGCCCGTCCGGAGTCCGCCGCAAGGTCGTTCCTGCGCAGGGTGCTCGGGGACAAGAGGATCCGGTTCGTGCTCGCCGGAGGACTGAACACGGCATTCGGCTTTGCCTGCTTCGTCGCCTACCAGCACACGGTCGGTACCCACTGGGGCTACATGTGGACGCTGGCGCTCACGCACGTCACGAGTGTGCTGTTCGCGTTCGCGACCCATCGATCCTTCGTCTTCCAGGTCTCGGGGCGCCTCCTTGCCGATCTCTGGCGGTTCGAGTCCGTCTACCTCACGGCGCTGGGCCTCAATGCCGTGCTCCTGCCCTCGCTGGTGGAGCTGGGCGGCGTGCCGGTACTGGTGGCGCAAGCCGCCATCACCTGTCTCAACGTCCTCGTGAGTTGGCTCGGACACAGCCGATTCTCCTTCCGCCGGCCCTCGGCGCTGTCATGAGGGGAACCCCGATTTCCACCCAGCCACTCGTCTCGGTCGTGGTGCCCAGCTACAACAACGGCTCCTTCATCCGCGAGACGATGACCAGCATCCTGAACCAGACGTATCAGCACCTCGAGGTCATCGTGAGTGACCACGGGAGCACCGACGACACGTGGGCGCTGCTGCAGCCCTTCGCCCTCGACCCCCGGGTTCGACTGCTCCAGATCGCCAGGTCCGGGCGCGTCGCAGACAACTGGGCGAGCGCCAGCGATGGCGCCACCGGCAAGTACCTCAAGCTCGTGTGCGGTGACGACCTCCTCACGAGTGACTGCATCGAGTCCCAGGTGGCGGCCCTCGAGCGCAGCCCGGGTTCGGTCATGGTCGCGTCGCGGCGCAGTGTCGTCACGGCGGCCGGCGACCCGCTGATCCGGGGGTGGGGGCTGGCTGGCCTCATCGGTTCCTTCGACGGCGCGGTCGCCGTGAAGACTGCCGTGAAGTCGGGAACAAACCCGTTCGGCGAGCCAGCGTGCGTTCTCCTGTGCCGCGCGACGTTGTCGAAGGTGGGGGGCTGGGACGGCAGCATTCCCTACGTGATCGACCAGCACACCTACAGCAAGATGCTGCTGCACGGCACCTTTGTGGGACTCTCCGACTCCCTTGCGTCGTTCCGCCTCAGCGATGCCCAGTGGAGCGTCGAACTCGCGGGTCAGCAGTACCGCCAGGTCGTGCGGTTCCACCAGCTGCTGGCGGCTGCGGCCCCGGGAGTCCTGACGTGGGCCGATCGCCTGGAAGGTCGGGCGCGCGCGAGGGTGCTGTCCTACGCGCGCCGCTTCGCCTACAAGGCATTGTCGCGCAAGCTGGCGATGCCCGCGGGTTCCCCGTCCCTGTCCCCGTCTCGGATCCTTCCCGCAGGTACGCCGGCTGGTCTGGAATAGTTCGCTGACGTGAGCCATCCAGAGCAGGTCGGGTTCTTCCGCGCGGTCGCGCAGGCCAACCAGCCCCTGATCAGAGGGGGGTCGGTGCTCGAGGTCGGCTCCTACGACGTCAACGGCACCATCCGCAGCATCTTCGCCGACCACTCGCGGTACCTCGGAATCGACCTGGTGGACGGTCCGGGTGTCGACCGCGTCGGCTACGGCCACGAGTACGACGGAGCCGATGGGGCCTTCGACCTCAGCATCTCGGGCGAGTGTTTCGAACACGACCAGAACTGGGCAGCGACCTTCACGAACATGGCGCGACTGACGCGCCCGGGCGGCTTGGTGGCGTTCAGCTGTGCCTCGCGGGGTCGCCCCGAGCACGGCACGATCCGCACGGACTCGCAGCTGTCACCAGGCACCCAGGCGGTCGGGGACAACTACTACCGCAACCTCGTCGCAGCGGACTTCGAACGCGAGATCGACCTCGCCACGATGTTCACCAGCTGGAAGTTCTGGTTCGTCCCGACGCACTTCGACCTGTACTTCGCCGGTGTCCGCAGCGGTAGTGCAGCTGAAGCGCCCGAGGCCTCCCTCCCCGATGAGACCGAGGTGGCGAAGCTGGCTCAGCTCATGCCGCTTGCACATCGTGCAGCACGCCTGCCGCTGGCGGCGCTCGCTCGCACGCGCGCGAGCGAGGACAGGTTCCAGGACCTCACCTACCGCTACTGGAACCTGCTGTTGAGCCTTGCCGGCGAGGGCTCCACCCGCTGACTCGCGATCTCTACGGCAGTTGGTAGAACTCAGGGGAAATGGTGAGGCTGTACCTGATCCACCACCACTGGGTCGCCAGGCCGAGCAGTCCCACCGCACCGACGATCCAGATCCGACGGCGCCTCGGCATGGTGATGTCCGGGTCGGTCAGCGCCCAGACCCCGGGGATCGCCAGCAGGAAGTAGCGGATGGACGTGGTGTTCCAGTCGACGGCTGCCAGCAGGTACAACGTGTAGGTGCCGGCCCAGAGCTTGAGCAGCTGGTGCCGTTGACCGGCGGTCAGCACAAGCACCAACCCGACGGTTGTCGCGACGACCAGGACGACCGCGATCCACGGGCCTGAGGTATCAGGGGTCACGCGGTCGATGAAGCGCAGCACCGGCAGGGTGGCGATGTCGGGGTTCCAGGCCGCCTGGGTCAGGAGGTATGCCTTGCGTTCACCGGTTGTCAGAGCCGCGATCGCAGGCCACAGGAACGTTGTCGCCATGGCCCAGATGGCCAACGCAGCCGTCTGGATGACCTCGGCGCGGCTCGAGCCACGACGCCACCTCACCACGGCATAGATCGCGAAAACCGCCGCGAGGGGCAGCACCACCGCTCGAGTGAGCGACAGGATCAGCACCAGGACCGCGGTCAGCGCGCTTCGGCGTGCCTGGAAAGCCAGGAGCGCGGCAACGAGCAGGGCGAGCGCCAGGGCTTCGGTGTAGGCGATCTGCAACACCGGGGCGCAGACGAAGGTGTTGAGGACCACGGTCGCCAGTCGCGCCCCCAGTCGGTCGGTCACCGGTGCGATGAGGCGGTACACGAGCACGGTCGCCACACCGCCGGCGACGAGCGAGACCAGCACGGCCGCCAGCGGGAAGCCGAGGCCGGTCACCGCCATGAGGAGGCGCACGGTCATCGGGTAGAGGGGGAAGAAGGCCCAGACGTTCTGTCGGACGTTCCCGGACGCGTCCCGGGGCAGTTCGGAGGGATAGCCATTCTCCGCGATCTGCCAGTACCAGTGTCCGTCCCAGTTCGTGGCCGTCGTGAGGTACCCGGGAGGTGCTGTGAGACCGCCGTACGACTCCGCGAGAGGGGTGCCCGTGACGGGATTGATCGCGCCTCCGGCGTGCAGGCTGGCGATAGCGATCATGACGGCATCCGCCACCCTGATCAGGGCGTAGGCGACCAACGGCCACAGCCACCAGCGATGGGAGAGGGGGTGGCCCCCGTCCGGGTGGGGCCGGTGCTGGGCTTGGCCCTCGACCTCCCCGTCCTGGGTCGACGATGACAGCCCGGGCAGCCGGGGCCGACTCATCGCCATGCGTCGCTTTTCCTCACTTGGAACCGAAATGTCCTAGAGGGCAAGGCTATCGACCCGGCAGCGCTGGCGCGGCCGGTTGGCGCGAACAGCCTCAGCCAGCGTCGCCGCCGTCGCCGTCGCCGTCGCCGTCGCCGTTGTCGCGGTCGTCGCCGTGGTCGTTGTCGCCGTCGTCGCCATCGGGGTCGACCTGGTAGTCGCCCTTGACCTCATCCCAGGCCTCGAGCTTGTCCTCGTCGAGCTGCAGCTCGACGGTGGTGGGCTCCTCGCTCGGGGGGGCTTCGACCGCGGCGTCGGCGATCTCGCTGGGGACCCCGCTGCTGGGCTCGCTCATGGTGCTCCGTTCGTGGTGGGTACGCCCTTCCTAGTGCCGCAGGCCGCCCGGCGCACTCCGAAAATCGGGCTGACCGGCATACCTCCGGTAGAGTGGGGGACCGCCGGCGCGGGTGATAACCCGCTCGAATCGTGAATGCCCAGATGGGCTGCGCCGGGTCCGCAAACCACACACTCAACGGAAGCGATTTTCCATGTCCTTTGATTACAAGGTTGCCGACCTGGGCCTCGCCGAGGCCGGCCGTCACCAGATCCGCCTGGCCGAGCACGAGATGCCCGGTCTGATGTCCCTGCGTGAGGAGTTCGGGGCGGCCCAGCCGCTCCAGGGCGCCCGCATCGCCGGCTCGCTGCACATGACCGTCCAGACCGCCGTGCTCATCGAGACGCTGACCGCGCTCGGCGCCGAGGTCCGCTGGGCCTCCTGCAACATCTACTCGACCCAGGACGAGGCCGCCGCCGCGGTCGTCGTCGGCAAGGGCACCCCGCAGGACCCGCAGGGTGTCCCCGTGTTCGCCTGGAAGGGCGAGACGCTCGAGGAGTACTGGGACTGCACCGAGCAGATCCTGACCTGGCCCGGTGGCCAGGGCGCCAACATGATCCTCGACGACGGTGGCGACGCCACGATGCTCGTGCACAACGGCCGCGCGTGGGAGACCGCCGGTCAGGTGCCCCCCACCGACGAGTCGGACTCCGAGGAGGTCGGGGTCTTCAAGGAGCTCGTCCGCAAGACCCTCAAGGCCGACCCCACCAAGTGGACCAAGGTCTCCGAGGAGATCAAGGGCGTCACCGAGGAGACCACCACCGGTGTGCACCGCCTCTACGAGCTGGCCGCCACCGGTGACCTCCTCTTCCCGGCGATCAACGTCAACGACTCGGTCACCAAGTCCAAGTTCGACAACAAGTACGGCTGCCGCCACTCGGTCCTCGACGGCCTCAACCGCGCCACCGACGTCCTCATCGGCGGCAAGGTCGCCGTCGTCGCCGGCTTCGGCGACGTGGGCAAGGGCTGCGCCTCGGCGCTGGCCGGCCAGGGCGCCCGCGTCATCGTGACCGAGATCGACCCGATCTGCGCGCTGCAGGCCGCGATGGAGGGCTACCAGGTCGCCCGCCTCGACGACGTCGTGGACATCGCCGACATCTTCGTCACGACCACCGGCAACTTCAACATCATCACGGCCGAGCACATGACGAAGATGAAGAACAAGGCGATCGTGTCCAACATCGGTCACTTCGACAACGAGATCGACATGGCCGGCCTGGCCAAGGTCGCCGTCACCAAGACCGAGATCAAGCCCCAGGTCCACGAGTGGACGTTCGAGAGCGGCAACTCGATCATCGTCCTGTCCGAGGGTCGCCTGATGAACCTCGGCAACGCGACCGGCCACCCGAGCTTCGTCATGTCGAACTCGTTCGCCAACCAGACGATCGCCCAGATCGAGCTGTTCACCAAGAACGACGACTACGCCAAGCAGGTCTACGTGCTGCCCAAGCACCTCGACGAGAAGGTCGCCCGTCTGCACCTCGACGCCCTCGGCGTCCAGCTCACCGAGCTGACCAAGGAGCAGGCTTCCTACATCGGTGTCGACGTGGCCGGCCCCTACAAGCCGGAGCACTACCGCTACTGAGGCTGCGCCCTCACCGGCGGCCCGGTCCGCCACGCAGGGACATCAGAACGCAACGACAAAAGGTATGCCGCCCGCTCACGAGAGCGGGCGGCATACCTTTTGTTCGTGGTCTGGCTTGCTAGCGGACGAGCGTGACGAAGCGCCCACCGTGGTCACAGTTGGTGGTGTCGCCCAGGGCGCACTGCGGGTCACCGCTGCCGCCCGAGGTCTGGACGTTCACCAGGCGGAGCAGCAGGTAGTTGTCCTGGTTGGTCCCCGTCGCCGGGCTCAAGTTGCTGTTGTTGTAGGGCGCACCGCATTCGCCGTCCATCGGGATCGCGGCACTGTTCTGGTCGTTGTTGGTCCCGAAGTGGTAACCGCAGACGATGACGCCGGCCAGGGACTGCACGGGGTAGATGGCGTTGTTGCCCCCCGCGTTGACGACGGCGGCTGTGTCGCACGGGTTGGGCGTGCCGCAGAAGACCGGCAGGAGGATGTGCTTGCGCTCCTGGACGAGGGACGTCCACGCCTGCAGGATCGGTGTGCTGCCGAGGTTTCCGGTGTTGGCGCCCAGACACGTGCTCGAGATCGCGGGGCAGCTGTTCGTGAGGTAGGTGCGGAGCGCGGAACCGGTGCGGGGCGCCTGGAGGGGCACGATGTTGATGGGGCTGGTGCAGCCGTTCTGGGTGGCGGTGCCGAGGTAGCTGGAGCTGTTGCTGGACGCCTCGGGGCAGTCGATCGACCACCAGTTGCCGCTCGTGGCCGCACCGGGGCACAGGCTGTTGGCGGCGGACGGCAGCTGCATCTGGAAGACCTGCGAGGGGCCGCTGGCCGGCACTGCCGGGAGGAAGGACCCGCACAGCGCATAGGGCCGCACACCGATTGCGCCGTTGGGGACCGAGACGCGAGCGGTGGCGGACTTGGCGGAGTTGTAATCGCTCGTCTGTCCGAAGATCCCACCGAGGAACGACGCGGTCGACCCGGCCGAGTTGTACGTGATGTCCAGAGACAGGTTGTCCGGGGAGCAGGCGACCGACGTGATGGAGCCGGTGCTGTCCGCGCGGTTCTGCGTGCGGTAGGCCTGCACGGCGGTCTGGACCGAGGCCCGGGCCGAAGCGTCCGCAGCCAGGGTCGCGCAGCTGCCGTTCAGCTCGCCGTACTTGGACGCCGCGGCGAGCGATGCGGAGTCGGATGCGACCTGCAGCTGGCGGGTGCTGACGTAGGACACGCCGAAGTCGACCGTGAAGGCCCCGATCCCGACCAGCACGAGCATGAGGATGGCCACGGTGACGGCGACTGCGCCCCCCTCGTCGCGACGTCGGGAACGCAGTCGGCTCAGGAGTTGAACTCGCATCGGAAGGCCCCAATCGCGGAGAGGTTGAACGAGGGTTGGAAGAACGGCAGCGAGAGGGTCGAGGTGTAACGCAGGCGCACGTAGACGTTGTCGCCCACGACGCTGGTGCTGCAGGCCTGCGTCGTGTCGCCGCTGCAGAGCCCGGTCCAGCTGCTGGGACTGGTCGCCGAGACCTTGATGTCCACCGCGACGTTGGTCTTGGTGACGAAGAGTGTGGTGGCGTTGTCCTTCGCGTCACGGGTGAGCATCGTCGTCGACGTCAACGCGGTCCCAGCGGGACCACCAGTCCCGCAGTAGGAGCCCCGGACCGCGGCCGAGCGGGCGACCTGCCGGGCGGCGTTGCCCAGGGCCAGCTGCTGGGCGAGGACCACCCCGAAGCCGACGATGGCACTGATGAGCAGGACCAGGATCGGCATGACCAGGGCGAACTCGACAGCCGCGGCCCCGCCCTCAGGGCGACTGCCACGGATGGGTCGGCTCAATGCCATGCGTACTGCGCTCCCTGCGTCGTGACACGCCCACGCGGCGTGTTGCCTCCCAAATCTTGGAGGGGGGACCGCGACTCCTGAATAGTCCAAACGGCTGAATTCGTGGTCCGGCCGGTCGAGGGCAGGGTCTGCGCCGCGAGGATCGGGACATTCGGCCGGGTCGACCCTGACCGAACGGCTGAGGGCGAGTCGGCTCGTCGTGTCCGGCGGGCACACTGTCCCGGGCAGCTCCAGCGGGGCGGCCCGGTCGCCAGGTCCACCTGACCTGCGCTCCCGTGTGTGATGATTCGGGAGGGAATTCATTACTCACCGTTGGGAAGAGGGTTGACGCAGGTGAAGGGTCGCGTGCTCATCGTCGATGACGATCTGGCGCTGGCGGAGATGCTTGGCATCGTCCTGCGCAACGAGGGGCTCGAGGTCTCGCACGTGGCCGACGGGGCCGGCGCCCTGGGGGCCTTCCGAGACAGCCGGCCCGACCTGGTCCTGCTCGACGTGATGCTGCCCGGTCTGGACGGCATGGAGGTCTGCCGCCGGATCCGTGCCGAGTCCGGGGTCCCGATCGTCATGCTCACGGCGCGCACCGACACCGTCGACGTGGTCGTGGGCCTGGAGTCCGGCGCCGACGACTACGTCGTCAAGCCGTTCAAGCCGCAGGAGCTCATCGCGCGCATCCGGGCCCGGCTGCGTCGCGGCGACGAGCCGGAGCCCGAGCGTCTCGAGATCGGCGACCTCGTCATCGACGTCGCGGGGCACTCGGTCAAGCGGGACGTCACCGCGCTGTCGCTGACGCCGCTCGAGTTCGACCTCCTCGTCGCCCTGGCCCGCAAGCCGTGGCAGGTCTTCACCCGCGAGGTGCTCCTCGAGCAGGTGTGGGGCTACCGCCACGCCGGCGACACGAGGCTGGTCAACGTCCACGTGCAGCGGCTGCGCTCCAAGATCGAGCACGACCCCGAGCACCCCGAGATCGTCGTGACGGTGCGCGGCGTCGGCTACAAGGCCGGCCCGAACTAGCCATGTCCGAGTCGGCCCGTCCGAGGCCTGGTCGGACGCCGACACCGCGGTTCTCCGACCACCGCGTCAAAGGGGTGCGCGCGGTCCGCACCGCACTGGCGCGCTCGCGGCGCCAGCTGGTGCGCTGGACGCGGAGGCTGGCACACCTGTGGCGGGCGTCGCTGCAGTTCCGCGTCGTCACCTCCACGATGCTGCTGGGCCTTGCGGTCGTCGTGCTCCTCGGCTCCTACCTCTTCTCGTCCATCTCCGACGGACTCGAGCAGGACCGCATCGAGTCGGCCAAGCTCGAGTCCTCACGGCTGACGACGGAGGTGCAGGGCAGCTTCGACAACAGCGACCGCACGAGCAGTGAGGGCGACCTCAACCTGCTGGCGCGCCAGGCAGTGCAGAGCGCCGCCTCGCCGGGCGGCGACAACGAGCGCTACCTCGTGCTGACCCGCAGCCTCGCCAACACGTCGAACACGTCGGTGCAGACGCTCTCCAGCGGACGGGTGGGGCTTCCCGCGGTCCCGGTCGCCCTGCGTGAGGCCGTGCGCGCCGACCCCCGTCGCCAGCAGGTGATGCTCATCGGCATCACCGATCCGCAGGGCGGCGGCCGCGTGCCTGCCGTCATCGTCGGCTCGCAGGTCGAGGTGCCCCTCGCCGGGAACTACGACCTGTATGCCGTGTTCCCGATGCAACGCGAACAGGCGACCCTCGACCTCATCACCCGCACGTTCCTCATCGGGGGCCTGGCCTTGGTCTTCCTCGTCGGCGTGATCGCCTGGGTCGTGACCCGACAGGTCGTCAGCCCGGTCCGTCGGGCCGCGCTGGTGGCCGAGCGGCTGTCCTCGGGACGGCTCAACGAACGCATGCGCGCCCGCGGTGAGGACGACCTGGCCCGCCTCGCGAAGTCGTTCAACGAGATGGCCGACAGCCTGCAGACCCAGATCCGCCAGCTGGAGGGCCTGTCCCGGGTCCAGCAGCGGTTCGTCTCGGACGTCTCGCACGAGCTCCGCACACCGCTGACCACCATCCGGATGGCCGCAGACCTGATCCACGACTCCCGCCGAGCGTTCGACCCGGCGGTCTCGCGCTCGGCCGAGCTGCTGCACAACGAGCTCGACCGGTTCGAGGAGCTGTTGGCGGACCTGCTCGAGATCAGCCGGTTCGACGCGGGAGCGGCGGCGCTCGACTCCGAGGTCACCGACCTGCGGGCGACGGTCTCGCGGGCCGTGCAGTCGGCCCAGCCCATCGCCGACCGCTGGGGCAGCGCCATCACCGTGACCTCGGCCGGGCGGTGCGACGCCGAGGTGGACGCCCGTCGCGTCGAACGCATCCTGCGCAACCTCGTCGTCAACGCCCTCGAGCACGGGGAGGGGCGGCCGGTGGAGATCGCCATCGCCGTCAACGAGTCGGCGGCTGCCGTCACCGTGCGCGACCACGGCGTCGGCCTGCGCCCCGGTGAGGGCGCGCTGGTCTTCAACCGTTTCTGGCGTGCCGACCCGGCCCGCGCCCGCACGACCGGTGGGACCGGCCTGGGCCTGGCCATCTCGCTGGAGGACGCCCGGCTGCACGACGGCTGGCTCCAGGCCTGGGGCGAACCAGGGGAGGGGTCCTGCTTCCGGCTCACCCTGCCCCGGCACGCCGACCGGCCGATCGTCGAGGCTCCGCTGCCCTTGCGGCCGGCTGACGTCCCCGAGCCGCAGGCCGCTGCGGTGAAGCCTGCCGGCTTCACTACGCAAGGCGGCGCCTCGCCCCACGTGGTGACCACGCGGCATACCCCCACCGCGCCGGGGAGTCCCCGATGAGGCGCCGGTATGCCGCGAGCCTGGCCGTGTCTGCGGTGTTCGCCGTGGGCGCGTGCGGGGGGCTGTCCACCAGCTCGACCATCCAGCCCGGGCTCGAGGTCGGCTCGGTCCAGGAGAACGAGGTGCGGGTGGAGGTCAACCCGGTCGCGCCGGGGTCCTCACCCCAGCAGGTGGTGCAGGGCTTCATCAGGGCAGCGGCAGCCAGCGACGACGGGTACCAGGCTGCGCGGTCCTACCTCGGGTCCGGACCCCAGGGCTCCTGGCGGCCAGACTCCTCGGTCGTCGTCTTCGGCTCCGACTCCGAGCTCACCTACACGCCGTCCTCCGACAACACGGTCACGGCCGTCGCGAACGCCATCGCGCGGATCGACGGGTCGGGGCGCTACGAGGAGCTGCCGCCCAACTCGCGGGTGCAGGTCACCTTCGGGCTCGCCCGCACCAGTGGTGAGTGGCGGATCAGCACGATGCCGGACAAGTTCGGCACCTGGCTGAGCCGAGCCGACCTCGACCGGTTGTACGACCCGTTCCGCATCTACTACGTGTCGGCGGGAGATCACCGACTGGTCCCGGACATCCGCTGGCTGCCCCTCGGCACCGGGCTCGCGACCCGGCTGGCCAGGTCCCTGCTGGCGGGTGTGCCGACCTACCTCAGGGGAGCGGTGCGGACCGACATCCCGTCCGGGACGCAGCTGGCCGTCGACGCGGTGACCGTCGAGTCGGGGACGGCCAAGGTGGACCTCGCGGCCACCCGGCTGGGCAACGACCCGGGGCAGCGTCAGAACCTTGGTGCCCAGTTCCTCGCGACCGTGACCCAGGCGCCGGGCGTCGAGCGCGTCGCGCTGCGGCTGGAGGGCGCCGACCTGCAGATGCCCAACGGCGAGAGCACCGTCGACTCCCTGTCCGTGCTGGGCTTCACCACTCCGTCCGACCCGGACGTCAAGCCGCTCCTGCGGGTGGGGTCGGCCTTGGTTCCCGTGGATCCCGATGACGTCGGCGACTCCGTCGAGCGGACCCCGCCGCCGGAGGCGGCGACACTGCCTGCGGTGCAACCCGGGTGGGCCTATCTGGCCATGTCCCGCAACGGTCAGGAGGTCGCGGCCGTCGGTGGCGACCGCGCCCAGCTGGCGCGGTGGCGGGGCAACACCCAGGTGCAGCTCGTCTCGCCCGGCACCCGGCTCACCCGGCCCACCTACGACCGTGAGGACGTGCTGTGGGTGGCGGGTCGCAGCAACGGCGCGACGAAGGTCTGGGCCATCAATGCCGCGGCCGATCCGGCGGACGCCTCCAAGGCCCTGCCGCAGGTCGTGGCCGTCGACTGGCTGGCCGACCGGTCGGTGGTGAGCCTGCGACTCTCGCCCGACGGGCAGCGCCTCGCTGTCATCACTACCAAGGCGGACGGCACGGACCCCCGCGTCGAGGTCGCTGGAGTCGTGCGGCAGCCGAACGGTCTGCCGGCGTCCTTGGCTGAGCCGCTCCGACTGGCGCCGACGCTGACGCTGGCCCGCGACCTGGTGTGGGTGGACGACGCCACCCTGGCGGTCCTGGGCAGGTTGACGCCCACACAGGTGGTCCGGCCGTGGCTGGTCCCCCTGGGTGGTGCGATAGCCGCGGGGCCGGATATCGCTGGGGCACAGTCGATCACGACGGTCAACGGGGAGCGTGGACTCGTCGTGACGACCGACAAGCACCAGGTGCTCATCCGCGCCGGCAGCAGGTGGCAACGGGTCGGCGAGGGAACCGACCTGGTGGTCGCCGCCAGGTAGTCCTGCTGCCCTGCTGCCCTGCCGCCCTGCTGGCCTAGGAGGCGCTGACCGGCGCGCGCAGGAGCACGTAGTCGCCACCCGTGGCGATGGGGGACCACCCGAGCCGTTGCTCCAGGGCGCCGGCCAGCGCCGAGTCGGTCCTGAGCACGGCGTAGGTCGCCCGCGTCCGGGTGAGGATGTCCTGCCACCCCGGCTGGACCCGCTCCGCCCGGCGGTAGGCGGCAATGTGCTCAGGGGAGTAGAGCTCCACTCGCAGGTCGATCACGGGCGTGAGTGACGGGTGCCGCCACAACAGCCACCCGCTCAGGCCGAAGTCGTCGAGGACCACGGTGTGCTCGGGAAGGTTCGCCAGCGCGGAGTCGACCGGACCGAGCTTGCCGGGGAACTGCTGGGCGGAGGTCCCGCCCGGGCCGGCCGCCACGAGGGCTGCCAGGGCCAGCGCCAGTGCCCAGGAGACCGCGACGGCCCGGCGCTCGCGACGCGACCATGCTTCGCGGGGTCGGCCGATCACGGCCTGGAGCGCCGTGGCGAGCAGGGGCGCGGCCAGGATGGCGCCGAGCGGCACGAGCCGCCACATCACCAGGGTGAGGGCCAGCGACAGGAGGAGCTGTGCCGACTCCCAGGGTCTGGGTCGATGCCGTCCCCACACCCACAGCAGTGCGGTGCCCACTCCCATGGCGAGCGCGGCGAGGGCGAAGACGTTGTTGACAGGGGTGGCCCGCCATTCCTCCGCGACGCCGGCGGCGTTGGCCGCGACCTCGAACGGGCTGAGCAGCAGGGCCGGGCCCAGCGGGGTGAGGGCCACCGCCGCTGCGCAGGCGGCCACGAGGCCGACGAGCTGGGCCGACCTCCGGCGATCCGGGCGGGTCGAGGGGTCGATCAGGAGGGCGGTGACGAAGACGGCGCTCGCGACCAGACCGAAGGTCCACAGGCCGTGGCTGCAGGCCCAGAGCCAGAACACCGGGATCAGCCACCACCGGGGTCGGCCGTCCCGAACGGTTCGCGACCAGGCCAGCACGACGACGGCGAAGCAGACGAAGCTGATGAGCTGCGGTCGCGGGTTGAGCCCTCCTCCGCAACCCAGGATCCCCAGCGCGGCCGTCGCGGAGGCCGCCAGGCGGCCGGCCGACTGACGCCCCGTCAGGTAGAGCAGGACCACCAACGACACGGTGGCCAGGGCCCGCAGCCACACGAGGGCGCCCAATCCGGTCTGGCCGACGAGCCACGCCGTCACCGCTTCGGGCAGCCACTGGGTGGCGGTGTAGGCGTGCGCGGCGAACGCTGCCCAACGGTCCGGGCCGCGCAGCACGTGGGTGTCCAGGACCTGCTGTCCCACCCGCAGGTGCCACCACGTGTCCACCTCGGCGTACTGCCCGACGCCGAAGCCGAGGGCGACGACGAGCGCCACGGCATACGCGAAGACTCCCAGGGTGCGCGAGAACGAACGCGTCATGGTGCGACCAACAGAACGAAGCCGCGGTCGTGTCCGCGGGCGACCCAGCCCGACTCTTGCTGCAGAGCGCCCGCGAGTGGGGAGGACTGGAGCAGGAGGGCTGCCTCGGGGTCGGTCCTGGTCAGGAAGGACTGCCACCCGGGCACGGCCGCGCGGGCGTCGATGTAGGCCTGGACGTGGGCGGGGGAGTACGACTCGATGCGCAGGTCGAAGACGGGACGCAGCTGGGGCGCGACGTACAGCACCCATCCCGTGACGTCGCCCTCAGCGACGACCCGGGTGCCTTCGGGCAGGGCGTCCAAGGGTGCCCGCAACGCCGTGGGGACGTAGGCCGGGCGGTCCTGGGCCGCGTGGGCGGCGAGAGGCACCGCCAGCAGGGCAGCGACCAGGACGGCGGCGACCAGGCCCCACGTCTCCGTGCGAGGGACGCGCGACCAGTCGTGCGGCTGGGGCGGCGGCTGCGGCGGCTGCGGCGGCTGCGGCGGCTGCGGCGGCTGCGGCGGCTGCCGAGAGGTCCAGGCGCTGGCGACCATCGGCGCCAGGATGAAGGCTGCCACCGGCACCGTTCGCTGCATGGCGAGGGCCAACCCGAGGGACAGCAGCAGGAGTAGGACCTCCCAGGACGAGGGTCGGGCCGGCTGGTGCAACCAGAGCGCCACCAGCACCGCGGCCAGGCCGAGTGCTGCGACGACCTGCGGGTCGCGCGCCGACGACGGCAGCCACTCCTCGACGAACTTGCGTCCGTTCGAGCCGGCCTGGAACGGCGTCAGCAGGAGCGCGGGCCCCAGAGGCGTGAGGGCTGCGGCGACGAGGCTGGCCACCCACACGGCGACCAGCTGTCGGTGGCCGGGGCGCGTCCAGGACGTGGCGATGACGGCCACGGCACCAACCGCGACCCCCAGTGACCAGACGCCGTGGGTGCACGCGAGGAGCCAGGTGAGTGGCACGAGCGACCAGTGGGGTCGGCCGCTGCGAGCGCTGGCCTGCCACAGGGCCACGATCGCCGCCAGGAGCACGAAGCCCAGCAGCTGCGGTCGTTCCGTCAGGGCCGGCCACGCAGCCACGAGGACCACGCCCGAAACCGCAAGGGACACGGCTACCGCGCCCACCTCCCGCAGGGCTCGGTAGACCACGGCGGCCAGGGCCACGATGCCGACGACCCGCGCCCAGACGACCACTCCGAGACCGAACGTGTCGGTGAGCGCGGAGACGACGACGGACGGAAGCCACTGGGTGGGGATGTAGGCGTGCGTCGCGAGGGGGGCCCAGGGGTCCGGGAGGCCGAACCGTCCACCGTGACGCAGGTACTCACCCACGCGCAGGTGCAGCCAGGGACTGGGATCCCCGATCCCGCGGCTCAGCAGGATCGGGGACAGGGCAAGGACCAGGGGAGCGATGAGGAACGCCCGGCCGCGCAGCAGTCGTGGGGGCCGGGGCATGGGGTCATTCTTCGGGCAGGGCGCATAGTCCTGCACCTCGACCCCTGGGTATCGCCTGTTCGGGGGACCAGGCTGAGTCGAAGGTGCCGGTCAGTCCTGGCGTGATGGACGATGATCCAAAGTAGTTGCAGATGCCACCCTTCGAAGGCGCTAGGGCAGATCGTCCAGCCACCGCGTCTCGAAAGGACTCCTCATGCACAAGTTCGCAGCCAGGCTGAAGGCTCGGATCGTCACCCGCGAGCAGGGCGCGACCGCAGTCGAGTACGGCCTGATGGTCGCCCTCATCGCCATCGTCATCATCGTCGCCGTGGCTCTCCTGGGTGGCAACCTCAGCACGCTGTTCAACAACGTCGCCACGAGCGTCTGAGCTCAACCACGCTTCTTGCTGGACCACGCTTCTTGCTCGACCACGCTTCGCAGTCGCCTCCACGCGACGGGATGGAACGACACGGTCGTCTCCATCCCTCGCTGGGGGCGACTTTCTTGTGCCCGCCTACTCACACCCCTCCACGCACGGGTATCCGCCGTTCGGGGGATAAGGCCGAGTCGAAGGTGCCGGACCGTCATGGCATGACGGACGATTACCTGCCGTGGGTGGAACTGGAAGTCTTCTCGGCGCTGGGGCATCCCGTCCAAGCGCCCGTTGGTCTTGAAAGGACACATCACATGCACAAGTTCGCCGCAAAGCTGAAGGCCCAGATCGCCACCCGCGAGCAGGGTGCGACCGCTGTTGAGTACGGCCTGATGGTCGCCCTCATCGCCATCGTCATCATCGTCGCCGTCGCCCTCCTGGGTGGAAACCTCAGCACGCTGTTCCACAACACCGCTACCAGCATCTGACGCTTCACCAACCGACGGGCAGCTTCAGCCCGCCGACCAGGAGGACAGCATGACTGCACGACTCGTCCGTATCGCGCCCCTCGGCCGGTTCGTCCGGGCACTGCGGTTGCGTTCCTCCGACAGCGAGCTGACCCGGGGGGGGGGGGGGGGGGGGGGGGGGGCGGGGGGGGCCGTGGTCATTATCGTGTCGGTGGCGGCCTTCGGCCACAACGTCAGCGACCTTTACAACGTGCCGTCGAGCATCTTCAACCCGTAGGCCGGGCCCCGACAGCGGGCTCGCCTTCTTCGCCTGACTTCAAGCAAGGGAAATGACATCGTGGGACGCAGAATTGTCGCCATCTTCGCGGCCGCGCTCGTGGCACTTCTCGGCGTGGTCGCCGTGCTGATGTACGCGAGGGGCGCGGACAGCCGCGCAGTCGCCTCGCAGCATCCCGCGTCCGTCTACGTGGTCAAGTCGATCGTGCCTGCCGGGACGACGCTCAAGGACTCGGTGCAGAGCGGGTTGATCATCAAGACCTCCGTCGCGGCCAAGGGTGTGCCGCTCGGCGCACTCTCCGGCGTCGACGGGTCCAACGGTGGGCTCTTCGCCCTCTCTGACATCCAGCCCGGCGAGTACGTGCTTGCTGACCGCTTCGGGACCAAGCCCGTCGGACAGAAGGCCATCGACGTCCCCGCCGGCCTGGTCGCGGTCTCCATCGCGCTCGCCGACCCCGCCCGCGTCGGCACCTTCCTCACCCCTGGCTCGAAGATCGTCCTCTTCGACACCTACACACCGACCGAGACCGGCGCGAAGACCGGGAGCACCAGCGGCACCGCGAAGGTGATCAGCCAGCAGACCCGTGTGCTCCTCGACGACGTCCTCGTCATCGCCATGGGCGAGGCCTCGCTGACGCCCGCCCAGGCCCCCGCCGGTGAGGACAAGGCTGAGAACACCGCGCCGGTGGCCGGGGCCCTGATGACGGTGGCGGTGACCCCCGCCGACGCGAACCGCCTCGTGCACGGGATCCAGACCGGCAACCTGTATGCCGCCCTCCGCGGCACCGACGCCAAGGTCGACCTGGGCAAGGTTGTCTCCGAAGCCAGCCTCTTCTCCGGCAAGTAGGAGCAGGACCATGACCCTCTTGTGGGATGCAGACCCCTCCGCCCAGGAGCGCTACGACTTCGCCGTCGGTGCGATCCTCCGCGTCGACACGCAGGTGGCTGCGGTGCGGGCCCTCGAGGACAACCCCAACGAGCCGCTCGTCCTGATCGGTCCGGACGTCGACATGGACGCCGCGTGTCAGTTCAGCGAGTTCTGCCGCGTGGAGCACCCCGAGCTCGGGGTGCTCCTGCTCCGTCGTCGCATCGACGTGGCTGTCCTGGGCCAGAGCCTTCGCGCGGGTGTGCGCGAGGTGGTCGCCGCAGACGACCTCACGGGTCTGGCCGACGCCGCACGACGCAGCCGCGAGCTGACCATGCGTGTCCACGGCCACTCCGGCGAAGCGGTGGGTGGTCACACGGCCAGGGTCGTCACGATCTTCTCGGCCAAGGGTGGGGTCGGCAAGACGACCTTCGCGACCAACATCGGCGCCTACCTCGCCTCGACGGGGTCCAAGGTCCTGCTGGTCGACCTCGACCTGGCTTTCGGCGACGTGGGCATCAGCCTGCAGATGCTCCCCCAGAACTCCATCATCGACCTGGTGAGCATGGCCGGAAACATCGACGAGCAGGCCATCAAGTCGGTCGTGACCAAGCACGACAGCGGGCTCGAAGCCATCAGCGCACCCGCAGAGCCGAGCGACGCGGACCGCGTGCCGGGGTCCACCGTCGGTGAGCTGATCCGGGTGGCCAAGCGGCACTACGACTTCGTCGTGCTGGACACACCTCCCGCATTCACCTCCCACGTCCTGGCTGCCTTCGACGACAGCGACGTGCTCGTCCTCATCGCCACGCTCGACATCCCGGCCGTGAAGAACCTGCGGCTCACCCTCGACACCCTCGACCTGCTGGGCAACCCGAAGGACAGCAGGCTCATCGTGCTCAACCGGTCCGACGCCAAGGTGGGACTGCGGGCCGAGGACGTGGTGGCCGCCCTCAAGCAGGAGATCGCGGTCATGGTCCCCAACAGCACCGCGGTGCCGGCTTCGGTGAACCGGGGAGTCCCGATCGTCCTGGACGAACCCAAGCACCCGGTGAGCGCCGCCCTGCGCGACCTCGCCGACAACTTCATCCGCACGCCCGAGCACCACGGCTCCGCAGCAGTGCAGCCGACCACCGCACCAACCACCCGTGCGGGTCGCTGGTCGCTGTCACGAGGGGGTAACCGATGAGTCTGGCCGAGCGTCTCGAGAGTGTCCGTAGGAGCCAGCAGGCAGTCGAGGCGAACTCCGGGACCCAGACTCCCGCCACGGGCAACGAGCGCCAGCGCATCGCCGACCCGTTCGCTGCTGTCAAGGCGAGCGTCCACCAGGCCCTGCTGGACTCGCTCGGCCCGCAGCTGTACGACCCGCACCTCGACCAGGCCGAGCTCGAGTCGAAGGTCAGGCACACGCTCCAGGAGGTCATCGACCACGAGGAGACGCCTCTGTCGCTGGCCGACCGGACGCGCATCTCCCAGGAGGTCGCCGACGAGATCCTGGGCCACGGGCCACTGGAGCCGCTCCTGCGCGACAGCGAGATCACCGAGATCATGGTCAACGGTCCCGACCAGATCTACGTCGAGCGCGCCGGCAAGCTCTATCCCGTCGAGACGCACTTCAGCTCCGACGCCCACCTGCGCCGCACGATCGACAAGATCGTCGGTCGCGTCGGCCGGCGCGTCGACGAGGCCAGCCCGCTGGTGGACGCCCGACTCCCCGACGGCTCGCGTGTCAACGCGGTCATCCCGCCGATCGCCCTGGACGGGTCACTGCTCACCATCCGAAAGTTCGCCACCGACCCCTTCACCGACAAGGACCTGATCGCCTTCGGGACGTTCACGCCGCAGGTCCGTGACTTCCTCAGCGCCTGTGTCCGTGGTCGCCGGAACATCGTCATCTCCGGTGGTACCGGCTCCGGCAAGACCACGCTGCTCAACGTCGTGTCCTCCTTCATCCCCGACGACGAGCGCATCGTCACCATCGAGGACGCTGCGGAGCTCCAGCTCAAGCAGGACCACGTGCTGCGCCTGGAGTCCCGACCGTCCAACATCGAGGGCCGGGGTCAGATCGACATCCGCGAGCTCGTGAAGAACGCGCTGCGCATGCGACCCGACCGGATCGTCGTCGGTGAGTGTCGAGACGGCGCCGCCCTGGACATGCTCCAGGCCATGAACACCGGTCACGACGGCTCGTTGACGACCGTCCACGCGAACAGCCCCCGCGACAGCCTGGCCCGTCTCGAGACGATGGTGCTGATGGCCGGCGTCGACCTGCCCGTGCGCGCCATCCGCGAGCAGGTTGCGGGAGCCGTCGACATGGTCATCCAGCAGGCCCGCATGAAGGACGGCTCGCGCCGGGTCACCGCGATCAGCGAGGTCATCGGCATGGAAGGCGAGATCATCACCATGCAGGACCTGTTCGCGTTCGACTACAGCGCCGGGCGCGACGAGCAGGGCCGCTTCCGCGGCACGCTCCGGAGCACCGGACTGCGGCCGAAGTTCGCCACCGAGCTGCACGACCAGGGAATCGAGCTCGCCGCCGACATCTTCGTGCGGGGGATTTGATGCTCGTTCGTATGCCGCGCATGCTCGGCGCCGTCGTGGCGCTGGCCTTCGCAGGCCTGCTCTCGGGGGCTGTCTCTGCGAGTGCGGCCTCGGCCCCGATCGTCAACATCACGGGCATCGAGGCCAAGAACACCAACCTGATCGGCCTGATCTCCGCCAGCGGCGGAGCGGCCATCGACCCGAGCCTCACGGTGACGGTCTCGGGCAAGGACTACCCGGTCGACGCGATCACGTCCGGCCAGGGCACGCCGGTGACCCGCACGACCGTGCTCGTCGTCGACACGAGCGGCTCCATGGGTGAGTCCGGGATGGCCACGGTCCGCTCCGCTGTCGCGGCCTTCCTCAAGAGCGTCCCGATCGACGTCCGCGTCGGCGTGGTCTCGTTCTCCGGCAAGGCTGTCGTCAACCTCGCGCCGACGAGTGACCAGGGCAAGGTCCAGGCCGCCGTCAACAACCTCAAGTCCGACGGCGAGACCGCCCTCTACGACGGCGTCGCCCTCGCCGTGCGGACCCTGGGCAGCAAGGGCGAGCGAAGCATCCTGCTCCTCAGCGATGGTGGCGACACCGCCAGCAAGACCACCCAGGCCCAGGCCACCAGCGCCCTGAAGCGTGGTGGCATCCGGGCTGAGGCAGTGTCGTTCAAGTCCACCGAGGGCAACGTCTCGGTGCTCAAGGGGTTCGCCTCCGCGGGTGGTGGCTCCGTGGTCTCGGCCGCGAATGCCGGTGCGGTCGCCAGTGCCTTCACCACCGCTGCCAAGACCCTGGCGTCGCAGCTCACCTTCTCCATGCCGATGCCGCCGGGTGTCAGCGCCGTGCAGAACATCAAGATCTCCGGCCTCGCAGGCGGCAAGAGCTTCGCGACGACCGCCCTCGTCGACTTCGGCGATGGCGTCCCCCTGAACGGCAAGGCGGCCCCCGCCTCGAACAGGCCCGTCGTCGGTCCGACCGAGGAGGTCGTGAAGGCGGCCCCAGAGGCCAAGACGCTTCCGGTCCTCGGGGTCTCGCCCCTCGTGGGAATCGCGATGATCGCGATCTTCCTCGGCGTGGCCGCTGTGGGCATCGCCCTGTCGGCCTCGTCGTTCAAGTCCGGTCGCCAGAGCCGGGTCGACAGCATCGACAGCTATGTGACGGCCGGCGGACCCATCAAGGCGAAGAAGCGGCAGCGCCAGACCGCCGCGATGTCCGAGAGCCTGGTGTTCCTGGGCGAACGGATGATGGAGGGACGCGCGTCGACCAGCAAGACCATGGCGCTCATCGAGCGGGCCGACCTGCCACTGCGGGCCGGTGAGTGGTGGGTGCTGCGGATCATCGCCCTCGTGGCGGGTGTTGCCGCGTCGATGTCCCTGATCCGTGGCGGGACGGTCATGACCCTCGTCGCGGCGCTCCTGGGCGTTGTCCTGGGCATCTTCGCCCCCGCCTTCATCCTTCGCTTCCTCGCGAAACGGCGAGCGAAGAAGTTCGACGGCCAGCTCCCCGATGTGCTCACCCTGGTGGCCAGCAGTCTTGCCACCGGCTTCTCGCTCCCGCAGGCACTCGACGCCGTGGCCAAGGACGCGGCCGACCCGTCGGCCAAGGAGTTTTCCCGGGCCCTGGCCGAGACGAGGATCGGTGCGGACATCGCAGACTCGCTCGAGCGGATGTCCGAGCGGATGGACAGCGCCAACATGCGCTGGACGTCGATGGCGATCCGCATCCAGCGTGAGGTCGGTGGCAACCTCGCCGAGACCCTGCGCATCACCGCAAAGACTCTTCGGGAGCGCGAGGAGCTGCAGCGCCACGTCCGTGGGCTCTCCGCCGAGGGCAGGCTCTCGGCGTACATCCTCATCGCCCTCCCGATCGGCATCTTCATCTACACGTTTGAGACCAACCGGTCGTACATCGAGCCGCTGTGGACCCGACCCATGGGCATGGTCATGATCGCCGTTGGCATCGTCCAGCTGGTCATCGGCTGGTTCTGGATGAAGAAGACTGTGGAAGTGAGGGTCTGAGATGGGAACCATGCTGCTGATCGTCGGCCTCGTCGCCATCGCGGGGGCACTCGCGACGCTCGTCATCGCCATGTCCGCTGGGGCCGGTACGACCACAGGTGTCGCCAGGTCGCTCGAGCTGCTCGAGAAGACCGTGAACCAGCGGGAGGTCAGCAAGTCCGACCTGCCGTTCATGGAGCGGATCGTGGTGCCCACGCTCGCCAGGTTCCGCGCCCTGGCGAACAAGCTGTCCCCCACCGGCACCCAGGAGGGCCTCACCCGGCGCCTGGACCTGGCGGGAAACCCCGGTGCCTGGACCGCAGAGCGGATCATGGGCGGCAAGGGAGCGGGCCTGATCATCGGCGCGGTTCTCGGTCTCCTGTTCGGCGGTTTCAGCCTCAAGGGTGGCCTGATCGCCCTGGGCGCTGCAGCGGCCGGTTTCTACCTGCCTGACGTGCTGCTGATGAACGTCGGTCAGAAGCGTCAGGAAGAGCTACGGCGTGGCCTCGCCGACGCTCTCGACATGCTGACCGTCTGTGTCGAGGCCGGCCAGGGATTCGACGCCGCGCTGATGCAGGTGGCCAAGTCGGTCTCCGGGCCGATCTCGGGCGAGTTCGCCCGCGTCCTGTCCGAGATCCAGATCGGCAAGTCCCGCGGTGCGGCGTTCAGCTCGCTGGCCGCCCGCACCACTGTCGCCGAGGCCAAGACATTTGTCAGCGCGCTGGTCCAGGCGGACCGGCTCGGTCTGCCCATCGGCAACGTCCTGCGCGAGCAGTCCATCCAGATGCGCCTCGTCCGTCGTCAGCGGGCCGAGGAGAAGGCCATGAAGGTGCCGGTGAAGATCCTCTTCCCGATGTTGCTGTTCATCTTCCCGGCGTTGTTCATCGTCATCATCGGACCCGGCGCCATCCGCATCGCCGACACCTTCAGCGGTGGGGGACTCTGACCGCGCCTGACAAGGGCGCACCCACGTGCTGACCGCCCGCGGCGACAGCGGGCGGCATACCAAGGCAGTGCCGTGGGCCGGTGGCCCGCGCCTGCCCCAGCGGCTGACCGTCAGCGGCCGCGGTGGCCGATCGACTCGGACTTGACGAGGCCCAGGCGCAGGGCTGACATGACGGCCGACGCGCGGTTGTGGGCACCGAGCTTCTCGTAGACCTTGGACACGTGCGTCTTGACGGTCGACTCGCTCATGTAGAGCTTCTTGGCGACGGCGGCGATCGAGTCGCCGGCCACGAGTCGGTCCAGCACCTCCGCCTCGCGCGGCGTCAGGCGCGGCTTGTCACTGGAGTCGCGACGACGCAGCGCTTCGGCCAGGCCGGTCGCCATGAAGGCGTCGGGAGCGACGGCGGCGCGACGGACGGCCGCGATCACCTCGTCCGACGGGGCGGACTTGAGCACCAGGGCCGACGCGCCGAGGTCGAGCGCTTCGAGCAGGGTCTCGTCGTCGTTGTGCATCGTCAGGACGACGATGCCCAGACGCGGGGACGCCTCTCGGGCCGCCCTCGCCATCACCAGGCCGGAGCCGTCGGGCATGGACACGTCCACGACGAGGACGTGGATCAGGCTCTGCGCGAGGACGGTACGGCCTTCGGCGATCCCGCCGGCCTGCCCGACCACGGACAGATCCGGCTCGCTGTCGATCATCCGGCAGACGGCTTCGCGCACCAGGGTGTGGTCATCGATCACCACGACGTTGATGGTCATGAGGGCTGGGGGATCCTTTCGTTGGACAGCGTGGCTGAGGGGGCCGCACCACGGGCTCGCATGCGCATTCGCAGGGAGACCCCGTCTCCGGCATATGGCTCGACGGAGATCTCGCCGCCCAGGCCGCTGAGCGGGTGGTCGGCGAAGTCGCGTTCGGACAGTGAGGTCGTGCCGTCGTGCGACATCCAGAGCTCGACCCTCGGGGCCGCGACGTTGAGGCGCACCTCGACAGTCTGCGCGTTGAGCGAGTGCCGCGCATCGGCGAGCATCCGCAGGAAGAGGCGGTAGATGAGCACTTCGGTGTGGGCCGGGAGGCGGAAGCCGGTCTCGCTGAGGTGCATTCGCGTCGTGACCCCGGACGACGAGCCGAAGTTCTGGAGTCGCGCACCGATCATCGCGCCCAGTCCGGTGTCGGGACGCACCGCGATCCGCAGGTCCCCGATGTGCAGCCGCAGGTCGGCCAGCACCCGTGACACATCCACGCGGAGTGCGTCGAGCTCCTCGGCGAGCGGCGACCCCTGGCCGCGGGCGTTGCGACGCACCGCGTCGATGCCGAAGCCGAGCGCCACCATCTCCTGGGCGATCCCGTCGTGCATCTCGCGGGCGAGGCGTTCGCGCTCTTCCAGGCCGGCTCGCTCCCGCAACCCTGCGAACAGCACGGACAGGTCGATGTTGGCCGCGTGCCGGGCGGCAACCGCACCAGCCGCGGCGAGGTCCTCCTCGGTGAAGGGGGTGACCAGTGGCCGGTCGGCGACCATCAGCCCCAACCGGTGGCCGTCGCCGTCATTGAGCGGGACGACGATGACCGAGCGGGCCACGAGGTCGTCCTTCCACTGCGCAAGGGTGGGCACGCCCTGGTGCCACGACCGCGCGAGGACCGAGTCGGGCTCCATCGGGTCGGGCCAGGGGGTCCGGTCCGCGCCCCGGATCGCGAGCGGCACGGCGGGGTCGTCGCCGTAGCCCACGAGGATCGCGCTGCGCGCCGCACGCATCTGGTTGCTGAGGTCCTGGAGGGCCATCTCGGCCGAACCGGGGGCGTCGAAGCCGGTGTCCAGGGTGTCGGCGAGCTCGTGCAGGCGCCGCAGCAGCAGGCTGGCCTCGGCCGCGACGTTCGGGTCGAGGGGCATCCCCACGCCCTCCATGCGGTGGGACCAGGCTCCCAGCAGACCGAAGACGAGGGCGACCATCGCGGCGAGCAGGATGGCCTGCCCCTCGGTCCAGTCCAGGCGCTTGAGCCACCACGCGGTCGCGAGGCCGGAGGCCAAGCCGACGGCGGAGATCTCCATCGCGCCCCGCCGGCCCAGCCGCAGACCGGCGTGGAACGCTGGGATCAGGATGAGGGTCTTCGACCACGGCCCGGTGTAGCCCATCGCCAGTCCGGCCACCAGGGCTCCGGCGACGAGCAGCCCGGTCAGCTGGATGCGGCGGGTCGCGGTGTCCTTGGGGCTCAGGGCGGGAAGCGCCGAGGCCGCGAGGTCGAGGGTGACGGTCAGCAGGATCCAGGGAAGACCCCGAAGGATGTCGTTGCTGAGCGATGCGAACATGGCGGCCACCAGCGCCATGGCCAGGCGAATCCGGGTGGAGACGGCGAGATGGGGCAACCACCGCATGCTCGCCTCCCGTCTCGCGTCCCCGGCTCTTCGCAGTTGTCCACAGGCCAGTGCCCAGACTAGTCGTGTCCACAGGCTTCTGCTTCCGAATCGACGCCAACACACCGCGCCGACACGATGGGGGGCATGGTGCCGCCGAACCCTGTGACCGGGGCGATCCAGGCCCTCACGGCCCTGGCCCTGCCGGTCAGCTGCGCCGCCTGCGGCCAGCCGGACGACGCGGTATGCCGTGGGTGCCTGGAAGAGCTCGGCAGGAGCCTCTGGCTCGGGGGGCCACGACAGGTCCGTCCGGACCCTTGTCCGTCCGGTTTTCCGCCCGTCTTCGCGAGCGGTCGCTACCGCGGGCCGCTCGCTGCCGTCGTCGCGGCCTACAAGGACGACGGTCGGCGCGACTGCGGGTTGCTGCTCGGGGAGCTCCTCGGCCGGGCCCTCGACGCCGCCGTGGGTGCCTGCCGGTCAGCGGTCGAGGTCCTGGTGCGCCACAACGGTCCCCTCCTGGTCGTGCCCGTCCCGTCGTCCCGAGCCTCCGTTCGCGCTCGTGGGGACGCGCCTCTGGTGGCCGTGGCCGCCCACGCGGTCAGAGGTTTCGCCGCGGACGAGGCCGTCGTGGCGCCGGCGCTGCGACTCCGGCGGCGGGTCGCCGACCAGGCCGGGCTCGGCGCGCGCGCACGAGCTGTCAACCTCGAGCACTCCATGGTCGTGCAGCGGGACTGGGCCACGGCTCTCGAGGGTGCCGTGTGTGTCGTGGTCGACGACGTGCTCACCACCGGTGCGACCCTGGTCGAGGCGGCCCGGGCGCTCCGGTCGGCGGGCGCGGTGACGGTCGTGGCGTCGACGATCTGTGCCACGCAGCGACGGGTCCCGACGTCCAGCAGTCGCACCGCGCGATGAACACTCCAATCCCTGTGTCGCAATCGACCGAGGTGGTCTAAGTTCGACGTATGGCCCCCCTGGCCCCCGTGCACGTCACGCAAACAGGGCGCCTCGGACGCGGTCCGGCGGGCGCCCTCTGGCAGGGAGCGGAGCCCGCAGGGCCGACGTCCGAGTCCCCGACGTTGCTGGCAACCGGGTCGCTGTCCCTCGTGGCAGTGCCCCTCGTGCCACTGTCCCTCGCGTCGTCAGAGCGTGGGTGGTGCCGCGGCTGAACCCGGGCCACGCCGCCCGACTCGAACTCCCGCCGAAACCATGGAGGACACCGTGGAGATTGTCGTCACCGGACGCCACATGCAGGTCTCAGACCGATTCCGTGACCACCTCGACGAAAAGCTGGCCAAGATCCCACAGCTCGCGCCGCGAGTTCAGCGCGTCGACGTGATCGTGAGCCACGAGTCGAACAAGCGCCAGGCCAAGGCCTGCGAACGGGTCGAGATCACCTGTCACGTGAAGGGCCCCATCGTGCGGGCCGAGGCATGTCTTGACGACAAGTACGCAGCGCTCGACGTGGCGCTGGACAAGCTGATGGAGCGGCTGAGGCGGGCCCAGGACCGCAAGCGCGTGCACCGTGGGAGGCACGCGCCAGAGTCGGTGTCCGCCGCCACGGCGCGGATCCAGGAACCGACGCAGGGCGAGGGCGAGGACCACGTCCACGAGGTCCATGGCGAAGGCGACCCCTTCGGCGCCCAGGGCAACTCACCCGTCGAGATCCGCGAGAAGATCCACGCCACCGTGCCGATGGCCCTGGACCAGGCGGTCCGCGAGATGGAGCTCGTCGGGCACGACTTCTACCTCTACCACGACGAGGAGACCGACCAGCCGAGCGTCGTCTACCGCCGCAGGGGTTGGTCCTACGGCGTGATCCACCTCGATGTCACGGACGACGAAGGCGTCGCCCGCAAGGTTTCCTGAGTCAGGCGCTCGACGACGCCGGGCGTGCCCACGCGGCTTTCGCCCGGCGTCGCGGCCTCGCCATGACAGTATGTGGCTCGTGACGAATGGGAATGGTGGTGTGACGAGCGGGGTCGAACCGATCAGGGTCGTCATCGCCGATGACCACGTCCTCTACCGCCGTGGCCTGCAGATGGTCGTTTCGCAGGACCACGACATCGAGATCGTCGGCGAGGCCGGCGACGGCAAGGAGGCGGTGGACCGCACCGTCGAGCTGCTGCCCGACGTCGTCCTCATGGACGTGCGGATGCCGCACACCTCGGGCATCCAGGCCTGCCAGACCATCAAGGCGCTCGTGCCCTCGACCAAGATCATCATGCTGACGATGTCCGACGAGGAGTCCGACCTCTACGAGGCAGTCAAGGCGGGAGCCAACGGATACCTCCTCAAGGACGTCCCGGGCGAGGAGATCGCCGACGGGGTGCGCGCGGTCCACAACGGCGACTCGCTCATCTCGCCCTCGATGGCCTCCAAGCTGCTCGCGGAGTTCGCCCAGATGAGCAAGCGCCAGGGGGAGCGACCCACCGGGGTCGGCGCGCCCCGGCTCACCGACCGCGAGCTCGAGGTCCTGCGGCTCGTGGCGCGGGGCATGGCCAACAAGGAGATCGCTCACCAGCTCTTCATCTCCGAGAACACCGTCAAGAACCACGTGCGCAACATCCTCGAGAAGCTCCAGCTCCACTCGCGCATGGAGGCGGCGATGTATGCCGTCCGCGAGAACCTCCTCGAACCCGGCGAGTGACCAGCGGCGCACCTGCTGTGACGACCCTCCCGCCCGTGCGGCTGACCCGCGCCCAGGCCCGTCGGATCGCCTTGGCAGCACAGGGTTTCGCCGACCCCAGGCCTGAACCGGGGGCGGCCACGATGCGTCACGTGCAGCGCGTCATCGACAGGGTGCAGATCGTCCAGATCGACAGCGTCAACGTGCTCACGCGCAGTCAGTACCTGCCGTTCTTCTCCCGGCTGGGTCCCTATGACCCCGCGCTCCTCGACCGGGCGCGCGACCGTTCGCCCCGGCGACTGGTCGAGTACTGGGCCCACGAGGCCAGCCTGATCCCTCCCTCGACGTGGCCGTTGCTCGACTTCCGCATGCAGCGCGCCCTGCACGATGCCTGGGGTGGCATGCAGAGCGTGGCCAGGGACCACCCAGAGCTGGTCGCGGCGGTGCTCGCCGAGGTCAAGGCACGCGGACCGCTCACCTCGCGCCAGCTGGAGGCGGCCCTGGAGCACGACCTGCCCCGCCAGCGCGACGAGTGGGGCTGGAACTGGTCGCTGGTCAAGAACGCCCTCGAGCACCTCTTCTGGGCGGGACAGGTGAGCTCCGCGGGCCGGACCAGCCAGTTCGAGCGACGGTATGCCGCGCTGGACCGCGTGCTGCCCGGTCAGCATGCCGCGGCTGCCTCCGATCCCGCCGTTCGGCCGCCCCACGACGTCGCCTTCAAGGAGCTGATGCTGATCGCCGCCCGCGCCCACGGGGTCGGCACCGAGCAGTGCCTGCGGGACTACTTCCGGCTCAAGCCGCACCAGTCCCGCCCCGCGCTGGACGCCCTCGTCGCAGTGGGGGCCCTGGTCCCGGCGACCATCGAGGGCTGGAAGCGACCGGCCTACCTGCACGTGGAAGCGCGACGCCCCCGCAAGGTGAGTGCCCAGGCGTTGCTCAGCCCGTTCGACTCGCTGATCTGGCAACGCGACCGCACGGCGGCGATCTTCGGGATGGACTTCCGCCTCGAGATCTACGTGCCCGCGCCGCTGCGGGTGCACGGCTACTACGTGCTGCCGTTCCTGTTCGGCGACGAGCTCGTCGCGCGGTGCGACCTCAAGGCGGACCGTGCCACGGGAGTGCTGCGGGTGCAGGCCGTGCACTGGGAGCCGGGGGCACCGCCGCAGGCGCGTCCGGCCCTCGACGACGAGCTGTCCCTCATGGCCGGCTGGCTCGGCCTGACGGGAGTCACCACCTGACCCGTCGCTCCTCCATGCAAAAGGCGAGTTAGCGCCGTCGCGCCGCGGCGCTAACTCGCCTTTTGCATGAGTTGGCGACGGGTGTGCTGGCGGGATCCGGGGGACGGTTGTCCGGAAAGCGCTGTTCGCGGCGCCGTTTTGGCAGTTAGCCTGCGACAGTGACGATTCCTGCCGCCACGGCGACCGAGACCGCAACCAGACGGCCGCGGGTGCACCGGGCCTGGTGGGTGGCCGCTGTGATCCTCGGAGCCCTCGTGGCCGCGGCCGGCTTCCGCTCCTCCACCGGCGCGCTGCTCGAGCCGCTCGAGTCCGAGTTCGGGTGGTCGCGCGCCACCACCTCGGGAGCGGTCACCGCGAACCTGGTGATCTACGGCCTGACCGCACCGTTCGCGGCAGCGCTCATGGAGCGGTTCGGCCTGCGTCGGGTCGTGGCCCTGGCGCTGGTCCTGGTGGCGGTCGGCAGCGGTCTCACCACGGTGATGACCGCGCCGTGGCAGCTGTGGCTGCTGTGGGGCGTGTTCGTCGGCGTCGGTGCGGGTGCCATGGCGCTCGTCCTCGGCGCCGTGGTGGCGAACCGGTGGTTCGTCGAGTCGCGGCGCGGACTGGTCACCGGGATCTTCTCCGCGGCCGGAGCGGCCGGCCAGCTCGTGTTCCTTCCGGGCATCGCGGCGCTCGCCGCCGGCCCCGGCTGGCGGTATGCCGCGCTCGTGGTCACCGGTGCCGCGCTCCTGCTCGTGCCACTGGTCGCGTTCGTCGTCCGCGACAGACCCGCCGACCTCGGCCTTCGTCCGGTCGGGGCGCAGCCGGGTGACGTGCTCGACGAGCCGGCCACGCGGCATACCGGATCGCAGGTCGGGCCGGCGGCCCTCGCGGTCCGCACACTGCGGGAGAGCGCGCGGTCACGGACGTTCTGGATCCTGTTCGGCACGTTCTGGATCTGCGGCTGGTCGACCAACGGGCTGATCGGCACCCACTTCATCCCCGCGGCCCACGACCACGGCATGCCACAGACCACGGCTGCCAGCCTGCTCGCCCTCGTCGGCGTCTTCGACCTCGTCGGCACCATCGCGTCCGGCTGGCTCACCGACAAGGTGGACCCGCGGCTGCTGCTCTGCGGCTACTACGGCTTCCGTGGACTGGCGCTGCTGTTCGTCCCCGCGCTGCTGGGTCCGGACATCCACCCCAACCTGTTCATCTTCATCGTCTTCTATGGCCTCGACTGGGTGGCCACGGTCCCGCCCACGATTGCCCTGTGCCGCAGGCATTTCGGGGTCGCGCGCTCGGGCGTCGTGTTCGGCTGGGTCTTCGCCGCGCACATGGTGGGGGCCGGTGTCGCAGCGAGCTACGCCGGCTGGGTGCGGCAGAGTACCGGTGACTACTTCACGGCCTGGCTCACCGCCGGCGGGCTGTGCCTGTTCGCCGCGCTGGCCTGCCTGGCCATCGCGAAGTCGCCGGAGCGCGGCTCGTGGAACTCCGAGGGTGAGGACGCCGAGGTCGGCGCCGTCGCCTGAGGCGGCTGGCCGGACTGGCCAGACTGGCCAGACTGGCCGGACGGGCCGCGAGAGGGTGGCAGACCGACTCATCCCGCTCGGGAAGCTCCGGTCTGCCACCCTTTCGGCGCGAGCTGTCAGTGCAGCCCGCGCAGCCGGATGACGACACCGGCGTGGTCTGAGGGCCACAGGCCGGTGGCAGGGTCACGGTCGGCCACCTCGTTGCCGGTGACGGTGCCGCGGTCCACGGCCGCTCCACCCGCCGCGGTCCGCGCGAGCACCAGGTCGATCCGGTGGTCGAAGCCTGCTGCGGTCGCGTCGGTGACAGCCTCGGACAGCCCCGAGGTGCAGCCGTCGTCCCGGACGTCCACCGGGCAGCTGCCCGGCCGCAGGCGGAGCCACTCGTCGGTGAACCCGCTGGCCACCATGAAGTCGTACGGGCCTGAGTGGGGCGTGCCGAGCGGGTCGGTGCGCTTGACGCTGTGGTCGAGCGGGTCGGAGTTGCAGTCGCAGACCACCACGGTCGGCTTGCCCGAGGGTGCGGCCGGACCGGCCAGGAGCTCACGGGCCTGGCCCAACGCGATGTCGGAGCTGGCCGACTCGAGGTGGGTGTTGACGACCCGCACCACGGTCGAACCCGACCGGATGTCGGCCCAGTTGTAGCCGCGGATGAACACGAACGGGACGCCGCCGACGCTGACCGCGAGCCGGGTGGCGTACTGCCCACCCCCGCTGGCCTGCACGGTGAGGCCCGGGTCGACCCGCACCAGCATCGCGTCGCGCATGGTCAGCCGGATGTCGCGCGCGGCCGTCATCGTCCCCGCGAACGGGTTGCCCTTGAACGCAGGCCCCTCCACGTCGGACTCCTGCTGCACGTTGACCACGGTGTACTGCGCGCCGGTGGCCGCCAGGTCGCTGGTGAGCGTCGCCAGGAAGTCGTAGTCCGGGTCCGGGGCGTTCGCCGTGCCGATGGCGCCGAGCTCCAGGGGACCGCTGCGCCACAGGGCCACCTCCTGCAGACCCACCACGTCCGGACGCTGCGAGGCGATCTCGCCGGCCAGCAGCTTGCTGCGCAGGGGGAAGTTGGTCTGGTCGACGACGGCACGCAGCGCGTCGTTGGAGTTGCCGAACGCCACCAGGGCCGCGGCGCCCGTCTTGCCAGCCGTGGCCACCAGCGGCCGGTTGATGTCCCCGCCCAGGTAGAGGTTGCGCGTCATCACGGTCAGCGGCCTGCCCGGGGCTGCATCGGGCGGAGCGGCGGCGGCCGGCACCGACGCGTTGGCGGCGAGCGCACTCACCAGCGCTGCTGCCGCCGCGGCGACTGCCCGGAGAGCGGGACGGGACGGGTGGATGGACATCGTTGGCCTCCCTGCGTCAGGTGTGTGGGCTCATGCTGGTCACTGGCCCGCGCCGCGGCAAGGGTCCAATGGCGTAGTTCCGCCGACCGGGTCCAAATGGCGTGGTTCCGCTGGCAGGGACGCACCCGCACGGCCCCGTCCCGGGGCAGGCCGGACCCGGCACGACCGGCGTTGACAGTCGTGCTTGGCTGGGGCCATGACGGACGCCGTGATCACGGACAACCCCGCCCAGCACCGCTACGAAGCCCACATCGACGGCGTGCTCGCGGGCTTCTCCGCCTACCGGTTCAAGCGCGACCACATCGTCTTCACCCACACCGAGGTGGACGACACTTTCGCCGGGGAGGGTGTGGGTGCCGCCCTGGCCAAGGGGGCGCTCGACGACGTCCGAGCCAGGGCGGAGCACGACGTCGTGGCCCTCTGCCCGTTCATCTCCGCCTGGATCGCCCGCCACCCCGACTACCAGGACCTCGTGGCGCCCTGAGCCGCCGAGCGCCTGGGTGGGCGCCTGGGTGGGCGCCTGGGTGGGTGCGGAACCGCCGCGGGCCCCGGCGCGTTCGGCGCTGGGGGAGGGTTCCCCCGCCCGCACGTCCGCGGTGGTGCGTCGACTCGACTAGCCTAGGTCGGGCCGTTGCCACCCGGATGTCCACGGCTGCGAAGTTCCGGGCGTAGCAGGACATCAGAACTTCCGGGCATAGCAGGAGATCAGAAACTTCAGGAGATATTGCGTGTCCAAGATCGTCGAAAAGCTGCTGCGTGCCGGTGAGGGCCGCATCCTCAAGAAGCTCCACGGGATCGCCGCCCAGGTGAACTCGATCGAGGAGGACTTCGCCGCGCTCACCGATGCCGAGCTGCGGGCCGAGACCGACGTCTTCCGCAAGCGCCTGGCCGATGGCGAGACGCTCGACGACCTCCTTCCCGAGGCCTTCGCCGCGGTCCGCGAGGCGTCCAAGCGCACCCTCGGCAAGCGGCACTTCGACGTGCAGCTGATGGGCGGCGCCGCACTGCACCTCGGCAACGTCGCGGAGATGAAGACCGGTGAGGGCAAGACCCTGGTCGCGACCCTGCCGTCCTACCTCAACGCCCTCGAGGGCAAGGGCGTGCACGTCGTCACGGTCAACGACTACCTCGCCGAGTACCAGTCCGAGCTGATGGGCCGCGTGCACCGCATGCTGGGCCTGGAGACCGGTGTCATCCTTGCGTCGATGACGCCCGAGCAGCGTCGCGTCGAGTACGCCAAGGACATCACGTACGGCACCAACAACGAGTTCGGCTTCGACTACCTGCGCGACAACATGGCCTGGTCGGTCGACGAGCTCGTGCAGCGCGGCCACAACTTCGCCATCGTCGACGAGGTCGACTCGATCCTCATCGACGAGGCCCGCACGCCGCTGATCATCAGTGGCCCGGCCGACGCCGCGACAAAGTGGTACACCGAGTTCTCCAAGATCGTCCAGCGGCTGACCCGCGGCGAGCTCGAGTCCGGCGAGGGCGACTACGAGGTCGACGAGAAGAAGAAGACCGTCGGCGTCCTCGAGGCCGGGATCGCCAAGGTCGAGGACTACCTCGGCATCGACAACCTCTACGAGTCCGTCAACACCCCGCTCATCGGCTACCTCAACAACGCCATCAAGGCCAAGGAGCTGTTCAAGCGGGACAAGGACTACGTCAACATGAACGGCGAGATCCTCATCGTCGACGAGCACACCGGCCGCATGCTCGCCGGGCGTCGCTACAACGAGGGGATGCACCAGGCGATCGAGGCGAAGGAGGGCGTCGAGATCCAGAACGAGAACCAGACGCTCGCCACGATCACGCTGCAGAACTACTTCCGCATGTACGACACCCTCTCGGGCATGACGGGCACCGCCCAGACCGAGGCAGCCGAGCTGAACTCGATCTACAAGCTCGGTGTCGTCCCGATCCCGACCAACCGCCCGATGGTCCGCAAGGACCAGGCCGACCTCGTCTACCGCACCGAGGAGGCGAAGTTCTCCGCCGTCGTGGACGACATCAGCGAGCGGTATGCCGAGGGGCAGCCGGTGCTCGTCGGCACCGTGTCGGTGGAGAAGAGCGAGTACCTCTCGGACCAGCTGCGTCGCAAGGGTGTTCCGCACGAGGTTCTCAACGCCAAGCAGCACGAGCGTGAGGCCGCGATCGTGGCCCAGGCGGGCCGCAAGGGCGCCGTCACCGTCGCCACCAACATGGCCGGTCGAGGCACCGACATCATGCTCGGCGGCAACCCCGAGTTCATGGCCGTCGCAACCCTCAAGCAGCAGGGGCTGGACCCGGTCGAGACCCCCGAGGAGTACGAAGCCGCGTGGGACGAGGCGCTGGCCAAGGCCGAGGAGGCCGTCAAGGCCGAGCACGACGAGGTCACCGGTCTGGGTGGGCTCTACGTCCTCGGCACCGAGCGCCACGAGTCGCGCCGCATCGACAACCAGCTCCGCGGTCGTTCGGGCCGCCAGGGTGACCCCGGGGAGTCGCGGTTCTATCTGTCCCTGCAGGACGACCTCATGCGGTTGTTCAACGCCGCGATGGTCGATCGGTTCATGACCACGGCCAAGATGGAGGACGACGTCCCGATCGAGTCCAAGATGGTCAGCCGCTCGATCCAGAGCGCGCAGGGCCAGGTCGAGGGCCGCAACTTCGAGATCCGCAAGAACGTCCTCAAGTACGACGACGTCCTCAACCGCCAGCGCACCGTCATCTACGACGAGCGGCGCCGCGTCCTCGAGGGCGAGGACCTGCACGAGCAGATCCGCCACTTCATCAACGACGTCGTGGGCGGGTACGTCGACGCCGAGACGGCGGAGGGCTTCTCCGACGACTGGGACCTCGACCGCCTCTGGACGGCGCTCAAGACGCTCTACCCCGTGTCGGTCACGCCGGAAGCGGTGCAGGAGGCCGAAGGTGGCTCCCTGACGGCGGACACGCTGCGTGAGTACATCACCTCGGACGCCCACCACGCCTACGACGAGCGCGAGGAGCAGCTCGGCGAAGAGGTCATGCGTGAGGTCGAGCGTCGTGTCGTCCTGTCCGTGCTCGACCGCAAGTGGCGCGAGCACCTCTACGAGATGGACTACCTCCAGGAGGGCATCGGCCTGCGGGCGATGGCCCAGCGCGACCCCCTGGTCGAGTACCAGCGTGAGGGCTTCCAGCTGTTCGAGGCGATGAACGAGTCGATCAAGGAAGAGTCGGTCGGCTACCTGTTCAACGTGCAGGTCGACGTCGACCAGCCGCAGGCGGAGGCGCCGGCGGTCCAGCCGGTCAGTGTCTCCGACATGTTGGCGGGTTCGGGACTGTCCTCCGCCGCGATCGAGGTCGACGAGCCGGTGGACGTGTCCGCCGTGTCGGGCAACGGCGGCCAGGCCGCGGACGCCGACCTGGTGCCTGCCGAGTCCGCCGCGGCGGTCGACAAGCACCCGACCTTCCGCGCCAAGGGCCTCGAGCAGCCTGAGCGTCGCCCGCAGCAGCTGCAGTACTCCGCACCCAGCGAGACCGGTGATGTCGAGCACCGGGCGGTGGGCTCCGCGGGCGACACGCTGACGGAGGACCAGCTCAAGGGCGTCTCGCGCAACGGCCCCTGTCCCTGCGGGTCGGGCAAGAAGTTCAAGATGTGCCACGGAAAGGCCTGACCTCCGCCTGACTCGCACTCACCTGCACGGCCCGCCCGCCCTGGCCGGCACTTCTGGCCACTGATGCTGCGTGCCGGCCCCGGTTGGCGGGTCTGGTGCCCCACCTGTGGCCGGAAGTGGTGCGCGTCAGCCGACCTGGAGGGCTTCGACGCGCCATCGACCGTCGATGCCGACGAGCCGGAACGCCAGCGCGCGCACCCGGCCACCGTCCACCACGACGGCGCTCGCCTCAGCGACCCCGTCCGCAGGCTCACAGACCCTCACCCCGCGCACGACCGTGCGCCGCGTCGACGCTGCTCCGCGCCGAGCCGAGACGGCGGCGCGGCGGGCCACCGCGGCATACACCTCGGGGGTGGTCCAGCGGAGCACCTGTGGTGCGGGGCGGGCCCCGGCCATGACTTCCACGAGCCCCTGGGCGATGTGGCCGGCCCACTCGAGTGGATCGGGCAGGTCGCCGCGGCGCGTGGGGCGTTCCCCGAACAGCTGGTCGTCGGTGAGGCTGTCGAAGTCGATCGCGAGGGCGTCCTGGACATAGCGGTTCGACCCGAGGTCGTCGGGGACCCACGACTCGGTCTCGGACAGGACGGGCGGCCTGGTGCGCGGCGCCGGCACGATGCGCAGGGGCGTGAGTCGCGAGACCGGAAGCCCGGCTGCCGCGTTGCCGATCAACCCGCGCGCCGTCGCCTTCACCGCCTCGGGCACCGCCGCGTTCACCGCCCCGCTCCGGACGACGCGCTGGCCGAGTCTGCGGCGGGGCTCGGCGGCCGCAGGATCTGGCCGGGCAGGATGAGGTCGGGGTCGTCGCCGATGACGACGTGGTTGGCCCGGTGCCAGGCCGGCCAGGCGTCTGCGACCTCCGCGTCGGAAGCGTCCGGGCCGAGCTGGCGGCGGACGATGTCCCACAACGTGTCGCCCCGGTGGACGACGACTTCGGCCGCAGGGTGGGCGCCGACGCTGCCCGTGACGAGGCTGGAGGCGGGCTGGGGTCGCTGCGCGGGGCGTGAGGGGGTCCACCCCGGAGCGGGAATCGGGGAGGTCGGCCCGTCCAGGGCCGAGGCAGGCGCTGGGGATGGGGCCGGGGTCGGCGCCGTTGTCGGAGAAGTGACCGGGGCCGGGGATGGGACCGGAGAAGGTGTCGGAGATGGGGCAGGGGTGCTCACCCGCTCCGGTGAGGTCGCTGTGAAGGCGGGGGTCAGGACGGCACGGGTTGCGGGCGGCGCGGTGGGACCATCCCCGAGGGCGGTCCCGGGTGCCAGCGCGGCGCCTAGAACAGCGCCCACGATGGCGGCGGCGACGCGTCTGGAGACCGCTGGGGCGCAGGCCCGAGCGCACCGGTCGGCCGCTAGGCCGAGCCGCCCGGGCAGGTGTGCCAGCAGTGCGGCGCCAGTGCTGACGGCCAGCCAGGCGCCCAGCACCGCCGCCGCGACCAGGACGACGAGCGTCAATGCCTCGGCCAGGCTGGCTGGCCCTGGGGCGTGCACGATCCGCCACTGGGCGCGGACGGCGAGGCAGAGCGCGCCCTCGACGAGCGCCCCGACCCCCATTGCTGACATGGTCCCCACTGCGACGCGGATGGCGCGGCTCATGATCCCCCCGGATGGCTGTTTGCTTGTGTTTGCGTTCGTTGGACCATAACGACCTTGACGTGCAGATGGCAAGGAGGTCCGGCGCAGGGGTAGGTTCGGCCCGGCCGCGTCACGGTCGGTGGCCGGCAACGTCTCAGCGAACGGCAGCGGGAGAAGCAACGAAGGGGGGCACGGGATGCGTTGGGACGCCCTGTTCGCAGACCTGGCCGCGCAGTGGGAGGCGGAGTCCAGGCGCGAGCTGGACGCCGAGGTCGCCGACCGGACCAGGCGCGAGCGGGCCTCGGTAGGGCTCTACGAGCGGCTGGCGGCCGCGGGGACAGGCCTCGTGACCGTGTCGCTGCGCAGTGGCGCCAGGGCGCGGGGCCAGGTTGCCGAGGTGGGCGACGGGTGGCTGCTGCTGGCAGCCGAGGCGAACGGGCCCCAGGCGGGGCCGTCGTCGGGGCCGGCGCTCATTCCCTTCTCGGCCGTGACTGCCGTGACCGGGCTCTCGGGCCGCGTCGGAGGGACTGCCATGGGGCGCCGGTTCGGGTTGGGCTACGCCATGCGGGGATTGAGCCGGGACCGCTCGGTCGTGCTCCTGACGGACCTCACGGGCACCGTGGTCGCCGGCACGATCGACGCGGTCGGTCGCGACGTGCTCGAGCTGAGCGAGCATGCCGCGGACCTGCCGAGGCGTACCCAGAACGTCACCGGGCGACGTCTCGTCCCCTTTGCCGCCGTGGTCATGCTGCGCCCTGCGTAGGCCTGACCTTCACGACCCCCMCCCCCCCGGATGGCGGCCCACGCAGGGCGCAACGACTCAGTCCTGGCCCTGACCGAACGGGTGCGCCGCGACGAAGGTCTTGGTCTCGCTGTACATCCGCTGGATGTACCCTTCGAGCTCGGCGACCTCGACGCGCCACTGACCGCGGCCGCCGACCTTGATGGCCGGCAGTTCGCCGGATCGGACCAGGGCATAGGCCTGGGCGGATGAGATGTCGAGCACTTCCGAGACCTCAGCCAGCTGAATGAAGCGCTTAGCCACGTCAATCCCCTCTTCTTTTCCGCCAGCCGACTTGACTGGATGTAGACGTTCTCTTGACCGAATTTTTACCATGTTCTTGTGGCTGCGTCTGGTCAATGGGCAGATTCTGGCATCTATAGCCGTTTGGGGGAGTTGGCCTACCGACCTTGTGGATGACCCGCGAACCTGTGGATTCAGGCGACGCTGGGCCACCTCGGTGCGCCATGATGTCCCCGCGGGTGCGGCCGAACAAGGCTGGAAAAGGGATGATGAAGGGGACATCACCATGACCGATCTGCCCGTGCCCAAGGCTGCGAGGCTTCAGAAACCGCGATGGCGGGACGCCCGGCTGGTAGTGGGTTTGCTGCTGGTGCTCACCTCAGCGGCCCTCGGCTCGTTCGTGGTTGCCCACGCCGACGACCGGACGGCTGTGTATGCCGCGCGGGGACCGCTGGTGCCCGGGCAGCAGCTGGGTGACGACAACCTCACGCGGGTCGACGTCGGGCTGGGCTCCGAGCTCTCGCGCTACCTGCCGGCCACGGAGGGCCTGGCCCCCGACCGGTACGTGTTGCGTGAGGTCAGCGCCGGTGAGCTCGTCCCCGCCGCGGCGGTGGGGGGCAAGGACCAGGTCGGGGTCCAGCCGCTGACCCTGTCGGTCGACGCAGGCGCTGCGGCCGCCTTGCGGGTCGGCTCGCGGGTCGACGTCTACGTCAACCAGGCGGACGCGGCGGCAGCTCCTGGGGGCAAGGCGTTCTCCGGTCCGGAGCTGGCCCTCGAGGGCGTGTCGGTCTCCAGCCTGCCCAAGACGAGCGGGGGCCTTGGAGGCGGCGCATCGGGTGATCGTCCCATCCAGGTGATGGCTCCCACCGCCCAGATCAAGGAGATCATCGCGGCGGTCGACCTCGGCGCCCGCATCACGGTCGTCCCCGTCGCGGGTTCGTCGCTGCGGGTCGATCAGTGACCCGTTCGGTCATCGCCGCGCTCAACGGCGCATGGGAGTCCGAGCTGGTGACGGCCATCGAAGCCACCGCCGGCTACACGGTGTCGAGGCGCTGTGCCGACCTGCCCGACCTGCTGGCCGCTGCGGCGGCCGGTTTCGGCCAGGTCGCTCTCGTGTCGGCCGACCTGCGTGCGCTCGACCGGCCGGCGCTGCACGAGCTCGCAAGCCACGGTGTCGAGGTGGCTGGGGTCGTCGCACCGGACGACGACCTGGGGGAGCGACGGCTGCGCCAGCTCGGCCTGAGCGTCGTGCTCCGGGCCGATCTGGCCAGCCACGAGATCGACGACGTCCTCGACTCCCTCGACCCCCTGGGCCACCTCCCTGCCGCGGAGGGCGTCTCCGTGGTCCTCGCGGATGACCTGGGGGAGTCAGCCCAGCCGATCGTGGCGGCCACGGTCATCGCAGTCTGGGGACCGACGGGCGCCCCGGGACGCAGCACCGTCGCCCTCAACCTGGCCGCAGAGCTGGCCAGCAGCGCACCCACCCTGCTCATCGACTGCGACACCTACGGGGCGTCGGTCGCGCAGTCGCTCGGCCTCCTCGACGAGGCTCCCGGCGTCGCGGCCGCGGCGCGGGCGGCCGACCAGGGCGCCCTCGACCTCGCAGCGCTGGCCCGGATCGCTCCCGAGGTGGTTCCGGGCCTGCGGGTGCTGACCGGCATACCCCGCGCGGAGCGGTGGACCGAGCTGCGGGCACCATCGGTGGCTCACGTGCTCACCGTCGCGCGCCAGCTGAGCCATTTCGTCGTCATCGACTGCGGCTTCGCGATCGAGGACGACGAAGAGCTCTCCTACGACACGCTCGCCCCCCGACGCAACGCCGCCACCCTCACCGCCCTCGAGTCCGCCGACGAGCTCCTCGTGGTCGGTTCGGCAGATCCGGTCGGCCTCCAGCGACTGGTCCGGGCCGTGCAGGACCTCGCGGCGGTGCCCTCGCCGACCCCCCGAGTGGTCGTCAACCGGGTGCGCGCGTCTGCGGTCGGCACCCGACCCGAGCGGCGCATCGCCGAAGCCCTGGGCAGGTTCGCGGGCATGGACGACCTCACCTACCTGCCCTGGGACCAGGACAGCCTCGACGGTGCCATGTTCGCCGGCACGTCGTTGGCCGAGTTCGCGCCCGAGTGCGAGCTGCGGCGTGCGATCGCCTCGCTGACCATCCCGTATGCCGTGTCGGCACCCGAGCGGAGCCGCCGGCGCCGGCGCCGCTGACCCCTTCCTGGCGACTTGTTGCCGCCTGGTGGTCACGAGGGGCCGGAACTGGGTGGTCGGTGACGATCTGCGAGCAACAAGTCCGGGGCCTGGCGACTTGTTGCCGCCTGGTGGTCACGAGGGGCCGGAAATGGGTGGTCGGTGACGCTCTGCGAGCAACAAGTCGCTGCCTCAGGAGCTGAACAACAGGGTGAGACCGCCGAGGGTGTAGCCCACCATCAGCACGAGCAGGGGCACCTGACCCAGCACAGCGGCCCGGCGGGGAAACAGGGAGACGGCCCGCTCGTGCGCGGCGACGACGCCGAGCACGTGGCCGGTGATGATGGCGACGACCTGGATGCCGGCGACCAGGCCGGGAGCGATCAGCGACGCCGACGGGGTCACGCCCGCCGTGCCGAGCCAGTTCGCGCCGGTCCCCAAGGGGTCCGACATCTTCGCGAGGCCGTTGGTGCCCTCCCACACCCACAGCGACCAGTAGTGCGCGACGAGGTATCCGGCCGCGATCGGGATCAGCGAAGGGGCGAACGCCGTGGCAACTCCGCGCACGCTGACTCCGGCGAGCCGCGCGGAGAGGACGGCCGCGGCATACAGGGAGGCGGCGACGACGAGGCTGAAGGTGACCAGCGCGCCGGTCTCCCACACCCTCGCAGGGAGGCTGGAGGACTGGACGAAGGTGTACCAGCGGGTCTCTCCGGAGAAGCCGTCATACGCGGTCGTCCCGAGCATCACCGAGCTCACCGCCAGCAGTCCCGGCGCGGCAGCGAGCCCCAGGGGGCCGTGCAAGGGGGTGCGCAGCACCCATCGGCGGTCGGCCCGGCGCCCGAGCGGGCTGAGGGTGCCGTAGAGGGAGGACCACGCGGTGAACGGGTCGCCGCGATGCAGGTAGGGAGCGCCGAACGCCATCGCGAGCATCAGGCTGACGACGAGGTAGCCGAGGACCGCGACCCGCAGCACCGGAAGGTCCGCGTTGTCGGGTGCAATGAGCTCGAGCCAGGCGAAGGCGAGCAGTCCCGTTGCCGCCGGCCAGTACCCGAGCCGGTACTCGGCCAGCGTGAAGTCCGGCTCGATCCGCAGCAGCGCCAGGATCCCCCGGTGCAGCCAGCGCACCGGGTTGACCACGCGCCAGATGCCGCCGACGACCATGGAGATGAAGGCCAGCCCCACCCACAGCCAGACGTAGACGACCGACGGGACGGGGTTGTTGGCGTTGTCCTTGCCCAGGGCCAGCGCCAGCAGGGTCCAGCCGGCGATCGCCAAGGACGCGATGACGAACAGTCCGCGCACCGCCGCGCTGTCGAGGGCAAGGGCGACCGGCATCGGCAGGAGTCGGCCGTCCTGGGGCCGCAGCCTGGGCTGTTTCCACAGGGCTCCCAGCGCCACGAACGACACGACGAGGGCCAGCCCCGCGCCGATCAACAGGAGGTTGAAGGGCAGTGGAAGGTCTTCGCGGGACCCGACCCCGTGGGCCGGCAGCGCGGCGAGAGCTGCCAGGGTCACTTGACGGCGATCTTCAGCAGGCGCAGCTCGGGGTGGTGGGTCTCGACATCGTAGACGCCGGGCTGGGCTCCGGTGACGGTCACCGAGAGCGGCTTCCCGGCGACCAGGTCCTTCTCGATCTCGAAGCCGTGGAGGTGCAGCTGGTCGGCGTGGTCACTGGTCACGGTCAGCGTGAGCGACTCACCGACGCCGAGGTCCACCGTGGTGGGGGTGGGTGACACCTTGTTGCCGGTGACCGTGATGGCGATGGTGCGGCCGACGGGGGTCGATGAGCTGCCCGAGGCGCCGTCGGAGGTCGACGTGCCGGGTGTGCTCGACGACGAGCTCGACGACGAGCCGCTCGTGGTGCCCACCACGGGGTCGTCTCCCGCCGTGCCGCAGGCGGTGAGGGATGCGGTGAGGGATGCGGCGAGGGCCAGCCCTGCGGCATACGAAAGGGGCGTGCGCAGAGTCATCTTCGTCACGAACCCGAGTCTAAACAGCGCTTTCTGACACGATGAGCGGGTGCCTGACCGCCTGAACTCCCTCGACGCGTCGTTCCTCTACCTCGAGGAGGCGACCACGCCGATGCACGTGGGTTCGGTCATGGTGTTCGACCCGCCGAGCGACGGGTTCGACTACGACCGGCTCGTGCAGCTCATCTCGACGCGGATCGCGTTCGTACCCCGCTACCGCCAGCGGATCCGCCAGATCCCCGGGCGGCTCGCCAACCCGGTGTGGGTCGACGACGAGAACTTCGACGTGACCTATCACGTGCGCCGCTCCGCGCTGCCGAAGCCGGGCAACGACGAACAGCTCCAGGAGTTCGTCGCCCGCATCCAGCCTCGTGCCCTCGACCGCAGCAGGCCGCTCTGGGAGGTCTACCTCGTCGAGGGCCTGGACGAGGGCCGGTTCGCGATCGTCACCAAGTCGCACCAGGCCCTCGTCGACGGCATCAACGCGGTGGACATCGCCCACGTCATCGTCGACGGCGACCCGGCGGCCGAGGGCCTGGTCACCGACACCTGGCGGCCGTCCCGTGAGCCCAGCGACATCGAGCTGCTCACCGGCGCGCTCGTCGATGCGGTCCGTCGCCCGAGCGAGGTCGTCGAGAACATCCGAGGCGGCATCGTCGACGTCAAGGCCGTCGGCACTCGCGCCTTTACTGCCGCAGGCGATGTCGTTGCCACGTTGGCTCGCACCGCAGCCCGGCCGGCGCCCCATTCTCCGCTCAACGCCTCCGTGGGCGAGGCTCGTCGCTACGTGATGATCGGCACCGATCTCGAGGACTACCGCAAGGTCCGCAGTCGGCTGGCGCGTGGCAACTACGCCGACGACGTCTCGATCAACGACGTCGTGCTCGCCACGATCTCTGGCGCCTTCCGCACCTGGCTGCTGACCCGGGGGGAGTCCGTCCACTCGGGCACGACGGTCCGCGCGATGGTGCCGGTCAGTGTCTACGACGCGGACGCGAGACACCTCGGCAGTCGCCTCACGGCCTGTTTCGTCGACCTGCCCGTGGGCGAACCGGGTCCCTCTATGCGGCTGCACCAGATCGCGTTCGCGATGCGCCAGCAGATGGAGGGCGGCCAGGCGGTCGGTGCCGAATCGCTTGCAGGACTAGCAGGTTTCGCACCCCCGACCCTCCACTCGCTCGGCGCGCGCCTCGGCTCCGCCGTGTCGCGACGCCTCTTCAACGTCGTCATCACCAACGTCCCGGGACCACAGCACACCTTGTATGCCGGTGACGCGCGGATGTTGTCCACTTATCCCGTGATGCCGCTCGCCAAGGGTCAGGCGCTGTCGATCGGGCTGACGTCCTACGACGGCGGGGTCTACTACGGCCTCAACGGCGACCGGGACTCGATGCCCGACGTCGACGTGCTCGGCCAGAGCATCGTCGACTCCCTCGGTGAGCTGCTGGACAGCCACCGGTCCAAGGCGCGATGACGCCCACGTCCCGCTCAGGGGCGGCGCGCTCCCGACCCAAGGGTCCGCGCCGTGGTCTGGTGCTGGGTGGCGGTGGTGTGCTGGGTGCCGCCTGGATGGTCGGCGCCCTCAAGGCTCTCGAGGACGAGCTCGGCGTCGACGCCCGCGAGTTCGACGAGTTCGTGGGGACGTCGGCCGGCTCGGTCCTCGCCGGGCTGCTCGCGTCCGGTGTCTCCGTGTCGGACCTGCTGGTGCACCAGCTCGAGGGCGCCGTCGACATGGGACCCCTGGCGGGATACTCCTGGGACTACGAGAAGGACACCGGGGGCGACCGTCCAGGCCTGCCCAAGGTCGGTTTCGGATCACGAGAACTGTTGCGGCGCAACGCACTCAACCTGCGTCACCTGCCGCCCACGGCGGTGCTGTCGGCCATCCTGCCGGAGGGGCGCGGCAGCATCGAGGCGGTCGGCGCACTCGTCGGTCACGTCGTGCCGCACGGCTGGCCCGACCGCTCCGGACTCACGATCGTGGCCCTGGACTACGACACCGGTGAGCGGGTGGCGTTCGGTCGGGCAGGCGCTCCGGTGGTGGACCTCTCCGCCGCGGTCATGGCGTCGTGTGCGATCCCCGGCTGGTACCAGCCCGTGCGGATCGGCGAGCACCGCTACATCGACGGCGGTGCCTGGTCGTCCACCAACCTCGACCTGATGACCGGCCTCGAGCTCGACGAGGTCTACGTCCTCGCGCCCCAGGTGAGCTTCGTCCGCGACGCGCCGACCCACTGGCGCACGCGGGTGGAACGCCAGTGGCGCAACCGCGTGACGCTGCGGGTGCTGCGCGAGCTGGCCAAGGTCCACGGGGACGGTGCCGACGTGACGGTGCTCGGTCCCGGCGAGGAGGACCTCGAGGCGTTCGGCTCCAACCTCATGGACGTCAGCCGTCGCCCCGCAGTCATCGCCACCTCGCTGCGCACCTCGGCCGTGGCGCTGCACGACCCTGCCCCCCTGCCGGACCGCTCCGCTTTCCAGGATGTTGGACTCAGTGAGGACGTTGGATGATGCAGCCAAGATGTTGGACTCAGTGAGGACTGGGATGAGAGAACAATGACGCAGACCCGGATCTACGTGCCGCTGCTCCCTGACGCCGTGCGCCGACTTGCCGCCGAAAGCCAGCTCGGACCGGCACCGATCGCCGCCTTCGCCGTCACCGAACGCCTCGAGCGTGCCGACGCCACCGGCCTCGAGGAGGAGTGGGAGTATGCCGCGTTGACCGAGGCCGTCGAGGCTGCGGCGGGGCTCCAGGGCACCAGTGTCGCCAAGCGGGTGGTGGCCGCGGCCGATGTCGACCCGGGGTCGGTGTCGACCGACGGGATCCGCGAGGGACTGGGGGCGGTGACCGTGTCGGCCGCCGTGCAGCTCTCGCGGATCGTGTCCTTCCACATCGACGAGGCGGCGGGGGACCAGGGCATGGAGGACCTCCTCTGGTACGACGCCACCGAGCTCGACGAGGTGCTGCGCCTCCTGTGAGGCAGGTCGGGAGTCGGGAGGCGGCGTGACGGGCGACGCGGAGCGTCAGGCGCGGCTGGCCGAAGCCATGGCCGCCAACCTCGCAGGCTCGACGATCCCGCACGTCGTCGTGATCCTCCCCGCGTTCAGCCTGGCCGACAGCCTCCTGGCGCACTATGCGACCCGGCTCGGCGCCTACGAGCACCGCTACCTGCTCACCACCCTGATGATCCCCAGGATCCCCGGCTGTGAGCTGGTTTTCGTGACCTGTCAGGCCCCGGAGCGCGAGGTCCTCGAGTACTACGACCGCCTCGGGTCACCTGACCGCCCGGGGGGCCTGCTCGAGCGGTTGCACGTCGTCACCGTCGACGACCGCACTGCGCGGGGAGTGTCCGCCAAGCTGCTCGACCGGCCGGACCTGCTGCAGCAGCTGCGTGGGCTGACCGAGGGTCGGCTCGCCGTGATCGAGCCGTGGAACGTCACCGATACCGAGCTCGAGGTGGCCAGGGCGCTGGGGGCTCCCGTCAACGGCACCGATCCGGAACTGTGGCCGCTGGCCTTCAAGAGTGCCGGGCGCAGGCTGTTCCGCGAGGTCGGCGTGCCCACCCCCGCCGGGATCGAGGATGTCCGCGACCTCGCAGGCGTGGCCCGGGCGGTCACCGAGATCCGACGCACCAGACCCGAGCTCGGGTGCGTGGTCGTCAAGCACGACAACAGCGGGGCCGGCGATGGCAACGTCGTGGTCGGCGTCCGAGACCCCTCCGGGCACGCCATCGAACCCGCCGACCTCGTCGTGGCCCTCGAGCAGTCCCTTCCGCAGTGGTACGTCGCCGACCTCGGCGCAGGCGCGGTGGTCGAGGAGCTGCTGACGGGTCGTCAGGTGCAGAGTCCGAGCGCCCAGGCGGACGTCCTGCCGGACGGGTCCGTGCGGGTCGTGTCGACGCACGAGCAGATCCTCGGTGGCGACAACGGTCAGGTCTACTCGGGCTGCCGGTTCCCGGCCGACCCTGCGTATGCCGCGCGGCTCGGTGAGTACGCCGTGGCCGTGGGTCGGTGGCTGGCCGACCGCGGAGCCAGGGGGCGGCTCGGCATCGACTTCCTGGCCGTGCGGCGCCGGGGCAGGTGGGACGTGCGTGCACTGGAGGTCAACCTGCGAAAGGGCGGCACGACGCACCCCTTCGCGGCCCTGCGCCACCTGGCGTCGGGGACGTACGACGCGACGACCGGGAGCTACGACCTGCACGACGGGACCGGCCAGCGGTGCTACCGCTCCTCGGACGGGTTCATGGACCCGTCGTGGACCGGTCTCACGCCGAGCCAGGTCATCGACGCGGTCGCCGCTGCAGGCCTCGAGTTCGACCCGGTCAGACGGGTCGGCGTCGTCCTCCACATGCTCAGCTGCCTGCGCGTCGACGGCAGGCTCGGGGTGACAGCCATCGCTGCCGATCCCGGCGAGGTCGAGCGCCTCTACGCGGCCACCGAGCTGGTCGTGTCGTCCCTCGTCACGACCTGATGCGCCTGCTCCGCCTCAGAACCGGTCGGCGAGCCAGGGATCGACCAGGGCATGGAAGGCATCGGGCACGTCTCGGCGCACGCAGTGGTTGGCGTCCAGGAGCTCGACCCGCACGTGAGGGTTGTCGATCGCCTTGGCGCGCAGTCGGATCGGCTCGGGCAGCAGGGTCGAACGCTCGCCGATGACGACGAGCGTGGGCGTCGTGATCGCGCCGACGAGCTCCTCCCACGGCCGGGTGAAGGACGCGACCCCGAGGTCCAGGAAGTCGAGGTCGACCTGGGTCTTGGCCTGCGCCCACGGGGCGAACTCCGACTCGGGCCAAGTGGGGTTGTCCGCACGACCCTTGGCGAGCTGGCCCTCGGGGTCGTCGACGAACGCCCGGCAGTCCGCGATCCGCTCGGCGACCACCGACGCGCCCTGTACCCGGACGCCGGGATCGCGCCAGGCAGGCTCCTCGAGCACGGCGGCGCGCACCAGGTCCGGGCGGCGGGCGGTCAGCGCCGTCGCGATGCCACCACCCATCGAGTGGGCCACGAGCGCGACGGGACCACTGACCGAGGCGACATGCTCCAGCGTCGCGAGCGCCGCGGCATACAGGTGCTCGATGGGGTCCTGCGCCGCCCGCTGCTCCGGCGTGAACCGCGGGGAGCGGCCGTGTCCGAGCAGGTCCAGCCCGACCACGCGGTACCTCGGGGACCAGCGGCGCACCGCATCGGGCCAGCAGTCGCCGGAGTCGCCCAGACCGTGCAGCAGCACGAGCGTCGGGGTGGCCGGGTCGGCGGACCCGGACCAGCGGTAGGCAAGGTCGGCGGCGTCGAGGGCGGGCGGCATACGTGACACCATAGGTGGGCGCTGCGCTGCCCCCGGAGCTGTTGGGACTGCGGCCGCGCCCGAGCCACCGAAGCGATCCCGAGGAGCCTGCCCACATGGATGCCGTCACCCAGGTGCCCGTCCCCGTCAACGAACCCGTCTTCGACTACGCGCCTGGCAGTCCCGAACGCGCCTCGCTCGAGGTCGCGCTCGCCGAGCTGGGCAGCGCGAGCATCGACCTGCCCCACACCATCGCCGGCAAGCGGGTCATGGGCACGGGCAAGAAGATCGAGGTGCGGCAGCCGCACGCCCGTCGCAAGGTCCTCGGCACGATGCGGAACGCGACCGTCGGCGACGCGCAGGCGGCGGTCGACGCGGCCAAGGCGGCGGCCCCCGGGTGGCGCGCGCTGTCCTTCGACGACCGGGCGGCGATCCTGCTCAAGGCGGCCGAGCTGCTCTCCGGACCGTGGCGGGCCCACCTCAATGCCGCGACGATGCTCGGCCAGTCCAAGACGGCCTACCAGGCGGAGATCGACGCGGCCTGCGAGCTCATCGACTTCTGGCGGATCAACGTCCACTTCGCGCGCCAGATCCTCGCCGAGCAGCCTCCCCTCAACTCCAAGGGCATCTGGAACCGCACCGACCACCGCCCGCTCGAGGGGTTCGTCTACGCGATCACGCCGTTCAACTTCACGGCCATCGCGGGCAACCTCCCCACCGCGCCGGCCCTCATGGGCAACACCGTGGTGTGGAAGCCGAGCCCGACCCAGCAGTTCGCCGCCAACCTGACCATGGCGCTGCTCGAGGCCGCTGGGATGCCGCCGGGTGTCATCAACATGGTGACCGGTGACGGCCTCAACGTCTCGAAGGTCGCGCTCGCGGACCCCGACCTCGCGGGCATCCACTTCACCGGGTCGACGCCGACGTTCCAGCACCTCTGGCAGGAGGTCGGCGCCAACCTGCCGAACTACCGCACCTACCCGCGCCTGGTGGGCGAGACCGGGGGCAAGGACTTCATCCTCGCCCACCCGTCGGCCGACCCGGATGTGTTGCGGACGGCCATGGTTCGCGGCTCGTTCGAGTACCAAGGTCAGAAGTGCTCGGCTGCCTCACGTGCCTATGTGCCGCGGTCGCTGTGGAAGAAGATCAAGGCGGACCTGGTGTCGATCACCAACGGCCTGAGCCAGGGCGACGTCACCGACCTGTCCAACTTCATGGGCGCGGTCATCGACGAGCGGGCCTACGCCAAGCACAGCGCGGCGATCGACCGGGCCCACGCGACTCCCGGGGTGGACGTCGTCGCCGGCGGCACCTATGACGACAGCGAGGGCTGGTTCATCCGCCCCACGGTCCTGGAGATCGACGACCCCACGGACGAGTCGTTCAAGACGGAGTACTTCGGCCCGATCCTGTCGGTCCACGTCTACCCGGACCGCCAGTACGACAAGGTGCTCGACCAGATGGAGAGCTTCGCGCCGTTCGGCCTGACCGGCTCGATCATCGCCCAGGACCGGATGGTCATCGCCGACGCCACGCACCGGCTGCGCTTCGCCGCGGGCAACTTCTACGTCAACGACAAGCCGACGGGCGCCGTCGTCGGGCAGCAGCCGTTCGGTGGTGGACGGGCATCGGGCACCAACGACAAGGCCGGCGCCGCCCAGAACCTCCTGCGCTGGACCAGTGCCCGCTCGATCAAGGAGACGTTCAACCCGCCCACCGAGCACGCCTACCCCCACATGGGCTGACTTTGCCGCAGCCCTTTACGCCTCCCCCTTTATCGGGTCTAGGGGGAAAGTTGCGCTTCACCCGACAAGCGTTCTCGGGTGAAGCGCAACAAAGTCCCTCAACCCGATAAAGGTGAGGTATGCCGCGTGGTCGCCACGCGGCATACCTCACGCTCGCGGCCTGCCGGCGTGAGCTCAGCGGGCGAGCCACTCCTGCGCGGTCGTGGCCTCGATGTCGATGGCTTCCTCGATCGGCGGGGCGGCGGCCTTCTCGATCTTGCCGCCGATCAGCGGGATCTTGGCCTTGAGCTCGGCGTCGAGCTGCTCGACGGTGCCGGCACCGCCGGGAGCGATCGCCAGCGTCCCCGTGAGGGCGATCGGAGCGCCGGCCACGGCCATCGCGACGGTGCCGCGACGGCTGCCGTCGGCCGACGCCGGGCCCCAGTCCTGCGTCTCGGTGACCTTGAGGGTTTCGCCCACCATCGACTTCGCGAAGTCGGGCAGCCCGTCGCTGGGCAGGATCCGCATGGTGGTGATGACGGTGTGGTCCCCGACGCTCTCGACGTCTGCAGAGTGCTTGATGGCTGCAGTGGCGGCACATTTCGCCTCCTGGAACTTCACGTCCGACAGGACCGAGAAGACCTCCTGCGGGGTGGCGGCGTACTCGATCGACTTGGCGATCTTCATGCGTCTTCTCCTGTCACGGGAATGGCTGCCCACCATGCGGCGGACGTCGCGTCGTCAGCGTAGCCACGTCACAGTCGGGACCGCGACGAAGCCTGCCGCAGCCGCACCTGCTGGCCCGGCACGAGCTGGGCGGCCGCATCGGCCGAGTGGGACGTGAGGACGCCGACGACGGGGTAGCCGCCGGTCACCGGGTGGTCGGCGAGGAAGAGGACGGGTTGCCCGTCGGCCGGCAGCTGGACGGCACCGCGGACGACGCCCTCGCTGGGCAGCTCTCGATCCTCGAACCCGGCCGCACGAGTCAGCGTTGGTCCGTCCAGTCGTACCCCGACGCGGTCGCTCGCGGCGTGGACGCGCCACGTGGGCTCGGTGAGGGCAGCGAGGTCGCCGAGCCAGTCGCTCCGCGGCCCCGGGGTCACCTCGAGGGTCGCGGCCCCGGCGGCAGGCGGAACCACCGGGGCGACGTCGACGAGGAGTTCGCCCAGAGGAGTCCCGACCGGGAGCAGGTCGCCGTCCCGAAGCGGCGCGGGACCGATGTCGGAAAGCGTGTCGTACGAACGGGATCCGAGGACGGATGGCACCGAGACGCCGCCGCGGACGCTCACGTAGGTGCGTATCCCTGTGGTCGGGCGGCCGACCCGCAGCACTGAGCCGTCGCGCACGAGGAACGGCGCGGCATACCCGACGGGTGTCCCGTCCACGCTGGCGGTGCCCGGCGCACCTGTCAGGACCATCGTGACGCTGCCGTGCGCGCGCAGGGTGAGCCCACCGTGGTGGCACTCCAGCGCGGCGCAGTCGGTGGGTTGGCCGAGCAGCCGCGCACCGAGGGTGAAGGCGCCGAGGTCGGCAGCGCCCGACGGGCCGACGCCGAGGGACGCGAGGCCGGGTCGACCCAGGTCCTCGACGAGCGTGAGCGGCCCCGCCGCCGCCACCTCGAGGTGGGCGTATGCCGGGTGGTCGACGCCCGTCACCGGTCACCTCCCGCATCGACGAACCTGACCCGCAGCCCTGGTCGCAGCAGTGCCGGGGGATCCCGGTCGAGGTCCCAGACGACCAGGTCGGTGCGGCCGATGAGCTGCCAACCACCGGGGGACGACCGCGGATAGATGCCGCTGAACTCGCCCGCAAGTCCGACGGCGCCGGCGGGCACGCGGGGCCGAGGGGTCGCTCGGCGCGGGACGTCCAGCCGCGGGTCGCCGTCGACGAGGTAGGCGAAGCCGGGGGCGAACCCGGCGAAGCCCACCCGCCACTGCCGACCGGTGTGCGCGCTCACCACCTTGTCGGGTGTCAGGCCGGTCAGCGCGGCCACGTCGTCGAGGTCGGGTCCGTCGTAGTGCACCGGGATCTCGACGACACTGAAACTGTCGTCGGGGTCCGTAGGTGCGGGCCCCGATGACAGCTCCGGACCCCGAGGTCCGGCCAGGAGGCGGTCGACGTCGGCACGCACGGCAACCAGGTCGCGGGCCGAGGCCGTGACCAGCAGGAGCGTCCGCGCCCCGACCACGGCGTCGAGCAGGCCGGGTGTCCGGTCTCGCACCCACAGCCGGTGGTGCAGCGCGAGCACGTCGTCGAGTGAGTCGACCTCGACGAGGACCGCGTGCTCGCCGCTCGGCAGCACCCGCCCGGTCACGACGCCCTAGCCGGCGACCGCGACGAACGGCGCCAGTGTGACCCCGGCGGCTTCGAGGCCGGCCCTCACCGCGGTGGCCATCGACACTGCTCCCGGGCTGTCGCCGTGGACGCAGAGCGAGGCCGCGTCCACGCGCAGGGACGCCCCGTCGCCCGTGTCGACCTCGCCGGTGACGACCAGCCGCACCGCCCGCGCCGCGACGGTCTCGGGGTCGTGCAGCACGGCTCCCTCCCGCCCGCGGGGGACCAGGGTGCCGTCAGCGAGGTAGGCACGGTCGGCGAAGGCCTCGGTGACGGTGGCGAGCCCGGCAGCCTCCGCCAGGCGGAGCAGCACCGAGCCGGGCAGCCCGAGGACTGGCAGGGACGCGTCGACCCTGCGGACGGCCTCGACCACGGCGGCGGCCTGGGCCTCGTGGTGGACCAGGGCGTTGTAGAGCGCCCCGTGGGGCTTGACGTAGCGCACGACCGTGTCGGCGGCCGCGCAGACGCCCTGCAACGCACCGATCTGGTAGATCACGTCGGCCATCAGGTCAGCGGGATCGAGGTCGATGAACCGGCGACCGAAGCCCGCGAGGTCGCGATAGCCCACCTGCGCCCCGATGACCACCGAGCGCTCAGCGGCCTGCTCGCAGACTCGGAGCAGCCCGCGAGGGTCGCCGGCGTGGAAGCCGCACGCGACGTTGGCGCTCGTGACCACGTCGAGCATCGCCTCGTCGTCGCCGAGGGTCCACCGCCCGAACGACTCCCCGAGGTCTGCGTTGAGGTCGATGGTCGTCACCGGCGCAGCGTTCCGGCGTGGGTGGCGAGCACACCCTGCGACTCGCGCAGGGTCGCGGCCAGCCGTTGGCGGCGCTGTCCGACCATGGCGGCCACCGCGTCGAGCTGGGCCTGCAGCTGCTCGCGCTGGGCGTCCAGGCGCGCACTCGTCGGGCCGTCCGCGACGCCGCTGACGCCCCACGCGGCCGCGAGCTCGCCGTCGGTGACGCGCAGCCCGGCTGCCTCGGCGCGGTCGGTGAGCAGGCGACTCTGGGCGACGGCTTCGGCCAGGTCGCTGGCGTGGGCCTGGAGGACCGTGCCGATGCGGTCGACCTCGCGGGCCGCCGCAGCCGCCGCGGCGTCGAGGAGGTCGACCCGGCGTCGGGCCTGCACGAGGACCGGGCCAGGGCGAGGGCCGTCCCCGTTGTCGAAGGCGTTGTCGATGGCGTTGTCGAAGGTGTTGCCGAAGGCGTCGTGGGCCGCTCGGCCTGCGGTGCGCAGTCGGGTGGCCAGCTGCCGCAGCGTGCCGCCGAGCCGGGAGCACGAGGCCGGGTCGCCGCTGACCGTGCCTGTCATCGGGACACCTCACCGGAGGTGCGCGTGGACCGGGTGGACGACTCAGCGATGGCCCTCGAACCGCCTGTGTTCAACGCGGCGACCCGCAGCACGTCGGCCAGGTCGGACGCGGTCGCATCGATCTCTCGCAGCAGGTCGGCTGCCTGCTCCACCCAGCCGTCGAGAGCCGCCTGGGTCTCACGGTCGCCGACCTCGGGGAACTGCGCGAGAACCTCCTCCGCGCCCCCTCTGGCGCACTCGCGCAACGGCCCGAGGGCCGCGCCGAGGGAGCGGAGACGGTCGGGATCGACCGGGGCGGGCGGCATACCCATCACTGTAGTGAGGTCATGGCAACGGCCCCCGGAGATACCCACATGCTTACGAGTGGGCACTCCGGGGGCCGTTCATCACGAACTGAGTCCGATCAGTACCAGTGCTTCCGGCCACCGATGGCCCGACCGGTGCCACCGAGGACGGCCAGGACGAGCCCGACGACGATGAGGATGGCGCCGATGGTCACGAGGATCTTGAGGCTGGAAACCAAGAGGCCAAGAATCAGCAAGACGATGCCGAGGACGATCACGTGGAGCTCCTTCTGTTCGTGTTGTGCAAACACCCCACCTCACCACAGATTCGGAAAAAACACACCTTGACCTGCGCAAACTTGCTGCTGGAGGGGCGCAAGGGACGGGGTATGCCGCGTGCGGGCACCGAGCGATAGTCTCGGTTGCGGCGCACATCGTGGTGCGGCCACGTGCATGACGATCCACCGTGCATGACGAACCACCGAGCATGACGATCCACGTGAGGGTGAAGTCGACAGCCATGTCCGCGTCGTTGGAGCAGTCCCGTCAGCAACTCCTGCACACCGCCGCCGAGCGCGCGGACCATGGGGGTGGTGAGGCGGTCGAGCAGTTCCTGCGGACCTACTACCGGCACGTGGCCACCGAGGACCTCCTGGCGCGGGCGCCCGAGGACCTGCTGGGTGCCGCGATGGCCCACCGCGAGCTGGCCCAGGACCGCCCCGTCGGCACGGCCAAGGTGGAGGTGTTCAACCCGGAGGTCGAGGAGCAGGGCTGGGCCAGCGGGCACACGGTCGTGCAGATCGTCACCGACGACATGCCCTTCCTCGTCGACTCGGTGAGCGCCGAGCTCCAGCGGATGGAGCGCTCGGTGCACCTGGTCGTGCACCCGACGATGCGGGTGCGCCGCACCGCGACGGGTGAGCTCGAGGAGCTCGTGCTGGGCGACGCCGACGGGACCTCGACGTCGGGGGCGAGCGGCTCTCGTGGGAGCGGTTTCGGGTTGGTGCGCGAGTCGTGGATGCACCTGGAGATCGACCGCGACAGCGACCTGGCACAGCGCGCCGACGTGGCCGAGGGACTGCGCCGGGTGCTGGGCAACGTCCGTGAGGCGGTCGAGGACTGGCCCAAGATGAAGGCGACCTGCTCACAGGTGGCGCAGGACCTCGTCGACTCCCCGCCGGCCGGCATACCGGCCGACGAGGTGGCGCAGGCTCACGGGCTGCTCGAATGGCTGGCCGACAACCACTTCACCTTCCTTGGCTACCGCGAGTACGCCCTCGACCGGGGCGCCGACGGCGACCGGCTCGAGGCCGTCCAGGGCACCGGGCTGGGACTCCTGCGCTACGACCGCCCCGGCGAGGGCGTGCTGCTCAGCGAGCAGGCCAGGACCGTTGCCAGGGCTCGTGAGCTGCTCATCATCACCAAGGCGAACTCACGGGCGACGGTGCACCGCAACACCTACCTCGACTACGTGAGCGTCAAGCAGTTCGACGACTCGGGCGAGGTGACCGGCGAGAAGCGCTTCCTCGGCCTGTTCACCTCCAGCGCCTACACCGAGTCCGTGACCCGCGTGCCGGTGCTCCGTGACAAGGTCGCCGCGATCTTCCAGCGCACCGGGTTCCTCTCCGACTCGCACTCGGGCAAGGACCTGCTCGAGGTGCTCGAGAACTACCCGCGCGACGAGCTCTTCCAGGCCGAGGAGGAGTCGCTCTACGACAACGCGACCTCGGTGCTGCACCTGCAGGAGCGACGCAAGACCAAGCTCTTCCTGCGACGAGACCGGTTCGGCCGCTACGTCTCGTGCCTGGTCTACATCCCGCGCGACCGCTACAACACCGCAGTGCGACTCAAGATGGAATCCATTCTGCGGCAAGCTTTTCCGGGCGCCACGGTGGACTTCACGACCCGGGTCTCCGAGTCGGTGCTGGCCCGGCTGCACTTCGTCGTCCGGGTGCCGGCGGGGGAGTCGATCCCGTCCATCGACGAGGCGGTGCTCGAGCGCCAGCTGGTCGACGCCACCCGCACGTGGGACGAGGACCTCAGCGAGGCCGCCCGTTCCGAGCATGGTGAGGAGGCCGCCGCACGCCTGGCAGGTCTCTACGGTCGCGCCTTCCCCGAGGCCTACAAGGAGGACTTCACCTCGCGCATCGGGGTGGCCGACATCCGCCACATGGATGCGCTCGAGAGCGACGACTCGACCGGGCTCAACATGTACCAGGAGCCCGGCGCCCCGGCCAACGAGCGTCGCTTCAAGCTCTACCGCCGCAGCCCCCTCTCGCTGACCCAGGTCCTGCCGATGTTCACCCACATGGGGGTCGAGGTCGTCGACGAGCGGCCCTACGAGATCTCCCGCGGTGACGGCGTGGACCTCTGGGTCTACGACTTCGGCCTGCGGGTGCGCAACGACAAGGTGTGGTCCGGAGACGGTGGGCGTGACCGGTTGCGCGAGCTGTTCCAGGACGCGGTCGGGGCGGTGTGGCGCGGCCAGGCCGAGTCCGACGGCTTCAACGCGCTCGTCCTCGGGGCCGGGCTGACTTGGCGCCAGGTGGTCATCCTGCGCACCGTCGCCAAGTACCTCCGCCAGACCGGTTCGACGTTCTCCCAGGACTACGTCGAGTCCGCGCTCGCATCCAACCTCAAGCTCGCAGGCAAGCTCGTGGCCCTCTTCGAGGCCCGCTTCGACCCGAGCCGGTATGCCGGTGCGGCAGGTCCCGAGCGCGAGGCCGCCCAGAACGCGTTGTGTGACCGGATCACCAAGGACCTCGATGACGTCAAGAGCCTTGACCACGACCGGATCATCCGCGCCTTCCTCGGCGTGATCACGGCGACCCTGCGCACAAACTTCTACCAGGCCGACGCGTCGGGCGCGGAGAAGACCTACGTCTCGATCAAGCTCAACCCCAAGAAGGTCCCCGACCTGCCGGCCCCGCGGCCGCAGTTCGAGATCTTCGTCTACTCGCCCAGGGTCGAGGGCGTGCACCTCCGGTTCGGGCCGGTCGCCCGCGGTGGGCTGCGCTGGTCGGACCGCCGGGAGGACTTCCGCACCGAGGTGCTCGGGCTGGTCAAGGCGCAGATGGTCAAGAACGCCGTCATCGTGCCGACCGGCTCCAAGGGCGGCTTCTACGCCAAGCAGCTGCCCGACCCCACCGTCGACCGGGATGCCTGGCTGGCCGAGGGGATCGGGTCCTACAAGGTCTTCATCTCGGGTCTGCTCGACCTCACCGACAACCGCGACGGGTCGCAGATCGTCCCCCCGGCGTCGGTGGTGCGGCACGACCCCGATGACTCCTATCTCGTGGTCGCTGCAGACAAGGGGACGGCGACCTTCTCCGACATCGCCAACGGAGTGGCTCAGTCCTACGGCTTCTGGCTCGACGACGGCTTCGCGTCGGGCGGGTCCGCCGGCTACGACCACAAGGCCATGGGCATCACGGCACGCGGCGCCTGGGAGTCGGTCAAGCGGCACTTCCGCGAGATGGGCCACGACACCCAGACCCAGGACTTCACGGCCGTCGGGATCGGCGACATGTCGGGCGACGTCTTCGGCAACGGCATGCTGCTCTCCGAGCACATCAGGCTGGTCGCTGCGTTCGACCACCGCCACATCTTCGTCGACCCCGATCCCGTTGCGGCCACGAGCTTCCCGGAACGCCAGCGGCTGTTCGACCTGCCCCGCTCCTCCTGGGCCGACTACGACACGTCGCTGATCTCCGCTGGCGGTGGGGTTTTCGACCGGTCGCTCAAGTCGATCGCCATCACCCCGGAGATGACCGAGGCGCTGGGCCTGCCCAAGGGCGCCACGACGATGACCCCTGCGGCGCTGATGAAGGCGATCCTGCAGTCGCCGGTCGACCTGTTGTGGAACGGCGGCATCGGCACCTACGTCAAGGCCGTCAGCGAGGGCAACGCCGACATCGGCGACCGCGCCAACGACGCGATCCGCGTCGATGGCGGGCAGCTGCGCTGCAAGGTCGTCGGCGAGGGCGGCAACCTCGGCCTCAGCCAGCTCGGCCGGATCGAGGCAGCCCTGCACGGCGTGCGGGTGAACACCGACGCCATCGACAACTCGGCGGGTGTCGACACCTCGGACCACGAGGTCAACATCAAGATCCTGCTGACCGCGCTGGTCAAGGCGGGCGACATGACGCTCAAGCAGCGCAACACCCTGCTCGCGTCGATGACCGACGACGTCGCCCACCAGGTGCTGCGCGACAACTACGAGCAGAACGTCCTGCTGGGCAACGCCCGCGCCCAGGAGCACCCGATGCTCCCGGTCCACCAGCGACTTATCCACTGGCTCGAGGAGCGCGGCGACCTCGACCGGGCCCTGGAGTTCCTGCCGACCGACACGGAGATCGACCGGCGCTTCGCAGACGGCCTCGGCCTGAAGTCACCGGAGTTCTCGGTGCTGGTGGCCTACGCCAAGCTGGCCCTCAAGGAGGACCTGCTGCCGTCGGAGCTGCCCGACGACCCGTGGTTCCAGGCGACGCTGACCGACTACTTCCCGGCGGCGCTGCGCGAGCAGTTCGCCGGTGAGCTCGCCGAGCACCCGCTGCGCCGGGAGATCATCACCAACTCGGTGGTCAACTCGATGGTCAACCGTGGCGGCATCACGTTCGCGTTCCGCGCGATGGAGGAGACGGGTGCGACGCCGGAGCAGATCGCCCGGGCGTTCGTCGTCTGTCGCGAGATCTTCGACCTGCCGAGCTTCGTGCACGAGGTCGAGGGCCTCGACAACGTCGTGTCCACCGACGTACAGAGCCAGCTCTACCTCGAGTTCCGGCGCTTGATCGACCGGTCGATGCGGTGGTTCCTCACCTCGCGGCCCTCGCGCCTCGACGTCGCCAACGAGGTGGCCCGGTTCGGCGCGGTGGTGGGTCAGTTCGCCCCGCAGATCCACGAGCTGCTCAAGGGTGCCGAGCTCAAGCGCCTGCAGCGCAACGCCGCCGGCCTCGAGAAGCTGGGCGTGCCGGAGACCCTCGCGCTGAAGTCCGCGAGCCTGCTCGACCAGTTCTCGCTGCTCGACATCGTCGACATCGCCACCGACACGGGGGAGGCGCCGACCGATGTGGCGCCCCTCTACTTCGTCCTCTCGGAGAGGTTCGGCATCGACGCGATGCTGACGCGGGTCACCAACCTGCCGCGTGACGACCGCTGGGACGCGCTGGCGCGCGGCGCGCTGCGCGACGACCTGTATGCCGTGCTGGAGAGCCTGGTGCGGTCCGTGATCGACGCGTCGACGTCGGGTGCCACGCCCATCGAGCGCTACGAGCAGTGGGCCAAGGCCAACGCCGAGAGCCTGACCCGTGCCAGGACTGCCCTGTCCGGCATCGAGCGGCTCGACAAGCCCAACATCGCCGCGCTCTCGGTGGCGTTGCGCACGCTGCGTTCGGTGATCCGCTCGGGGGCCGCAAGCTCCTGACGGCCTCCCGGCCGCTGACCCGGTCTAGGGGGTCAGCGCGGCGACGACCCACCCGACGACGACCAGGGCCACGCACAGGGCGGCGAGGCCGAGCCCCACCCAGAGGCACCCCATGCCGGGGCGGGGCTGCTTGGCGAAGCCGATGTTGCCCTTGGCGAACTGGTGCAGGGGCGAGGCGTACCAGACCTCGACGACCTGGCCGGGCGCCACGGTGGTGTCGAGAGCAGCCTGGCCATAGGTCCGCATCCACTGCGCCTCCATGTCCAGGTGGTTCGGCCCCGCGTAGACCGCCAGGTCCTGGGTGCCGTAGCGAGTCGGCACGGGGTACCCGTTGATGCGCAGCGTGGGCGTGAGGGCGTTGCTCGTCATCACGTTGCCCTGGATCGTGAGCCGGATGGTGCCCAGCGGCGCAGCCGGCGGAACGGGAGGCTGGTCGGTCATGGTCCGCGAGACTAGGCCGAAATGGTCGGCGATGAGGCGTGATCGTGCGGTTAGGGTGACCGGGATGACGGCTGAGCTGACGATGAGCCAGGTGATCCTGGTGACCCGCTACCCGGTGAAGTCGATGGGCGGCGAGCCCCTGTCGACCGTGGAGGTCGGACCCGCTGGCCTGCTCCCCGACCGGGAGTACGCCGTCTACGGAGCGGACGGCAAGCTCGCCAGTGGCAAGCACTCCCGACGCTTCCGCCGGATGGACGCGGTCTTCGACCTCGTCGCGGCCAAGCGCGGCGAAGACATCGTGGTGACGCTGGCTGACGGGAGAGAGGTCGTTGTCGGACAAGGAGATGCGGACACGGTCCTGTCCGAGCACTTCGGCGAGCCGGTCACCCTGCGACGCGAGACCGACGTCAGGCACCAGGACCAGGCCCAGCTGTCCATCGTCGGCAGCGCGACCCTCGTCGAGCTCGGTCGACACGAGGGCGACGGACGGCCGCTCGACCCGCGTCACCTGCGGGCCAACGTCGTGGTCCAGACCACCCGGGCGTATGCCGAGGAGGACTGGATCGGCCACGACGTCACCATCGGGGCGGTGCGGGTGCACGTCGCCGAGCCGATCGAGAGGTGCCGCATGGTCGGGGTGGCGCAGGTCGGCCTCGCGCCCCGCGACGGCATGCTGAAGGCGATCAGCGACCACCACTATCTCAACGCCGGGTTGTACGCCTCGATCCTCGCGCCCGGCACGATCTCGGTCGGGGACCCCGTCACCGTCGACTGACGCGCGAGCGGCTCGCGGGTGGCTCGCGGGCGGGCGCGGGGAACTCGAGCGGTGCCGATTAGGCTGCCCGCGTGCCCACCCTCAACGAGGTCCTCCAGTCCGCGACCGACCTCGCGCCCGCCGAGGTCGAGTGGCTGCAGCTGCTCGTCGGTGACTGGCAGCTCATCTCCGACCTGTCGTTCGCCGACCTCGTGCTGTGGGTGCCGGGAGGCATCGAGGGCTGGCTTGCTGTCGCCCACGTGCGCCCGACGACGGGGCAGATGGTCTTCTTCGAGGACGTCGTGGGCCGTCGCACCCACCGCGGCCGGCAGTCGCTGCTCGACCAGTCCTACCTCGACCAGCGGATCGTGCGCGAGAAGGACCCGATCTTCCGCGACGACATGCCGGTCCGCGAGGAAGCCATCCCCGTCGTGCGGGGAGGGCGCGCGCTCGCGGTGATCACGCGGCATACCAACCTGGCGGCGATGCGGACGCCGAGCCGGCTGGAGCTGACCTATCAGGCGCTCGCCGATGCGTTGGCGCGGATGATCGCGGCGGGGGAGTTTCCCAGCACCGCCGCGCCCACCGGGCAGCGGCGGGGCGCGCCGCGGGTGGGGGACGGCGTGATCCGGCTCGACGTCAACGGGATCGTGTCCTACGCGAGCCCGAACGCCCTCTCGGCCGTCCACCGTCTCGGGCACGTCGGCGACGTCATCGGCGAGCTGCTGGCCCAGGTCGTCGCAGACCTGCTGCGTGACGAGTCACCGGTCGACGAGTCGCTGGCGCTCGTCGTGACCGGGAGGGCGCCGTGGCGCACGGAGGTGACGTCGCGCGGTGCGAGCGTGTCGATGCGCGCGATCCCGCTCACCGAGGGCGGCAACCGGGTCGGTGCGCTCCTGCTGCTGCGTGACGTGTCCGAGCTGCGGCGCCGCGAGCTGGAGCTGCTCACCAAGGATGCGACGATCCGCGAGATCCACCACCGGGTGAAGAACAACCTCCAGACCGTCGCGGCCCTGCTGCGGCTCCAGGCACGGCGACTGCCCGAGGGGGAGGCCGGCCGCGCAGCGCTCGAGGAGGCGGTGCGACGGGTGGGGGTGATCGCGCTGGTCCACGAGACGCTGAGCGCGGGTTTCGACGAGACGGTGGACTTCGACGACATCGCGGTGCGCGGGCTGCAGGCCATCACCGAGGTAGCCAAGGTCGAGCATCCGATCACGTCCGAGGTGCGGGGGTCGTTCGGCACGCTGCGCGCAGAAGACGCGTCTGCGCTCGCCATGGTGATGTCCGAGCTGGTCCAGAACGCCGTCGAGCACGGCCTGGCCGAGACCGGAGGGGGCACCGTCGAGGTCGAGGCGCACCGCACGACCGACGACCGCGGCGACGAGCTGCTCACGGTGACGATCACCGACGACGGCGCGGGTCTGCCGGACGACTTCAGGCCGGGTGGCTCGGGGCTCGGCACCCAGATTGTCCAGTCGCTCATCCAGGACCTGCGGGGCCGGATCACCTGGGAAGCAGCAAAGCCGCACGGGACGCAGGTGCGTTTCATCGCGCGGCTTCGGCCACTGGGGAGGGAGTTCGCCTGAGGGCGGTCCCTGTTCTGTGCAGTTGACGGGGTGCAGTTGTGGTGCCGCTGTGGCCGCCGMCGCGAGTCGGCGGAGGAAGGCTCGGGGTCAGCCGGCGCGACGGGCGCGAGCGTTGCGACGCTTGAGGGCGCGGCGCTCGTCCTCGGACATGCCGCCCCAGACGCCGGCGTCCTGACCGGACTCGATGGCCCACTTGAGGCACACGTCGACAACGGTGCAGCGTCGGCACACAACTTTTGCTTCCTCGATCTGGAGGATCGCTGGGCCGGTGTTCCCGATGGGGAAGAACAGCTCAGGGTCCTCGTCGAGGCAGGCAGCGCGGTCGCGCCAGTCCATGAAGATCGTGCTCCTTGCGGTGACAGGGGGGTCGCGTCGGTGTGGTGGGCCCTGGGTTGCGGACCTCACGGCACGGACGCGTCATTGCGGGGTGTGCGGGGTCGTGCACCTGAGAGTCAGGGCCGACCGGCAAGACTAGCCGACCCAGATCCACACAGGGCGAAACACGTGCGCACCCATTTTGGTGGGGTGGACGCACTTCTGCCAACGGGTTGCCGGGTGTTTCTGTTCCAGCGTCACAGATCCGGCTCAGTTTCGGGCGGCTGAGCACAAGATATCCCCCGTGTAACAGTGAGGTGTTGGTCACATGTCGGACGCGTCCGCCTCAGCGAGGGCCTTTCGCGCGTCCGAATCCCGGTCACCGGTGCCCACTGGGTGGCCTCAGCGGTGCCCTGTGTGGCATGGCTGGCCCGCCACGGCGGACCTGAGGGCGCCTTCGGTATGCCGCGTGCGCGCCGCCGGCACGCGGGCCTAGCCTGAGTCCCGTGACCAGTCCGGCCCCTGCCCAGTCCCGCCCGCGCGATGTCTTCCGCTCCGTGGCGGCGGGGGTGTGCGCCGTCGAAGTTCTGGCGCTGCTGGGGTTCGTCGTGTTCTACCTGTGGGAGCTGACCCAGGACTCGGGGGGTGACGTCGCGCGCGTGGTCATGTCGGCGGTGCTGATCGCCGTGTTCGCCGTCGGGATCGGGGCGCTGGCCCGGGGCTGGGTGCGCGGCGACAACTGGCCGAACACCCCAACGGTCGTCTGGAACGCGCTGCTGCTGCCTGTCGGCTGGAGCCTGGTGCAGGGCGACCGCGGTCTGGTCGGCGCGCTGGTCATCGTGGTGGCACTGGTCGGCATCGTGGCGGCGATCCGTGCCGACACGACCGAGGCCGAGGACGTCGCACCCGACTGAGCCGGTGCGGCGCTCGGGGGGTCTTGATTGAAGGATCCCGTGCGCCAAGATCCACGCGATCCTTCAATCGGCAGCGTGTGGGGCGCCTGGCCGCAGCAGTGCTTCGCGTCAGGCCGCGTCAGGGGCCGGCGTGATCCGCAGCATCACGCGCTGAGGCGCCCCGCGGCGGAGCAGTCGCTCGATGCCCATGACGAGGCGGTACTCGAGCCCGTACTTGGCGCCCATCACCTCACCGAGCCGGTTCATCGCGTGAGGGCCCTCGACCACCTCGGCCACGCCGGCGACCGGTGGGGCAGACGTGTCGACGGTCCCGCGACGGCTGGACGGCTGGAGCTCGATCCGCTCGTCGTTGCGGACCCGCTTGACCTTGCCGCTGCCACTCGGTGTCGTCACGACGAGCGAGTCGCCGTCGCGGCCGACCCACACGGTGGTGGGAACCCCCACGCCGGACTTGCGGAACGTGGTGAGGGCGACGAACTTCTCGTCGCCTAGCGCGGCCAGGTCAGGGGTGAGAGTCACCTCCTGACCGTAGTCGCCCCGGACCGGCCGGGCGCACTGGGCAGGCTGGGGCCCGTGACAACCTCCGCGTCGACGGCCCGGTCGACGGCCCGGTCGGGGGTCTGGTCGGAGGTCTGGTCGGGGGCCTGGTCGGGGGCCTGGTCGGCAACCGCGACCTGCAAGGCAGTCGCGACCCCGTTGCGGACGAGGTAGCCCCGACCTGGAACAGCAGCGCGGTCGATCGGCACCCGCACCCCGAACACGTCCGCCTCGGCCGAGCTCGCCGGTCCCAGGAGGACCCCGGTACGGTGTCGCGCCAGCTCCACGGCGAGGCCGCGGTACTGCGCGGACAGCGCGCTGGCATCGGCTCCGGCCACCACCAGGCCACCGTCGCGGTCGACCACGGCCGCCACCTGCTTCACCGCGGTTTCGACAGCGGAGTCGAGCAGCCCCTCCGCGTTGTCCACGAGCACCGCCAGGTCGGGCACCACCCGACGCAGCGCGACCAGCTCTTGAGGCTGCGTCGGGTCCTCGCACCACAGGACCTTGGGGTCGCGGCGAACGGCGCCCCAAGGACCCGCTCGGGTCGCGACAACGGCGACACGACGCCCCCGCCTCAGCAGTTCGGTGGCGATCATGACCAGCGTCGTCGACACGCCAGTTCCGTTGCTGCCAGCCACGATCCAGCGACGGCCATCTCGAGCGGGTGACAGGCTCAGCACTCCGAGCTCATCACCGCCGAGACCGATCGGCATCAAGTCGTTGTGACCGGAGGGTCTCGGCAGGGACGCGGCATCCACCCGCTCGGGGAGGGCGTCGACCCGCCACGGCTGGTGGGTCGGGCACCCTCCGTCAGCGATCGGGGCCACTGAACGTGCAGCGCTCGTCGCGACGTCGGGGGTCTGAGCCGGGAGGTCCGGCGTCCCCGCGCGAGGCTGCCCTCCTAGCGTCCCTCGTGGCGTTCGTCGCGGCGACGCGAGGGCGAGCTGGACCTCGGTGCCGCCCTGCAGGGCGCCACGGCCGGGTGGCTGGGATCTGGGCACGGACCTGGTGGGGAGGCCGGCGAGGGACAGGTCGGTTGGGTCGGCAAGCCTCAGCAGGACGCGATGGGTCATGGCTGAGGCGGCCCGGCCGACCAGGAGGGCACGATCTCCCGCCACCGCGGCAGTGAGCCCGAGCCCGGCCCCCTCCCGAAACAGCCCCAACAGTCTCTCCACCAGGGTGCTGTGGTTCACCTCGTCCGTGCGCTGGGCCAGCACGTCCCAGTCGTCCACGACGACCAGCAGCCCGGGTGGCGCAGCGTCGTCCTCCGACTGCCACCAGGCGGCCATCGTGGCGTGGCCGCTCGCGGCGAGTCGTTGTCTGCGGTCCGCCACGTCGCTCGACAACCTCACGACGAGGCGCTCGAGCCTGGGAAGGTCGTCCCACCCGACGTGTGCGCCGCAGTGCGGCAACCCCTCGAGTTCCGACAGCGAACCTCCGCTCACGGCATACAGGTGCAGGCGGGTGTGGTCGAGCGCGAAGGTGGCGCCGAAGGCGACGGTGAGCAGGGCACTGGTGCGTCCGCTTCCCGAGGTCCCGACGAAGCCCCAGTGACCCGGCGCGGCGAGGTCGACCTCCAGCGGTAGCTGTCGCTGTGCCGCAGGCTCGTCCACGAGCCCGATCGGAATGCGGTACCCGGACCCAGCCGGCAAGGACTCCACGTCGAGCCGCGCCGGCAGCGGAGGCAACCACGGGCTGGGGGCCGGGCGGGCGCCGACCTGGTCCGCAGCCTCCGCAACGGCCTTGACGACGGAGACGAGGTCAGAAGGCCCGGCCTCCTGGTCGCCCGGCGCCACGGGCCAAGGGCCCGCCGCGCGGTCCCATTCGATGGCCCTGATGCGTATGCCGCGGGGCTCGGCCGGGCGGGACCGTCCGCCCGCGTGAGCCGACTGGAAGGTCACCAGCGGACCACCTCCGGCGCGGGCGAACCCACGACCGGGCACCGCGCGGTCGAGACCTGCGGCGTCAGGGACATCGATGACGTCGTCGGAGTCGGTCCGGTCACGGACCCGAAGGGCGATGCGGAGGTTGACGTTGGCCTTGATGTCGGCCGTCACCACTCCCGCCGGCCGTTGCGTGGCAAGGACGACGTGGACGCCGAGCGACCTGCCGAGGGCGGCGACGCGGACCATGCCGTCGACGAACTGGGGGAGCTCTTCGGCCAACGCCCGGAACTCGTCGACGACGATGACAAGTCGCGCGAGGGGAGAGCCCGCCGAGTTCGACGACGACTGGTAGGCAACGAAATCGGTGACTGCAGCCTCGGCGAGCAGTCGCTCACGCCGTTTGAGCTCCGCCAGGAGCGACGCGAGGGCGCGGTCCGCAAGGTGGTCGTCCAGGTCGGTGACGACACCGGCCACATGGGGCAGCGCGTCGCACTCGCGGAACGCCGCGCCGCCCTTGTAGTCGATGAGGACGAACGAGACGTGCTCGGGACGGTTGTGGAGTGCGAGGGAGGCGACCAGGCTCCGCAGCAGCTCTGACTTGCCGGCGCCGGTCGTGCCGGCCACGAGGATGTGCGGTCCGTCCACGGCCAGGTCCACGGTGAACGGGCCGTCGCTGGTCACGCCGACGGGCACCGCCGTCCGGTGTGGTCTCTGGGCCCAGGTGTGAGCCACTGCGGCCGACGTGGGGCCCGTGGCGTCGATGCGTGCGTCGCGAAGGGACGGGCCCAACAGCTCGGAAAGACCAAGGTGGTTCGGCAACGCACTCTCCTGACCTCCCGGTGTCGCATCACGCAGCGGAGCGAGGCCACGGCTGAGTCGGTCGGCCCACCAGGCGCCGGTCCGGTCCACGACCAGGTCCGTGGCTGCACCACCCGGGAGGTGCAACGAAGCTTGGGAAGGTGTGGTCAGGTCGAGAACCCCTCTCGCCTCGGAGGGGAGCCCGGCTCGATCCTCGGTGAGGGCGAGGACGCAGATCCCGACGGACGGACCGTGCTCGAGCACCTCCGCGAGGTCGGGGAGGCCACGCAGGGCCGAGACTCCGTCAAGGACCACCACGGTGCGAGGGCCGGACCACCGACCCGCGGCGTAGGTGGGCGCCGAGCGGCGCGCACGGACTCGTTCGGCCAGTTCGACGACAGCCGCGCGAGCGGTGGCATCGGCGTCCAGGCCGCTCACCCAGTGGTGGCTCGGACTGCCGTCGGGTCGGCGGACGTGGGGGAGCCGACTCAACCACGACCAGGCGGCGTCGGCTCGCACGCTTCCTGCGACGAGCCTCAGGTCGAGGTCGAGCGGGGAGTGCAGCGCGGCGAGCTGGCCCAGGACCACTCGCAGCAGGGCCATGACAGCGCCGCGCTCACCGCAGACACCCAGGATCCCGATGTCGGCCAACGACAGGGCGCACGGAACCCGTTCCAGCGCAGGGTGTTCCGGGCTCTGGTCGCCGGGCGGTCGAATGACGCGCAGGGTCGCGGGCGTCGTGCACTGGCCGATGCTCACCGTGAGCGCATCAGCGTCACCGCGACGTCGCTCCCACAGACGAGACCCCGGCATCGTCGCGATCAGGAGGGTCCGGGACGGGTCGGGCAATGCTCGTCGCAAGGAGCGCGCCTCCTCGGCGCAGGCCGCCGCGAGGCGCTCGTGGGAGGCGACGAGGTGACGTTCGTATGCCGCGTGCTCCGCGGCATACGTGCGCCTGCTCCCGACGCGGTCACTCAGGGCCGTGCCCGCCATGAGAAGGGGGCTCATCACTGCGAACGCGAGCATCATCGGACCGAAGAAGATCGCCATCACGGCAGCGAACGGGACAGGGAGCAGCATCGCGATCCAGGGCACGCGGGTGCGGCCGGGTTGGTCTGGTGGTGAAGGCAGGGCGATGGACACGGGAGCGGCCGGCGAGAGCAGGCGGGGTCGTCTGTTGACGGCGCGGGTCCCGTCGGGTCGAGGACGTAGGGCGGCCGGGACCGCGCCTGCCGGACGCAGGACCAGCACGGTGTCGCCGACCTGGACGGTCGCACCGACCGCCAGGGGAACGGGTTCGGCGCCGACCGGGACGCCACCGAGGTAGGTGCCGTTGGTCGACCGCAGGTCGGCAAGGGTGATGCCGTCGGCCGTCACCCGGATGGCAGCGTGGAGCCGAGAGATGCGCTGGTCGTCGATACCGATCGTCGCCTCGTCGGAGCGCCCCACGGTGTGGTACCCCGGTGCGAGTTCGGCCGTCCGGCCCGCGTCGGGTCCATGGGCGATCGCCAGGGCCACCGGAGTGCCTGGAGAACTGCTTGCCAGGGGCCCGGCCGAAGGCCTGGAGCCGAGGGCGATCGCCGCCCCGTCGACGAGCAGGTCGCGGCCCAGCAGGGTGCCATCCGCGATGAGGGAACCGCCGACCCAGACCACGGGGTCCTGCAGCTCGTCGGGTGGCTGGTCAGCCACGAGGTCCGGCACGAGGTCCGCCACGAGGTCCGCAAGGGCGACGGCAAGGTCGTGCGACGTGGCATCCACGGGAGCCTCGACCTCGACTTCGAGGGGGGAGGGCGATGGCGAGGCCGGCCCTCTGGGGCGGCGCACCACGGTCAGCTGCAATCGCATCGCTCGACCGTAGGCACTGCGCAGAGTGGGCGGACGGGGTTGCCCACCGCTGTGGACGCCGGAGGCCGCCCTGAAAGGTTACCCGCTAGTATGCCGCTGACGTCCGCAACCGGAGGCAAACGAGGGGTTCGCCGACCAGGGGGGTTGGGACGTCATGGGGAGGTTGAGATGGACGCTGTCATGACTGTCGAGTCCGAGGTTCGGGAGCTGATCCGGCGGTCGGGGGTGGACCCTGCCCGGGACGTGGGCGAGCTGGACCGACTCGTGCGCGACGCGGTGGCCGACTACGACGAGCGCTCGCTGCACGGGAGCCTTCCGGCCTTGGCGAACCTCGAGGACGCGGTGAAGTCGGTGAAGGACGCGGTGGCGGGGTTCGGGCCGCTGCAGCCCTACTTCGACGACCCCGAGGTCGAGGAGATCTGGATCAACGAGCCGACCAAGGTGTTCATCGCGCGTGGTGGGGTCGCCGAGCTGACCACCACCATGCTGACGGCTGACTCGGTCCGCGACCTCGTCGAACGGATGCTCAAGACGAGCGGTCGGCGGGTCGACCTCTCGAGTCCCTTCGTCGACGCCGTCCTCCCCGACGGGTCACGCCTCCACGTGGTCATCCCGGACATCACCCGGGCGCACTGGTCGGTCAACATCCGCAAGTTCGTGGTCCGGGCTGCCCACCTCGACGACCTGGTGGGGCTGGGCACGTTGACGCCGCATGCCGCGCGATTCCTGGGCGCCGCTGTCGCCTCCGGGCTCAACATCCTCGTCGCAGGTGGCACCCAGGCAGGCAAGACGACGCTGCTCAACTGCCTGAGTGCCGCCATCCCCCCACGCGAACGGGTCGTCACCTGTGAAGAGGTCTTCGAGCTGAAGATCCCACTCCGGGACGTGGCATCCATGCAGTGCCGTCCTCCCAGCCTCGAAGGCACCGGGGAGATCCCGCTGCGACGACTGGTCAAGGAAGCGCTGCGCATGCGCCCGTCGCGCATCATCGTCGGCGAGGTGCGCCAAGCCGAGAGCCTCGACCTGCTCATCGCCCTCAACAGCGGCCTGCCCGGCATGTGCACCATCCACGCCAACAGTGCTCGGGAAGCCATCACCAAGATGTGCACGCTGCCGCTGCTCGCCGGTGAGAACGTCGGCAGTCGGTTCGTCGTGCCCACCGTCGGCGGCTCGGTCGACATCGTCGTGCACGCGGCTCTCGACCACGACGGGGTCCGCCGGGTTCGCGAGATCGTCGCCGTTCCGGGCCGGGTCGAGGGCGACGTCGTCGAGACGGCCGACATCTTCACCCAGCGCGACGGCGTGCTCCGTCGAGCAGACGGTTTCCCGCCGCACCCAGAGCGGTTCCGACGCGCGGGGTACGACGTCGCTGCCCTCCTGGCGCAGGAGTGACCAGGTGATCGGATTCGTCATCGGGCTGCTGCTGGGCTGTGGCCTTTTCTGCCTCTGGTGGTCTGCCTGGTTGCCTGAGCCGACTCCGACGCGACAACCACGGGTCTCGCTCATGGACAGGTTGCACGACGAGCTCGTTCAAGCGGGCTACCAGTCTGTCGGCCCACGCAGCTTGGTCGTCGTCTGCCTGGTGGGCTTCGCGCTCGTCGCGGTCGGGGTCTTTGCCACCACCGAGGTCGCGCCGGTGGCACTGTGCTTCGCAGGCATGGCGGGCTACGGTCCCTTCGCGCTGGTACGGATGCGGGCCAGACGACGCCGGTCCAACCTGCGCGAGCTGTGGCCCGATGCGGTGGACAACATCACCTCCGGCGTCCGCGCCGGCCTCGCTCTGCCCGAGGCCCTGAGCCAGTTGGCAGTGCGTGGGCCGGAGGAGCTACGGCCGGCGTTCCAGGCCTTCGCCGAGGACTACCGGGCGAGCGGGAACTTCCACGACTGTCTCGACCGCCTCAAGGACCGGCTCAGCGACCCGGTCGGGGACCGGTTGGTCGAGTCCTTGCGGATCGCCCGCGAGGTGGGCGGAAGCGACCTCGGTGGCCTGCTGCGCACCCTCTCGACCTTCCTGCGGGAGGACAGCCGCACCCGATCCGAGCTCGAGACCCGACAGGGCTGGACCGTCAACGCCGCCCGGCTGGCCGTCGCGGCCCCCTGGGTCGTCCTGGCGATGCTGTGCACCCGGCCAGAGTCGATCCGGGCCTATGGGACCACTACCGGCACGGTGATCCTGCTCGTCGGCGCGGCGGTGTCGGCGGCGGCATACCGGATCATGGTCTTCATCGGGCGGCTGCCCGAGGACGCGCGAGTGCTCCGATGACCGGGCCCCTGGCCGGCGCGGCCATCGGACTCGCACTGGGGCTTGGCCTGCTGCTGGTCTGGGGCGGGCTGCCGCGCAACCGTCGGGCCACCCTCGACGACCGACTCCTTCCGTATCTGCGAGACGCCCCGCGTCCCTCTCGCCTGCTGGCCAGTCGCCAGGTCGCAGGGGCGGGCGCCTTGAAGGTCCTTGCCGGACCCGTGGTGGCGGACCTCGGAGGACGCATCGAGTCCATCCTCGGTGGGTCGGCGTCGGTCCGACGACGCCTCCAGCGGGCTGGCAAGGCTCCCGACGTGGACCGGTTCCGGGCCGAACAGGTCCTCTGGGGCGCCATCGGCCTGCTCGTGGGAATCGTCGTCGGCAGCCTCGTCTGGCTGGGCAAGGGTGGTTCGGTGCTGCCCGCCGTTCTGGTGGTCCTGTGCAGCGTCGGGTCGGCGGTGGTGGCCCGCGACCAGTGGCTCAGCCGCGAGGCGAACGTTCGCGAGCAGCGGATGTTGAGCGAGTTCCCCACCATCGCCGAGCTCCTGGCCCTTGCCGTCGGCGCGGGCGAGGGCGCCGTGGGGGCACTGGAACGCGTCTGTCGCCTGTCCCATGGCGAGCTGTCTGCCGAGCTCGGCCGCTGCCTGGCCGACGCGCGCGCCGGAGCGAACCTGGAGAAGGCACTGCAGGGACTCGCAGACCGCACCGGCCTGATGAGCCTGTCGAGGTTCGTCGACGGCATGGTCATCGCGATCGAGCGGGGCACGCCGCTCGCGGAGGTGCTCCGAGCGCAGGCGCACGACGTTCGTGAGACGGGGCGGCGGGCAGTCATGGAGGCGGGTGGCAAGAAGGAGATCGCGATGATGATCCCCGTGGTCTTCCTCGTGCTGCCGATCACCGTGCTGTTCGCCGTATTTCCCGGTTTTGCCTTCCTGCGGTTCTCGATCTGACCCTTCCTGACCACGGGACCACCTGACGACAGCACCACCTGGTTCAGCACCACCTGACCCAGCACACGAGAGGAAACTCATGACAATCCTTCACCGCTCCCTGGCCCGCACACAGCTGACCGTGGTCCGCGTCCTCCGGAGCGTCCGGCAGCCCGCCGAGCGCCGCGAGCGCGGCGACGTCCCGGGCTGGGTGCTGATCACCTTGATGACAGCCGGGCTGGTGGCAGTCCTGTGGGCCGTCGCGGAGGACCAGCTCACGGCGATGTTCTCGGACGCGCTCAACAGCGCGAGGAGGTAGCCGCCGTGCGGTGGACGCCAGTCGGCGGTCGGCGCGAGGAGGGTGCGGCGGTGGTCGACTTCGTCCTGGTCTCGGTACTGGTGTCGGTGCTCTTTCTCGCCGTGTTCCAGGTGGGACTCGCCCTGTACGTCCGCAACACCATCATCTCCTGTGCATCCGAGGGGGCTCGCTTCGGGGCGAGGGCTGACGCCGACCCGCGCGTCGGAGCGGCCCGCACCCGCGAGCTGATCGACACCTCGCTCTCGGCACGCTTTGCCCGCGACGTCTCTGTCGAGGTAGTGGACGCCGGAGGGGTGCGGGTCGTCGCGGTGCGCGTGCGCGCGCCACTGCCCGTTCTCGGCCCGTTCGGGCCGGACAGCGGTTTCGACCTCATTGGTCGCGCCTACCTGGAGCGGCAGTGATGCTGGTACTGCGTCGACGGGCGATGGCGCTCAGGGCGGCGGGCGAGCGTGGCAGCGCCGTGGTGGAGTTCGTCTTCCTCGCGGTGATGCTGATGGTCCCGCTCTTCTACCTGGTCATGACGTTGTCGAGGATCCAAGCGGCTGCGTATGCCGCGTCGGCAGCGGCGCGCGAAGCCGGCAGGGCCTTCGTGACGGCGTCCGAGCCCGCGGCTGCCCACGAGCGCGCGTCGGCCGCCGCTCGGATCGCCTTCGAGGACCAGGGTTTTCGCGCTGACGCCGCCGAGCTGACGATGACCTGTGACGGCACGCCATGCCTTCGGGCTGACGGTTGGGTCGAGATGGCCACCACCGTCACCGTGCCGTTGCCGCTGGTCCCGTCGTTCGCCCGCAGGGTGGTGCCGCTCGAGGTGCCTGTCACGGCCAGTCATGTGGCAGTCGTCGACCGGTTCAGCGGACAACGATGACCCGTCAGGGCAACGGGAGGCTCGCTGCGTGGGTGGAGTGTGCCCGCGGCGACTGGCGACGGTTGGCAAGGCGCTTGACGTCGCCAGCAAGGCTGCGAGCCGGCGGCGGGGAGGCCGGTCAGGTGAGCTTGTTGATCCTCGGGTTCGCCGTCGTGGCAATCCTGCTCATCGTCGGAACGGTCGCAGTCACCTCGGTGCAGCTGTCCCGGATGCGGCTGCTCGACGCCGCCGACGGCGCAGCCCTCGATGCAGCGGACGCCCTCGACCTCGGGGCGTACCAGCGCGGATTGGGTGATGCGGTCGCGATCAGCGACAAGACCGTGCGTGAGACAGCAGTGCGTTACCTCGCAGAGCGCCCGAGGCCCGCGAGCATGCTGGCCTGGCAGGTGGCTCAGGGCACGGGGAGTCCCGACGGCCAGACAGCCGTGGTCCGCGTCTCCGGCAAGGCGGACCTGCCGTTGGTCGGCGGCCTCCTCGACACTCTGGGCGGTTCGGTGACGATCACGGTGGAGTCGCGCGCTCGCGCCGACCTGGAGTAGCGGAGCCGGCTGACGATTCGCGACACGGCGATGCCGTGTCGAGCGATTGTCGTGAATGTCGAGGTTTGCGCTACGAGATGTGGCGGTTCTGTGACAGGCCGTTGACCGCCGAGTCTCGCCGCTGGTTACCTGCAGGGAGCATCACTGACATGCATTCGCTTGGGTGTGGCTGCGGAGGGGTCCGGGCCACACCGCATTCGGCCGTCTCTGGGGAGGCGGTCCACTGATGGTCCGCGCCGCCTTCAGGGAGGTGTGCTGTGACAGTCCGGGGCGAGCTTCCCTCTGGCGCGCGGTCCTCCAGCGCGCGCAGCTCCGGCGCGCGGGCCTCCGGCGCGCTCGGGGTCGGCGGGGCGACAGGCCTGAGAGATGTCCTCACCGACGCGTCCATCCTCAAGGCGATACGCAACGCTGACCGGCTCAAGCCGGGGGACCGGCCCAAAAAGGGCGTGACGCTCAAGGCCGCCGAGGCGACCCGGCTCCTTCGCAGCGTCATCCGCTTCGTGGCCGACGTTCCGGCCGACTCCTCGCCGATCGTCGTGTGGGAGCAGGAGGGCAGCGAGCTCTGGGTCGACATCTCGACCGTCGCCCTCACCTGCATCCCCGGCGTGATCAGGGTCGCCGTCAAGGTCGGCTGCGATCAGCTGCCCGAGCCGGCCGTGATCACGGTGCCCTTCGGGGTCGGGACACCCGAGGCGCCGACGGGTCTGGTGATGTCGAGCCTGAGCCGGCTCGACGGGCCCGAGGTCGTCACCGGCCGGTGGACCGCGGCCTTCACGGGGTTCGCCTGGGAGGCGATCCTCGAGTTGGCCCGCAGGATGTGCGCCGAGCTCGGCAAGGACGCGGCCGGGCTGCCCCTCATCCCCGGGTCGGTCGCCGCCGGGTCGCAGATCCTCGTCGTGCAGCCGATGGCGCGCAACGACCTCTCCGGACTCCGGCGCTGACCGATGACACTGACCCAGGACGGGATGGGTGCCTTCGGGTCGCTCGCGCAGGCGCTGGGTATCACCGACGGGTCAGGGGCCAACAGTGCCTGGTTCGGCGACCCCATGGCCACGACGAGCAACACCCATGGCCTGTCCACGATCCTCGCTGACACCGGTCAGCGGGACGCTCTGATCGCGTTCGTCGACGAGGCGCTCGGACCGCCGGAGCTGCACCGCGAGGGTGAGCAGAAGTGGATCCCGCTCTTCTCCGAGTCCTCGCCGGCGATCACCGTGTATGCCGTGGTCGAGCCGGTGCAGGGCGCCGTGCGCGTCGGCGTCGCGGTCGAGCACCAGGCCGGGACGACGGCGCCGACGGTCAAGACGACGATCCACGTCCCGATCTTCCACGTGCCGCGCAGCGGCCAGACCGACAGCCGCCCCACCGACGCGACCCTCCCGCGCTGGCTGCTCCTCGGCCGCCCCGGTGGCCGGATCAGCATCGGCGTCGAGGCCGACTTCGCCGACGCCCCGCCCGTCCCGGGCGTGGCCTATCTCGGCGGCGCGAGCGTCCACCTCGCGATCCCCACCACGACGGACGACACGGTCGGCTTCTCCCTCTCGCTGGTCGACCTCCAGCTCCCCGGGGCGGTGACCCCGCAGAGCCGCACCCTCGACCTCGACTCCCTGACCACGCTCGGCGCCGACATCCTCGAGTTCGTCGTCGGCATGGTGCGCCAGCAAATCGACGCCCTCGACCCGAACGACCTCGTCTTCCGGCACGTCATGGGCCTGGCCGGGATGCTCGGCCTGCGCGGAGCAGGTGTCGGCGTGCCGCCCCTGCCGATCGCCGAGCTCCCGACGCGCGGCCTGTCCGCCCTGGTCGAGTGGGTCGAGTCGATCCTCGAGGACGACACCACGCTGGACGCCTGGCTGACCGAGCTGGCCCGCCTCGTCGGCGGCATCCCCGACGCCGCGACCAACTCCGTGGGCTTCGCCATCGGTCCGGCAACGCTGCGACTGGGTCTGCGGGTGACCCCCGGCACCGGTGGGCACCCGACCCTCGTGCCCTGGCTCGACGTCAGCTGGTCGCCTGCCCCGGGGACCGCAGACCTGACGGCGACCGTCGACCTCCTGCGAGCAGACACCGGCACCGGCTCGGTCACCGCCGTCCCGGGGCTGCGGGCCGAGGCGGTCTTCGGCTCCCAGGCGAGCGGCGGCACTCCGCTGCTGACCGGCGGGACCGCGGTGGCTGGCCTGCGGGTCGGGATCGGCCTCGACGCGGCGCGCCACCCGGCCTTCACCCTCACCCTCCACGGGGTGGATCTCCCCGGTGGAATCCACCACGACCTGCTCGACCTCTCCTCGCCCCAGGCCGCCGTCGCCGCGGTCGACTCCGTCGTCTCGTCGGCCCTCAGCGCCGCCCTCGCCGGGCTGGGAGGGGCCCAGGACGCCGTCGAGCGGCTCCTCGGCATCGCCGCCCCGACCAACGTCACCGCGATCACCGCCTCGGCCCTCATCGCCGACCCGCTGGCCGCGATCAAGAACTACTGGCTCGACGTGCTGCAGACCCCGAACGCCATGGCCGACGTCCTGGGCCGCCTGGCCGAGCTGCTGACGGGCACCGTGCAGACCCCGACCCAGACCGGCGACCCGAGCGACCCGTGGCGGCTCGACGTCGCCAGCGGGGTCGGGCTGCGGGCCTGGCGCGAGACCGATGCCGTCCACGGCACGGACACGCTCGTCCTCGCCCTCGGTGCCGACGCAGCCCTGCCCGTCCTCACCGACCTCGAGGTGGCGGTCGGCGCCGACGTGGTCCTCCTGCGCGTCGAGCTCTCCGCTGGTCACGTGTCCCTGGCAGCCGGCGCGAGCGCCGAGGTCCTCCTCCGACCCGTGGGCGTCGACCCGATGACCCTCGATCTCGAGATCGCCAAGGTCGCGTTCACCGGCATCGGCGTCGCGGCGACCTGGGCCCCGACGGCGGGACTGAAGGCGCGTGTCCTCGGCGACGGGCTCACCGTCACCTACACCGACCCGCGCACGCTGGTGCAGCGCGTCCACGGCATACCGCTGCCCGAGATCTCCGCCGCGGGGGTGGTGACGTTCACGCCCGACTGGGACCAGGTCGAAGGCCTGGTCACCGCCCTGCTCGGCAGGGCGCGCTCCGACGTCCTCGGCACCCTCCTGGACCTCGTCGGCTGGCGAGGCGGCGGCGCCCACCTGCGCCTCGGCGCCCTCATCGACGACCCCGGCACGGCTGTCGAGAACTGGCTGCTCGCCCTCGCCCTCGACTGCGCCAACATCCGCACCGGCCTCGGTCCGGTCGCGTGGCTGCTCAGTGGTGGAGCGCTCGCGACGCCACTCGGGGCCGGCCGTCCGGCCGACCCCTACCGGTGCCCGATCGGCGGCGATCGCCGGGCCCCCGGGCTGGCGGTCTGGACCGTCCCCGGCTGCCCGGATGTCTCGACCGCCGGCCCCGGTGGGCCCGGGTACGGCGAGCTGCTGCGCGGCTACACGGTGCCCGACGGACGGGCGGTCGCCGCCACGTTGCGGGCGGCCGGTCCGAGCGCACCCGACCTGGCCGACCTGCTCGTGGGCCGGACCAGGCTGGGGGAGGGCATCGACTCCCTCGTCACCCGCTGGAAGGACACCGACGGTGTCGTCGGCGCGGTGGCGCCCGCCGGCGTGACCACGAGCGTCCTGACCGGCCTGTCGTATGCCGAGCTGGTCGCCAACGGACGGACCGGCAGCTACGTCCTGGATGGCGTCGGCGTCGCCACGGACACGGTCGTCCACGTCGGCTGTGGTGCGGGCTGGCTCACCGACGTTCCGGGCGGCCAGGCGATCGACGCGACGGGGACGGCGCCCACGGCGATGCCGGAGGCGACGACCGGACACTGGTTCGTCCAGCTCCCGGCCCCTCCGTCCGTGGCCGCCGAGCGCCCCGACCACGACACGGTCGCCGCGCTGGCGGGGCGCCTGACCGCCGTGCTGTCCGGGCGCACCGCCGATGTGGTGCTCGTCGGCTATGGCGCGGCGGGCGCGGCCGCGGTGCGCGCGGCTGTCGGCCAGACGAGGGTCACGGCAGTGGTCACCGTGGGGACGCCCTGGTCGCCGGTCGTGCTGACCTCCCTGACCACGGGCCTGGGTGGCGACGCCGTGCGCTTCCTCGACCGGCTCGTCCCCGATCCGTTGCCGGCCTGGACCGACACGCTGCTCGCCCTCGGTTGCGACCCGCTGCGACGCGGCCAGGGCCTGGTGCGGCGAGCCATGACGGTGCTCACCGCCGCCGACCTGCCGAGCGCGGCGGGCGAGACCCTGCCGTCCACGGCCGAGGTGCACGCGGTCTTCGGAGCCGTCCCCGAGGCCGAGGTGCGCTCGGCCATCGCCTCCGTCGCCGTGGCCGGGATAGCCGCCCGCTCGGCCGCAGCGGCCGCGGACGTCGCCCGCACGACCGGACCCCCCACCGAGGTCCACGTCGGCGTCGACCTGCCGGTCCTCGACCTCGACCTCGGTGGCCTGCTCGTCGGGGTGGGGGCGCGGGTCGACCTCGCCTCGGCCCGCCGGGCGACTCCGCACGGGCAGCCGCTGCGCGAGGTCGTGCTCGACGTGCACCTCGGCATCAGCGACGGGTGGCTCGTCGGGGGGCCGGGAGCGTCCCAGCAGGATCTCGCGGTGCGCTGGGTCGAGGCGCGGGTCACCATGCCCCTCGGCGAGGGCGGCGGCGACGGGACGACCGAGCTCGTGCTCCACGAAGCCCGCGCGTTCGCGGCATACCGTGAGTCGTGGCTGGTCCGGGCCGACGGGGACGGCAGCACGGCCACGACCGCGCTGCCCGAGGTCAAGATCCTGCTGTCCGAGATCGGCACCCGCATCCGCACCGCCTCCCCGGCGCTCGCCGGCCTGCTCACCCACCTGGGGATCCTTCGCGACAGCGGAGTCGATCCCGACGCCATCGACCACCTGCTGCACGACCCGGTCGCCACGATCCGTCCCCTCGTCGTGGCGCGCGCCGCCCAGCTCGCCGACGACGTCCGCGCCCTGACCGGCGTGACGGTCCGGCCGAGCGACCTCGCGCCGACCGCGATCCGGATCGGGGCCAGCGGCCTGCACGTCGACGTGGACCTCGCCTCCGGGACCATCACGGGCGACCTCACGCTCGCCGTGGAGGGACTGCCCCCGCTGGAGGTGACGCTGGCCGCCGGCGCAGCGGGCGTGACCGCGACCGCAGCCCTGGGCGCCCTGCTCGATGGGGTGGGTGGGGTGCGTCTGGTCGGGTCGGCCGGGACCTCGGGTGCCCACGTGGCCGTGGAGTCGCTGGCTCCGGGCGCGACCTCCCCGACGACGACCGCGCTCTATCCGGCCGTCGACACCGACGCGCTGGTCCGGCTCGCCACGGTGGCCGTCCCGGCCGTCCTCGCCCAGCAGCTCGCGCGCTGGTGCCGCACGGAGGCGAGCGACGTCGGCCGGGCGACGATCGACGCGGGACTGTCGGCCCTCGGGCTGCTCGGCCCGACCGCACCCTCGGGAGCGCGCGACGTCGTGCTGCCCTTCGGGCTGTTCACCGACCCGGGTGCGTGGCTGCGGACCCGCTCGGATCCCCTGGCCGCGGCAGTCGCCGTGCTCGAGGCGCTGGCTCCCGTCGTCGTCCCCGGTCGCGCGGTCGGCGAGACCGGCTGGCCGCTCGGCAACGGCCTGACCATCTCGTATGC